>JAYVLZ010000174.1:0-7917 GCA_043759175.1 Chitinophagaceae bacterium | reverse complement strand
GTTTGGTGTTAATAGGGCTGGCGAATGTATTTATGACAGGAAGATGTATAACTTCCAAACATTACTTTCCTTGCCGAACCCACATCCATTTTTTTATATAATGTTATACATCTTCCTGTCATAAATACATTCGCCAGCCCTATTAACACCAAACTTATTATTCCCTGTGTATCATTATAGCTGCACATTCCTACAAAGAAAGGTGCTAATGTAACTGGTATCAATATCAGCGAATACATTATTGTTTGCAATGCTGTAAATTTTGTTGGTCCTTTATCTGCCGGCAACAATTTGAAACCTGCAGTTGAATAATCTTTGTGTGCCACCCAGGCAATAGCCCAAAAATGGGGAAATTGCCAAAAGAACTGAAACGCAAACAATGCCCAACCGCCAATAGCCAAATTATTATCACCTGCTGCCCATCCAATTAAACAAGGCAATGCTCCCGGCACCGCACCTACCAATACCGCTATTGAATTTACTTTCTTCAACGGCGTATAAATAAATGCATAAAGAAATAAACTAAATGCTGCCAATCCCGCTGCTAACCAGTTAAAATAATTGCCGAGAATAAAAACTCCCAGTGCCCCGGTTATGATGGAAAAAATCCATCCTTCCGTTACACTCATACGACCTGATGCTACCGGACGTTGTGCTGTCCGCTTCATCAGTGCATCAGTATCTTTTTCAACTACCTGGTTTATGGCATTAGCACTGCCCGTTACCAGCATCCCACCTGCAAAGAGCAAGAATATCATTTTCCATATATCCACATAATTCTCCGAACCCTGTGTCAGCAAAAAACTAATAATACTGCTGAACACCACCATGATACTCAGCGAAGGCTTCATTAACTGTAAGTAATCTTTAATCTTCTTCATGTCAGCCTTCACTTAAAAGAACATAAAATTTATACTCCCATCTTCTGTACTACTATCATCGTCCCTTGCGTCGCACTCTTGTACTTTCTGTTCTTTACGCAGCATTTGCAACGGCTCCGGCAATTTCAAATTTCATTTTCTGTTATTCTCTTCATTGTTGAACACCTACGGGGTAAGTAATTAAAATGCGTTTCAACAAAAAAAAGAGCTTCACGATTCTAAACACTCTAACTCACGACTCACGACTCACAACTCACAACTTTCTTAATGCTTACTCTCATTCTCACCAATCGGTTCTGTCTGCGGAATAAACTCTCTACCATCTTTTGCATAATCATAAGCCCAGCGATGAACTTCAGGAATTTCTCCTTCCCAGTTACCATGTCCCGGACGAAGTGGTGTTGTCCACTCCAACGTATTAGCTCCCCATGGATTTGGATTGGTCACTTTTCTTCCTTTAAAAATTGAATAGAAGAAATTAAATACAAACATCAGCTGCACTGCAAAAACAATAATAGAAACAATAGTTATCATTTTATCCAGCTCAGGAAATCCGTTGAAGGATGTCCACCCTCTTTTATCTAAATATCGACGGGGAATACCTGCCAATCCCTGGTAATGCATTGGCCAGAAAATAAGATAAGCTCCTATCATAGTTACCCAGAAATGGATATAACCTAATGTGCTGTTCAGGTAGCGACCAAACATTTTAGGGAACCAGTGATAAATACCGGCGAACATACCAAACATAGAAGCCACCCCCATTACTATATGGAAGTGTGCCACCACAAACATAGTATCATGCAGGTGAATATCAATCGTGGAGTTTCCAAGGAAGATACCAGTTAAACCACCTGATATAAATAAGCTTACAAATCCAATGGCAAACAAAGTTGCCGGAGTAAACCGGATATTACCTCTCCATAATGTCGTTAACCAGTTAAATACTTTTATTGCCGACGGCACCGCAATTAATAAGGTAAGTAATACGAAGATGGATCCGAGGAAAGGATTTAATCCCGTAACAAACATGTGATGCGCCCAAACAAGAAAAGCCAGAATAGTAATAGCGAATAAAGAACCCAGCATTGCCATATAACCAAAAATTGGTTTGCGGCTGTTTACCGATAATATTTCTGATACCATTCCCATGGCTGGTAATAAGATGATATATACTTCAGGATGCCCAAGGAACCAGAACAAATGCTGAAACAGAATTGCACTACCACCTTCGTTTGGTAATATTTCACCATTCACCACTATATCACTCAGAAAGAAACTTGTACCCAGATTTCTATCAAATAATAAAAGGATAGCCCCGGAAAGTAATACCGGGAAAGAGAGTACACCCAATACAGCAGTAAAAAATAATGCCCAGATCGTCAGCGGCATCCTGGTCATACTCATTCCTTTTGTACGAAGGTTAAGAATGGTTGAGATATAATTTAATCCACCCAATAATGATGATACAATAAACAAGGCCATACTTACCAACCATAAATCCATACCCAGTTTAGAACCGGATGAAGCCTGGCCTAATGCACTAAGTGGCGGATAAACTGTCCATCCTCCAGAGGCCGGACCTGTAGAAATAAATAATGAAGAGATCATTACTATACTGGCCATAAAGAAGAACCAATAAGAAAGCATATTTAAAAAAGGTGATGCCATATCTCTTGCACCTATCTGCAATGGAATTAAAAAGTTGGCAAAGGTTCCGCTAAGACCGGCTGTTAATACAAAGAATACCAGCACTGTTCCGTGCATGGTAATTAACGCATAATAAAATTCAGGTTGTATCTGCCCCCCTTTTGCCCAATGCCCAAAAAATGTTTCCAGGATGGGAAAAGATTGCTCCGGATAACCTAACTGTAACCGGAACAGTACAGAAAACAATCCTCCTATAATAGCCCATATAATACCAGTGATCAAAAACTGTTTGGCAATAGTTTTATGATCCATACTGAAAACATATTTGGAAATAAACGTTTCCTTATGGTGACCATGTACATGATGATCATCATAATGCACTATAGCAGGCCCTGTTGCTACTCCGGATTGTACATTCATTGCTTCGCTCATTTTCTTTCTATTTTGTGCCCCATTCCCTTAGGGGATTCGAAAATCATATTATTTTACCGGCGTTTGGGTTTAACGTCGCTTATTTTCCAATCAATACAGCCGCAACAGTTTTTGCACTGTCGGCTTTGGGTGCCGAAGGATCTTTGTCGGGATTAGCTACCAAATATTGTGGTTTCTTTTTCGCCATCCATACATCAAACTCTTCCTGTGTTTCTACCACAATTATACCTCTCATACTCCAGTGACCTCTCCCACACATCTGATCACAGGAAATTTCATACACAAAATCCGGGTTATTCGTTTTTTCCTTCATTTGTTTTGTTGTGTACGTAGGGGTAAACCACATGGTGGTTGGTGTGCCCGGTACTGCATCCATCTTCATCCTGAAATGTGCTAATCCTACATCATGAATTACATCTCTGGAACCAATAATGAGTTTTACAGGTTTGTTTACCACAAGGTGCATTTCCTGTTCCATCCAAACATCATCATGGTTTGCAGGATCATCCCATAACTGTCCAATCGGATTATTTTTGGCTGCATTAATGTTTTTAAAATATTTTTTACCTAAAATTTTATCATTACCCGGATAACGAAACTCCCAACCGAATTGCTTGCCGGTTACTTCAACAATCATAGCATTTTTAGGTGCATCACCAGTTATTTTAAACCAATAAAATAAACCAAATCCCACGAGGACAGTTAGAGCTATGGCAGGAATTACCGTCCAGATTAATTCGAGTTTATTATTATGCGGATAGTAATATGCTTTACGGGTATCAGATTCCTGGTATTTAAACGAAAACCAGAATAGGGCTATCTGTGTAATTAAAAATACAACACCTGTAAGTCCGATAGTTATGTAGAGCATCCTGTCAATCAGCACACCATGGTCTGAGGCCGGTTCACCTAAAATTTTTCCACTCAGTTTTACATTACAATAATATACACCGATAAGCCCCAAAATCAGGAATGCCAGCAACATAAAAGCATTTACCTTATTTGTTTGCTTACGGACCTTTTCTTCGCCCCGCAATACGGCTACATACTCACTGGCTTTGGCAATCTGAAAAGTGATCAGAAAACCCAATCCTAAAATTGCAACGATGAAAAATGTTTGCATAAACTATCAGCAATTAAATTCAATTAAAAATTTTAACACCTACCCCTCTATTTATAATGTCCAAACTAACGCAACTTCAAACTATCAAACATCAACCTAACATTGTTAAGTATGATGTATTATACTTTCTTTTAAAAACGGATGGTTCTTTGCCAGCAATGGAGCTTTAGCCAATGCTCTGCCGGTAACGAACATTATTAACCCCACAAAACCTAATGCCACTCCAAAATCATATATTAACATCGGTACTTTATCTTTAGATACCGCTGGAAATACCATCTGGAAAAAATCCAGCCAATGGCCGAATATTATAAGCAATGCCATAAACGTAATGGTGGTATAATTCCTTTTTGCCCCCCTTCTCATTAATATTAACAACGGAGCGAGGAAATTGATTACAAACATTAGCCAAAATATTCCACTATATATTCCCGCCGCCCTGGGCTTGAAATAAGTAGTTTCTTCAGGAATGTTGGCATACCAGATAAGCATAAACTGTGAGAACCAGAGGTATGTCCAGAATATGGAGAAGGCAAACATAAATTTACCAATATCATGCAAGTGTTCTTCATTGGTATATTCCAGGTAACCGGCATTCTTAAGGAACACCACAAATAAACATATAAGTGCCAAACCGGCTACAAACGTACTGGCAAATGTGTACCAGCTGTACATGGTGCTGTACCAGTGTGCATCAATACTCATCAGCCACAACCAGGGAATAGAAGACATGACAGTTAAAGCAAATACAATCATAAACAAGGCTGCCCAGATGGTATTATTCCAAACATATTTTTTAGCCTCTTCTCTTGATGCTAATGGCTTGTCATCGAGGCTGCGTGAAAGTTTACGAATCTTCCATCCCAGCAGCGACCAAAGAGCAACTGTAAGTACAGTTACAAAGGCAAAGAAATTTTTATTTAAAAATCCTTTTTTGAAATTCAGAACCGGATCATGTTTTACATGTTCTGTATCTGTCCAATGAAAAATAGTATGGTTGCTGCCAAAAGCAATGGATAACAAAATAACAACTGCAATTGCACCTATAACTGGTACTACTGCAGATATGGCTTCCGGCACCCGGCGAAAAGCCATTTGCCAGCCGCCCCACGCCAATGTGGTAGCACAAATAAAAAACATAGAGGCGTTTACCACTAATAAGAAGTAAACGCTGTTTTGCAGTAAGCTTGCCCAAAACCTTGCATCTCTCAACTGCTTTTCTTCTTCGGTACCACTGCCTCCGTGTGTACTTATATACAATGCAACAACAGCAATAATACCAAGCAGCATCAGTGCTATAGATATTGAATTATATCTTTTTGGTACTACAAAATTTTCTCTTATTGACATCAGTGTTCTTTTATGAAATTCCAAAATATAAATTCCAAACTCCCCAATTACTGAGGGGTTAGTTTACTTTTTTGCTGCCGTATCCTTTACAGGCATTGCTGCCATTGCACTATCTTTTGCACTGCCACCGCCTTGCTTTGATTTAACATAAGCAATAACTTCCCAACGTTGTCTTGTGTTCAACTGAGAAGCATAACTTCCCATCGAATTTTTACCATAGGTAACTGAATGAAACATGGTTCCTTCAGTCATCTTTTCATATACCGCATCCCCTACCAATGTAGCTGGCTTATTAGGAAAAGGCCCATCACCATTTTTCCAAAGCGGTCCATTACCATCCAGTTTGGTTCCATGACAAATACCACAATTAACCAGGTACAATCTTTCTGCTTCCTTCATATTCACACTATCTGCATTAAGTGGACTTTTTACAGTTGCAGATTGCGCATAACCGGCAGAATCATTTTTTAATGTATAAGCAAATATGTCTCCACGGGCCACTGTTCCCGGTACAGGCATAGAAACATAATGCACTCCTTCTTTATCGAGTGCTTCTGTTGAAGCATACGTTTCATAAGCCCGGCTGTATGACATATCCGGCATATAAACACGGTTGGGGGTACGCTTGGTGTCGCTACAGCTTATCATCACTGCTACTATCATCAGGCCACTTGTTATAACCGAAAGTTTTTTCATCCGCTGTTAATTATATAATTACTTAATGAGCCGCTTCTTCCTTTTTTTCAAATCGTTTATTTGCTTTATCATAACGACCCAGCCACCAACCTGTTTCTTTATATTGTACCTGCACATCTGTTGCACCAATACTTTGTAAAAAACTAACTGCTTCCGTATCATTTGTTTTCTCTGTACACTCCAGTGCCATTACAAAGGTGTCGTCTGTTGAACGGGGATTGAAATGATCTTTTCTTACAAAAGGCGCCAGTTGACACAGATAACAAAATGTAAGTACCATGCCCACCGCAGCAAATAATACGGTTAACTCAAATGTAATGGGAATCCATGCAGGTAAGGCAAAAAATGGTTTACCACCGAAATTGATTTGCCAGTCGATGGTTAATGCCCAGGTGATGAAACCTACCGCCGTTGCTGTACCTGCCATTGCATAAATAAATCCAGCAGTATGTAAACTGGTATCCCGAAGACCCATGGCTTTATCCAATCCATGAATAGGAAATGGCGTAAAGACATCATGAATTTTATATCCTGCCCTGCGGGTTTTCTTTACCGCCGGAAACAAAACTGCTTCATCATAAAAATTACCTGTAACAAATTTTTTTACACCCATTGTATTTAGCTTTTAGCCAACAATTTTTATCCTTAATGATCATGCTCCTGTTCGTGAGCAAATTTTTCTACTTTTTCATTTTCTACCACATCCATTTTGTCTTTATAATTCTCACCACTTCGTTTTAAAATATGTTTTATCTCTGCTATCGCAATTACCGGGAAGAATTTGGAGAACAGGAAATAACAGGTAAAGAATAATCCGAACGTACCCATGTAAAAACCAACCTCCCAAATTGTAGGTGTGTAATAAGTACTCCACGAGCTGGGCAAATAATCCCGATAAACAGAGGTAACGATAATTACAAAACGTTCGAACCACATACCGATGTTTATTAAAATTGACATGAAAAAGGTAAGTACGAGATTCCTTCTCATTTTTGTACTCCAGAAAATCTGTGGTGATAATACGTTACAGCCCATCATAATCCAATAACTCCAGCCATAAGGGCTATTCAGGTTCAACCTGTTTTCGAAGAAAGCGAAATTTTCAAATTCTACTGCAGAATACCAGGCCATAAAAAGCTCTGTGAGGTAAGCAATACCTACAATAGAACCTGTTAATACAATTACTTTATTCATCACTTCAATATGCTCGACAGTGATGTAGTCCTGCAACCCCAGCACTTTTCTTGTAACTAATAAAAGTGTTTGTACCATAGCAAACCCTGAGAAGATAGCACCTGCTACGAAGTAAGGAGGAAAGATGGTAGTATGCCAACCCGGAACAACCGAAGTGGCGAAGTCAAAAGATACAATAGTGTGTACTGATAATACAAGGGGTGTACTTAATCCTGCCAATACTAATGAAAGTGCTTCATGTCTTTGCCAATGTTTGGTAGAGCCTGTCCATCCAAATGCGGCAACACCATAAAACATTTTGGCCCATTTCTTCCTGGCCCTGTCACGAAGAGTTGCAAGATCGGGCAGCAAACCAGAATACCAGAATAATAAGGAGACAGTGAAATAAGTTGATATTGCAAATACATCCCACAACAATGGTGAATTAAAATTTACCCATAACGGGCCTCTTGTATTTGGATAAGGAAGTACAAAGAAAGCATTCCAAACACGGCCCATGTGCCAGATAGGAAACTGGCCGGCACACATTACTGCAAAAATTGTCATTGCTTCAGCAGCACGGTTTACACCGGTTCTCCATCCCTGGCGGAA
>JAYVLZ010000173.1:0-16136 GCA_043759175.1 Chitinophagaceae bacterium | reverse complement strand
GTATTCACAGCAGATGCAGAAGCATTCTTTCTATATAAAAATTTAAAGCCATTCCAATAAAGGAGTGGCTTTAAAACAAACTGATTAGATCTGTTTTATTGAAATCAATTATTAAAAATAACTATTGCAAAATCGGTAATTTATCAAATTTAGTTGCAGCTCAGTTTTGAGGATCTCTGGCGCGTTAGGTGAGTTACTAAACAAAAGCCTTTTACCGATTACGAAGCCCTCGTTGCTTTCAGTATGTTTATCAAATAATAAAGAGCTCTTTGTTAAGAAAAGAGCCCTTTATAGCATCAAAAAAATATTAATTATCCCACCAAACGGGTTTAGTAATCGGAGTAGCTCCTTCCTCATTCTCAGGCTGTGGATTACTGGTAATAGAAGTTAACGGATACGGCATCCTTAATGGTATGTCTGTGTCTTGAAAGCTATTTTGGACACGGATTAGTAATGGGTATCCTGTACGTCTCCAGTCGTTGTAATTTTCTATTGATAAAAAGTCAGCAATTGATTTTTCTTCCATAATTCTTTGCAAAGCATTGCCGGCAGTAAGGGTACCTCTTGAAGCCAGGTATGATTGTGCAGCAGGAGAAGTAATGTCAATTCCTAACTTAGCCATATGGGCGGTAATACCATCCTTATAAATTGACTGTGCATCGCTGTATCCGCTTTTAATCAAAGTGGCTTCAGCTTTAAGAAAAAGCGCTTCACCATAAGTTAATATATATACACTGGCTGCCGCACCTGCATAAAAATCATTTACACGGGAATATTCATCGGGGTCAGGGTTTGCGCCACTGCCAATCACTCTGCCATGATAGCCGCCTCCTGTGGCAGCTTCAGCTGCAATAACAGGTAGTCTGGGATCGTGACGTGACACCAATGAATCAATGATGGTAGTGGATAATACCACTCCGCCGGCACCTGATAAAGTATTCTGAAACCAGGGGCTTTCATTTCCAGAGGTTCCGGGATAGGCAAAGGCTGCGTCATCATCATTACTGCCAAAGCCGTTTTGTAAAGCCGCCAATGCAAGGTCTGCCTGTGTAGCGGCGCTATAAGCAGGTGCCTTCGAAAGATGCATATAATATCTTGCTTTAAGCGTATAAGCAAACTTTTTCCATTTCTCTGTATCACCGCCATAAATAAAATCATCCGACCCAGGGTCTAAAGCAGATGGTGGTTTACCAAAGTATTCAATTGCTTTATCTAATTGCGCCTGTATGGCTTTATAAATGTCTTCCTGTTTATCATATGTAGGGCGGAAATTATCTAATCCGGCTAAAGCTTGTGAATATGGAACATCTCCCCACATATCTGTAATAATGCCGATGGTATAGGCTGACAGCACCTCAGCAATGCCTGCATAACCATAGTTGCCATTTGTTACAGCTTTGGCACTTAACAACTGCAGGTTTTTAAGTGTTGGGTACAAAAAATACCAGTCCACTCCGTCTGTTGTAATCTTATACCCGTCAATCTGCGGTTGTTCCTGGTTTAGCGCCAGTTGCTGCATCCAGTAAGATGTGGTGGTGGCTACCCCAAAAGTTACATTGCCACCAACAATCTGCGTCGAGATTACTGTTTCCACTGCAGGCAGGGAAATGGCTTCCGGAACATCTAATGGATTATTGGGGTTTTTATTTACATCTAAGTATTTTTTACAACCGTTTATGGAAATAAAAAATATAAAAAGTATTAAGAAATTAATTTTTTTCATGTTGAATATTTTTTAAAATGTAGCTTTTAAACCAATACTGATTGAACGGGTGGTAGGCACCATATAGTTAACCAATCCCTGCCCGTTACCACCTCCCTGCAGGTTAGCTTCCGGATCAGAACCATAAAAATGCGGTTTGTATATCCAGAGATTTCTTCCTGCTACCGTGAACAATAAAGAATTAAAAGGAAACCAACTCATTTTAGTATGACTAAGTGCATAAGAGATACCTACATTTCTGAGTTTAATATAGGTTCCATCTTCAATTACGGCTTCGTCTATAGCACTTAGATCCCTGAAATAAGTTTGTGCAGATATTTGTTGGGTGTTTTCTTTTCCATCACTTTCTCTTACACCATTAATCAGTCTTGGGCTACGGTCTTCTGTTGCTTTGGGCGTTCCGTAAAACCAGTTATAATGCTCATCAAAGTTAAAAAGATCGCCACCTTTTTTCATATCAAATGAAAAGTTTAAGGAAAACCCTTTATAGGTAAGAGTGTTTGAAAAACCGGCAGTCCAGTCGGGATTGGTATTGCCTACCGGGCCATTGTTATCATCCAGGATTGGCTCGCCGTCATCGTCCACTAAAATTCTGCCTCCTGCATTTCGTTTGTATCTTGAACCAAAAATTACTCCGTAAGGCTGATCTTTAAAGGCATAAATACCACCACCTCCTGAAAACCCACCAAACTGGTAAGAATTTAAGCCAGGACCCAGGTCCAGCACCTTGTTGCGAATACGGCTGAAATTCAGATTTACCTCCCAGGTAATGTATTTGTTTTTGATAGGCGTTCCACTTAACAATAACTCAAATCCTTTATTTTCAATAGTAGCCACGTTTAAATTAACATTGGTAAAGCCTGAGGCAGGCTCAATCTGTATAGGGGCCAGCAGGTCTGAACTGGTACGTTTAAAATACGACCCTTCAAAAGACAACCTGTTTTTTAGAAATTTCAAATCAAGGCCTGCTTCAATTTCTTTTAACGATTCATTTTTTAAAAGATTATTTCCCAGGGTGGTGTTTAATAAAAAGCCTGTTTGCTCATTAAATGGGAAAGTGATATTAGAAACACTTGCAGAGAAATAAGGGGTGGTTAAAGCATAGGGGCCTATATTGTCACTGCCCACGAGTGAATAAGAGGCCCTTATTTTACCAAAACTTAAAATGGAATTATTATCCATCAATTCAGTAAAAATAAAACCCATTGCTGCTGATCCATAAGGATAATAAGCTTTATCCTGGGGAAGTGTAGAGGTGGCATCATAACGGCCGGTTAATGCAAGTGTAATCATCCGCTGGTACTCCAGGTTGGCCTGTGCATAAAAACCTACTTTCCGGTATCTGTAGAGATTGCTGCTGGAAGTTTGCTTGGAGGTATTACTGATGTTATAAAAACCATCAACACCTAAACCCAAACCGGTAGCCTGGTCAAACCTGTCTGATTTTGAATACAGATTGCTCCCCAAAACAAAGGAGCCATATAATTTAGAAGTCAATTGCTTGTGCATATCAACAATAAAATCATTATTAAATTGCTTGAAATTTTCATTGCGGTCGATTACGCCGCCATCGGGGCTCAAACCGGCAACAATTCCTTTTGCCTCATGATAGTCCGACTGGTCCGTGTACATATCGGCACCCAGGCGTTCTGTAATGGTTAACCATGAATAGGGAGTATAAGTAAGTGTAGCTACCGGTAAAAAACGGTTTACGTTAGATTGAAAACCGGTATTATCTACCAGCCAGTAGGCATTATTTCTGGCTGCACGGTACAGGCGCTGGCTTCCATCAGGATTGGTACTGGGCAGTGGGTCCCATGAAATTGGGGCACCATAAACAGTCCACAGTGGGTTACCCAAACCATTACCTTCATTGGTACGGTGATTTTGCGTATTCACATAATTTAATTGAAAAGACAGGTTGAGTTTGTCAAGAATCTGGTTGGAAAATTTTCCAAAAATGGAATGGCGGTTTAAATAAGTAGTAGGAATTAAACCGTCATCTTTTAAATAGGAATAAGAAAAGAAATAGCGGGAATTATTACTGGAACCATTTACGCTTACAGTATTATCGAGGGTATGCCCGGTTTTAAAAAATTCTTTTCTTGGATCGTGTTTTTTAACCGATACGCCATTTACTTTTAAGGTGTCAATCAATGGGCCCCATGATCCGGAACCAAACTGTCCATTGTTACCGTCCACATATTTATCGTTTAAGCCTTGTGCATATTTATCCTGGAATCCTGGTAATATGGGTTTATCCCAACTGTAAGAGCTGGAGAAATTCAGCTGTGCTTTTTTATTAAGCCCGCCGTTTTTAGTAGTAATTAAAACAACACCCCTTGCACCGGAAGAACCATAAATGGCACTTGCTGCCGAACCTTTTAACACGGAGACAGATTCTATGATATTAGGATCTATATCTATTGCCCTGTTGGCAGATGAGCCGGCTGTGAGCGTACCACCTCCGGGTGAACCTGCTTCTGAATTATCCATTGGCACACCGTCTATAACAAATAAAGCCTGGTTTTCTCCAGTTAAGGAGGTAGCTCCCCGGATAACAATACGGGAGGCACTTCCGGGCATACCAGTAGAGTTTGTAATTTGAACCCCTGGAATCTTACCGGCCAGTGAATTCACAACATTATCCTGTTTAGTGGCAACGATGGCATCACCTTTTACTTCCTGCACACTGTAGGTTAAATTTCTTTTCTCTCTTTTTATACCTAAACCCACTACCACCACCTCAGATAAGCTTTTTGTTTCCTGAACCATTTTGATATCAAGATCACCTGACCCACTATACTTTAACGTTAGTGGATTATGCCCTATTTCAGTAACCTCAATTGAGCTGCCGGGCTTTAGGATGATTTCAAACGTGCCATCAGCATTGGAGGCAGTGGAAATTTTTTCTCCTTTCACTTTAATAGTAGCTCCAGTGATTGGAGAGCCATCTTTTGAATCCGTTACTTTACCCTTTATTGTGCTTTGGGCAAGTATAGAAATGGCGCTGCAAAAAAGCACCGCAATTAGCATTGCAATTTTTCTCATACTTATGTTTTAAATTATCAATTTAAAGCAAAATAAAACGTTTTTTTAACATTTTATTTGCAGGTACATGACAACAGGTTTACTTTTAATGCTGCACGGAAGTTACAAACGATTAATATTGATGATAAATTAAATATTAAGAACCAACCATCCTTTCAATGTTTCACTATCATGAACGAAAGGAAAAAATGTTTCGGGTATTTAAAATAAAGGGTGGGTTGGTAAAAAACTTTATACTTAACTAACTTTATGCCCGAAATGAATGAAGATATTCAACAAGTGGATTTTTTAAAACAATTGGCTCAATTGCAATCAGAAAATGCATACCTGAGAACTTTAGCAGCTGAGTATAAACTGGTTGCCAATACCCGGGAAACTGATTGGAGAGCACTCAGCCTTAAAACAGTTAATAATATTCCTTTACAAAGCAATTTGGAAAATCAGCTGGTTGAAATAAAAATATTGCAGGAGCAGGTAAGGGAGCTGCATCAACGGATAGAAGGTGGTTTTATAAGAGAAACAGAATTGACCAGGCAATCAGGTACTGCTGATCATTATGCTCATCAAAACGATGATTTAAAAAGCCAGTTACATTACCTGCAGTGTGAATTGACTGATTTAAAGGATCAGTTGAAAAGGTTGTATAATCAAAATACTGTTTTGCAAAATTATGTAAGCCGCATTGCTGAACTGGAAAGCCTTCTGTCAAACGCAGAAGAAGAAATAGACAGGTTAAAAAATGAGACAAAAAATAACTGAAACAAAAAATAAAACCGTTGAATAATGAGCACTATAGCGGATATAAGAAAAGACTACATGCTGAAAAGTTTTTTAGAAACAGATGCTAAAGCAGATGCAATAGAACAGTTTAGCGCCTGGTGGCAGGATGCTGTGAGCAGTGAAATTGATGAAGCAAATGCTTTAACCCTTTGCACAGCATCTGCAGACGGCAAACCATCCGGCAGGATTGTTTTGCTAAAAGGATATGATACTGATGGATTTGTTTTTTTCACTAACTATAACAGTAATAAAGGAAAAGAGCTGGCCGATAATCCACAGGCGTGCCTGGTTTTTTTCTGGAAAGAACTGGAGCGGCAGGTACGGGTAGATGGCAGCATTGAAAAAATCAGCGCTGAAGAAAATGACGCCTATTTTTTTTCGAGGCCCATTGGCAGCCAAATTGGTGCATGGGCCTCACCACAAAGCAGTATTATTAAAAGCAGGGAAGTGATTGAAAAGAATGTAGCAAAATATGAAAAGGAATTTACCGGAAACCCCATTAGCAGGCCGGAACACTGGGGTGGCTACCGGCTGGTTCCAAAAAGTATAGAATTCTGGCAGGGAAGGCCAAGCCGCCTGCACGACAGGTTGCAATATACTTTAAAGGAAAATGGGCAATGGAAAATTGAAAGATTAGCGCCATAGTCAGTTACCAATAAACCTGTTTTAATTTCAGCCATGTATAAATGCTTTCAATTAAAATAGCTGCTACTATTTTTATTCGGGTATATTCAGCCTGAAGCCAATGCCATGAATTGTTTCTAAAATAACGGAAGCATCCACCTTAAAATATTTCCGCAGCCTTGTTATAAACACATCCATACTTCTGCCCAGGAAATAATCATCTTTGCCCCACACACTCAGCAATACCTCTTCTCTCTTCACAACTTTGTTAGGATGCTCACAAAAAAATTTAAGCAAATCAGCTTCTCTTTGGGTTAATGAAATTTCTTCCCCGCTACCGAATAATTTCAGATCTGTAAAAGAAAAAACAAGACCGCTTAATTTATATTCTTTTACTTGCTCTGAGTGCATTTTTTTTGTACGCCTCAAAAAAACATCCATACGCAGCAACAATTCTTTCATGCTGAAAGGTTTGGTGATATAATCATCTGCCCCAGTTTTAAAACCATCCAGTTTATCCTGCTCCAATGATTTGGCGGTAATAAAAAGTATCGGCACCACATCACTTTTTTGCCTGATTTTTTTTGCCAGTGTAAATCCATCTTTTACCGGCATCATCACATCCAGCAGGCAAATATCAATACCGCCTTTTATGTAACGCTGCCAGGCTGCTTCTCCATCTGCACACCATGCTACTTCATAATTTTCCTCTTCCAGGTTATCCTTGATTACAAATGCCAGAGAGGTATCATCTTCTGCCAGTAAAACTGTTGCTTTGTTTTGCATAATCCATCTTATTTTTTAGGTAATTGTATCTTAAACTCAGTGCCGATGCCGGGCACACTGTTAATGCTGATCTTTCCATTGTGTGCATCTATCACCTTCTTCACAAAATTTAACCCAAGGCCAAAGCCGGTAACATCATGCACATTCCCGGTAGGTACCCGGTAAAATTTATTAAACAGGAATTTGATATTTCTTTTATCAATTCCTATACCATTGTCCTTTACTGATATCGTATAAAAATCATTGCCGCCATTCTGCAGGTGAATAATAATATAAGGCTGGTTTTTGCAATACTTCAGGGCATTCTCAACCAGGTTAATGATCACCAGCTGAAGGTGATTTTTATCTGCATAAATCACCGGTTCATTTTCATCTGTTATCAATTCCACATTTCCCCCTTTACTTTTTATAAGAGGCTCTATCTGGTCAATTGCTGTTTGCACCAGTAAATTCAACTGACAGGGTTCTCTTTTTATAACCAGCTTATTTGAATTACCTGCCGTCGTTTTTAAAAGCCGCTCTACCTGATGTTGCAGGTGTTCTGTTTGTTCCAGTATAACCGTACTGTATTTATGGAGCCGTTCAGGTTTATTAACGATGCCCGGCTGCACCAGCACATCTCCTGCGATTTTCATCACCGCCAATGGAGTTTTAAATTCATGCGTAAAATTATCTACAAAGTCTTTTTGCAATTCGTTCAAAAATTTTTGCCGGTACAGGTAGAGCAAGCTGATGGAAAGACCAATCAAAATCAGCAGCAGCAGCACTGCACCCACTATCCAAAACATCATTTCATGAATAATATATTTACTGCGGTGAGGAAAATCAAGCAACAAATAATCGTGATTTTTTTTTATCACAGGCAGATTCATATCCATGATCTCTGGATAGCGGGATGCCGCTGTAGACAAATAAAACTGGTAAAAAAATGTTTGTTTACTGCTGCTGAATACAGCCACATTGCAATCAGCCCACACATCAAAATCTTCAAACTCACCTCTAAGATAATGTTGTAAAGTATCCTTTAACGGAATGGAATCCAGCTTTACAAGATAGGTATGTGCATCCACCATATTCACCACCTGGTTTATCTGCATCCTTGGGTCATGGGCTATTTCAATATCACTGAACAAGCCCCTGATACTTTTAATAACACCAGCATTAAATTGCTGTTCTTCCAGGTTATATACCCTCTTAAGCCAATAAAGCTGTGCCAGCAATATCAGTGTAATGATAATAGTACAGCTCAGCATGATCCATCTTAATGTTGTCGACCGCATTTATGCAAAGTTCTGTGTAAACAATTATATCAACTTCATTAGCTGGTTAATTGCTTGTTAAGCGGCGATCCTGTGCCGTATTTAACAGCAGTAATTTTTAATGGTAATCTATCTTTGCTGCAACATGAGTGAGGGAGGACAAATATTTCAGGCAACTGATCCAAAAAGATGGAGAAACTTTAAGTGGTCATTCAGAATTGTGCTGATAATTGCACTTTTTTTTATTGTAGTGCTGACGGTAGCTATTATCAGCGGCACTAATCCCTCTATACCAAACCTGGAAGCAAAATCAAAAGCCTACCAGCAAAAATTGGATCCCACCAATCCAATGACCTTATCGCAACGCTTCAATAAAAAATACAAAGGATTTAAAGATTTTCTCATTAAAAAGATAAAAGAAGATTCTGTAAATACATTGAAAGGCCGGGATCTTACAGCTTCTGTTATCCCAAACATTCGGGCTGCTTTTTATACTCCATGGACAGGCAATACCTCTCTGCCAGACCTTGAAAAATATGGTAGCAAGTTGAATGTGATCTTTCCTGAATGGTTTTTTATTGATACCATCACTCATCATCTGCAAACAAGAATTGACAGTGCCGGACTGGCATTAATGCAGCAGAAAAAGCTGAGAATAATGCCCATACTTACCAACTTTAATTCTTCCTTAAAAGATTTTGATGGCCGCTTGCTGCATGATATATTAAATAATGATGCTAAAAGAAAATCATTCATTACACAGGTGGCCGATACCCTGAGTCATTATCATTTAGATGGTATCAATGTGGATTTTGAAGAGCTGAGAGAATCTACCAATACGCCGCTTTCTACATTTCAACAAGAACTGTATGAAACATTACATGCAAGAGGCATGACCATAACTATGGATGTAGCCGTTGATAATAATGATTATGATTACGGTAAATTGTCTTTATACAATGATTATATTGTTTTAATGGCATATGATCAGTTTAATCCTTCTACAGCCGCCGGCCCCATCAGTGCACAAAAATGGATTGAAGGAGCGGTGGACAGGGCAGCGAAAAAAATTGAACCCGGCAAAATAATATTAGGTATTGCAGGATTTGGGTATGACTGGTATAAAACTTCGGAAGGAAAGGATACCTGTGCCAGTATTAATTATAATGATGCAATTAACAAAGCCAAGATCAAAAATGTAAAAATTGATTTTGATAATGACAGCTATAACCTGCACTATAATTACACAGATGAAGAAAGCTTAAAAGAAGGAGATACTGAAACTATAGATCATGAAATTTGGTGTACCGATGCTGCCACTACTTTTAATGTGCTTCGTTTTAGTGATGAATACCAAACAGCCGGCACCGCACTCTGGCGCTTAGGAAGCGAAGATGCAAGAATGTGGAGTTTTTACAACAGAGATCTCAGTACAAAATCACTTATAGCCAAACCATTTGATTTTAATTCTATTTCCACCATCCCAATTATTCCTGATAATGTGGGTTATGATGGACAGGGTGAAGTACTGAACATTGTAGCTTCTCCGCAGGAAGGCAAAATAAAAATTGAAGTTGATTCATCTGAACTGCTGATAGCTGAGCAGGATTATTACCAGCTTCCATCGGGTTATATCATTCAGAAATTTGCAGAAGATACAACCGAACCGGGGCCCGGCCACAAACTGATTTTAACTTTTGATGATGGCCCTGATGCAGAGTGGACACCGCAGATTTTGAATATTTTAGAAAAAGAAAAAATACCTGCCACATTTTTTGTGGTGGGGCTGCAGGCAGAAAAAAATATTCCTATTTTACAGCGCATCAACAGGCTGGGTTTTGAAATAGGCAATCATACTTTTACCCACAACAACGTGGCAAAAATGAGTAATCAGCGGGCCTCATTAGAATTAAAACTTACACGGCTGCTAATTGAAAGTGTTACGGGCCGCTCTACCATTTTATTCAGGGCACCTTATAATGCTGACTCTGAACCTCACACCTACGAGGAACTTGAACCCATTGAAAGAAGCCGTGAGGAAAATTATTTAACCATTGGCGAAAGTATTGATCCCGAAGATTGGCAACCAGGCGTATCTCCAGACTCTATTGTTGCAAGAATAATTTACCAGGTAGAAACAAGAGGAGCCAGTATTATTTTACTGCACGATGCCGGTGGTAATACCAGGCAGCCTACCATAGATGCACTCCCAAAAATTATTGATTACTTTAAAAAAAGAGGATACAAGTTCACCACAGTTGCAGATCTGATGGGCAAAACAAAAGAGGATGTAATGCCCAAAATTCCACCATCAAAAGATGGCTGGCTTACCAAAGTAAATTTCTTTTTTGCAGAAACTACGTACTGGGGCAGCCATATCATTTTTGCTTTATTTATCGTTGGTATTCTTTTATCAGTAGGCAGAATGTTTGTGATGGCAATATTAGCCTGGATGCAAAAAAATAAAGAAACAAAACAGGTAACCACTTTATTACCTGCCAAAGCATTTCCACAACCGTGGGTGACCATTATTGTACCGGCATACAATGAAGAAATTAATGCAGTACGTACCATTGAAAGTTTACTGCAACAGGATTACCCCAACCTGCAGGTGATATTTGTTGATGATGGCAGTAAAGACAGCACATACCAAACAGTGAGTCGTGCATTTAATAATAACCCTGATGTAGTTGTATATACCAAACCAAATGGTGGCAAAGCTTCTGCGTTAAATTTTGGTGTAGAGAAATCGGAAAAAGAATATGTCATCTGCATCGATGCAGATACCCAGCTAAAGCCTGATGCAGTATCTGAACTGATGAAGAAATTTTTCTTAGCTAAAAAAGAAGATGGCGAAGTTGGTGCGGTGGCAGGCAATGTAAAAGTGGGTAATGAAATAAATATGATCACCCGATGGCAGAGTATCGAATATATCACCTCTCAAAATTTTGACCGGCGTGCCTTTGATCTGCTCAACTGCATTACGGTGGTGCCTGGTGCCATTGGCGCTTTTAAAAAAGAAGCCATCATCAAAGCCGGCGGCTTTACTACCGATACACTTGCAGAAGATTGTGATCTTACCATGCGCCTGCACCGCAAAGGCTATATGGTACGCAATTGTAACGAAGCCATTTCTTATACCGAGGCGCCTGAAACAATGAAACAGTTTATGAAACAGCGGTTCCGCTGGAGCTTTGGTGTGATGCAATGTTTCTGGAAACACCGGGATGCTGTGTTCAACCCAAAATATAAAAATTTTGGCATGGTGGCATTGCCTAATATTCTGATCTTCCAGATCATACTGCCCTTTTTAGCACCCCTTGCCGATATCGTATTGCTTTTGAGTTTACTTGCGGCAGGCTTTGGAATTATGCCGGCAAATATTGGCCATATTGTATGGTACTATTTTATTTTTACACTCGTGGATGTGGCGGGTGCAGCGCTGGCCTTTGCATTTGAAAAAGAAGATTATAAAAAACTGATCTGGATGATACCCCAGCGCCTGGTGTACCGGCAGTTGATGTATTATATACTGATCAAGTCATTTAACAAAGCCATCAAAGGGGAATTGCAGGGCTGGGGCGTCCTAAAAAGAACGGGCAATGTAAAACAGTTAAACACTGCTCAAATTTAAACCTGCGTACTAATTGTAAAAGAGTTTTACTTTTGCCATCCGCACTTGCGGTTATAAATATTTAAAACAAATAACTCAATTGGATACCACAACATCAGAAAGAAAATCTTTTTTTAAACGGATTGGCGGAAACAAAACTGCTGAACAGGCGGAAATGGGTTTCTTTGATCATATCGAAGAACTCCGCTGGCATATTCTCAGGAGTGTGTTAGTATGGCTGGTTGCGGCTATATTAATATTCGTTTTTATCGACTGGGTATACGATCACATCATCCTGGGACCGGCTGATGAACATTTTGTAACCTATGGTGCTTTATGCAGGTTTAGTAACTGGCTGCACCTGGGCGACAGTCTGTGCATGCCAGCGGTAAAGATTAACTTCCAGGTAACGGAAGTAAACGGAACATTTACATCCGCCATCAATATTGCCATTATCGGCGGTATTATTATTGGTTTCCCGTATATCATCTGGGAGCTCTGGCGTTTTATTAAACCAGCCCTAACCCCAAAGGAAAGAAGCTATGCCACCGGCAGCATTTTCTATGTATCACTTTGTTTTTTTACCGGCGTAATGTTTGGTTACTATTTGCTGGCACCTTTTACTTTTAATTTCCTGGCAGGCTTTACGTTGGGTAAAACTGGCATGATACAATACCGGCCTTCCATCAACGATTATATCGACAGCCTTACCAACCTGCTGCTAGGATGTGGTGTAGCATTTGAACTGCCTGTGTTCTGTTATGTACTGGCAAAACTGGGGATTGTTAGCGCTGCCTTTTTAAAAAAATATTTCAAATTTGCTTTTGTTATTATACTGGTGGTAGCAGCTGTTATTACACCGTCTCCCGACTGGACAAGCCAGTTTTTAGTAGCTATTCCGCTTACCCTGCTTTACTGGATTAGTATACTGCTGGCAGGTATGGTAGACAGGCAAAAAGCAAAGGAAGAAAAAGAATGGAGTTAAAGAAGATACCCGCTAAAATCATTCTGGAATCTCTACTGATTTTAAGAGGTGAATCATTTTTTTATTTATAATTTTACGTATTATTTCATCTGCTAAAATCAAGCTTGCATACTATGACAACATTTAATATGAATTTACCAGTAGCAATTGGTTGCGATCATGCAGGTTTTGATTGTAAAGAAGACCTGATATCTTTTCTTGAAGGAGAAGGTGTAGCATTCAAAGATTTTGGCACTTATAATAAAGACTCGGCAGATTATCCTGATTTTGCTCATCCGGTGGCATGCGCTGTTGAAAAAGGAGAAGCTGCTTTTGGTATTTTACTTTGTGGCAGCGCTAATGGTGTAGCGATTACAGCCAATAAACACCAGGGCGTAAGAGCTGCCATCTGCTGGGGTGAAGAGCTTGCTGAGTTATCCCGTAAACACAATGATGCTAACATCATTTGTATACCTGCCCGTTTTGTAAGAGATGGAGATGCCGAAAAAATGCTGGACATCTTTATGAACACGGCTTTTGAAGCAGGAAGGCATGCTACCAGGGTAGATAAGATTGCCTGCTAAACTCAATAATATTTTATATCATAAATACTTTACTTCAAGCGTTATCCTGCCAATTTGTATTTAAATAAAAAAATCTCATAAGTTATATTTACAAATGAAAAGATCTTTTCTGTTGGTTGCTTTGTGCAGCTGCCTGCACTTATTATTTGCTCAATCCGGTGACCCTGCAAAAAAATATGCATCCATTATTACTATAGAAAATTTAAAAAAACAACTCACTATTATTGCCAGTGATTCAATGGAAGGCAGGGAGACCGGAACAGCCGGACAGCGAAAAGCAGCCGCCTATATTGAATCTCAATTTAAAGCTATGGGACTTAAAGCACCAGCTTCACTTAATGGCTACCAGCAGTTATATCCATTGTATAAATCATCCATGAAAACAAGCGTGGTAAAGATGGATAATAAAGAGTTGGTTTATGGAACAGATTATTATGTTCCGGTTATTTATAATGCTGACAAAACAATTACTGCCGATAAATTTATTTTTGCAGGCTATGGCATCAGCGATACTGCATACGATGATTATAAAGGACTGGATGTAAAAGGAAAAGTAGTAGTGCTATTTTTGGGCGAACCAAAAGCAGGCGGCAAATACCTGCTCACCGGTACTGAGATGTACTCTAAATATACCAGGCCCGGCATAATAACTAAAACAAGAATTGCAAAAGAAAAGGGAGCCATTGCTGTTATTATCATCAACCCGGCAATAGAAACAATCAATAGTAATACGGCTAATTCCAATTCCAAATCAGATGTATCTTATCCAAAAAAATCAGAAACGGATGGATGGGATTGTATGGTCATCTCACACAAAGTGGCAAAAGATTTTTTTACCCCGTGGTCAGTGGACAGCATTATCAATGCGGCTAAATTGTATGCTGCTTTTTCTGCCGGTAATTTATCCGAAATAACAATGCCTTACAGCTTTGAATATACAAGGGAAAAAGTGCAGATAGATGCCAGCAATGTATTAGGTATAATAAATGGCACAGATAAAAAAGATGAGTATGTTTTTTTAACGGCCCACTACGATCATCTTGGAATGCGTAATGGAAAAATTTATTATGGTGCCGATGATGATGGCAGCGGTACCTGCGCTGTAATCAATATGGCCAGAGCATTTGCCAAAGCAAAGGCTGAGGGTAAAGGACCAAGAAGAACCATGGTGTTCATGACTGTAAGTGGCGAGGAGAAAGGATTGTGGGGCAGCAAGTATTATTCAGATAACCCTGTATTTCCATTAGATAAAACAAGTGTTGATTTAAATACTGATATGGTGGGCAGAATTGATACAGAAAGAAAAACTGAGGACAGCTTAAATTATGTATATGTAATTGGTCATGACAAACTGAGCAGCGACCTGCCTGTAATAAATGAAAGAGCAAATAAAAAATATACCGGCCTGGTACTGGATTATAAATATGATGATCCAAATGACAGGCAAAGAATTTATTATCGCAGCGACCATTATAATTTTGCCCGTAAAGGGGTGCCCATTTTATTTTTTTATGATGGTATGCTAAAAGCAGATTATCATAAACCAACCGATACCATTGAAAAAATTAATTGGGGCCTTTATGAAAAAAGAGTACGGCTGATCTTTTATACTGCATGGGAAATGGCTAACAGAAATGAGATGCTCAAAAGAGATGTGCCTTTGCCTTCTGAGGATAATGATGAATAATTATTTTCTATAAATGTTTTACAAGTTCAACGGATACCAGCCAGTAGTTCATGAAGGTGCCTTCGTTCACCCGATGGCGTCAGTTACCGGTAATGTATTAATTGGTAAAGACGTGTACATTGGTCCTGGTGCTGCCATTCGTGGAGACTGGGGGCAGATCATTATTGAAGATGGCTGTAATGTACAGGAGAATTGTACCATACATATGTTTCCGGGAGTTACCGTATTGCTGAAAGCAGGGGCTCATATCGGCCATGGCGTTATCATACATGGTGCCGCTATTGGTAAAAATTGCTTGGTGGGCATGAATGCAGTCATCATGGACAATGTGCAAGTAGGTGATGAATGTATCGTAGGTGCCTTAACTTTTATCAAAGCAGATGAGGTTATCCCTGCAAGAAGTTTGGTGGTGGGCAATCCGCATAAAATCATCAAGCAGGTAAGTGATGAAATGCTTGCATGGAAAACCAAAGGCACCCTTTTATACCAGCAATTACCGGCTGAAATGTTTGCTTCATGGAAACCATCTGAACCATTGAGAGATATTTCTTTGCAAAAAAAGCAACCTCCTGAAAAGAATTATACCACCTGGAACGAAAACAAAAAAGATTAGCGGGGATCTTTCCAAATCAGTTTTCCATCTTTTTTTGACTCGTTAAAATCTGCACATTTGCCATCACCCCTTCCTGCTATTCCACCATCAGGGGCACAGATTACATTGCAGTTACTATCATACAAAAAATTATACTGATCACAGCAATCAGCCGTAAAGTAATATGAATTGTTGTTAAGGTAGTTATACTCATACACTTCGGCTGATGGGTTTTGTTTTGGCTTATTTTTTAACTCCTCTATCTTACTTAAAATACACGACGGTGTAAATGATAAAATATTGGATTGCTTTTTACATCCAATGAAAGGGATGCTGATTAAAATTGCCATCAAAATTTTCATAGATCTCATATTTATAATTCTACTTTGACAAGTCATGTTGAATCATTGTGATTTTGTTTAATTCTTCTTTGCAGATGTCGTTTATTTATTTGTTCCATGATTGCTTTTTCA
>JAYVLZ010000172.1:0-9390 GCA_043759175.1 Chitinophagaceae bacterium | reverse complement strand
CTTTTTATGCAAAGGGCAGGTTATCTTCTTTATTATGGAAAAAAGAAGATGGCTGGAAATTTATTCAGCAGCATGGCTCCATACCCGACACAAGAGCAGGGGAAGGTGAACAGCTTTCGGTTGAAAAAATTTCCAAAGAAAACTTTGAACTCCGGGAAGCCGTAAAACGCCGCACAGTTGAACTGGAAAATAAAAACCTTGAATTGGAGATTGAAGCTTCGCTTGAAAAAGTAAGGGCACAGGCAATGGGCATGCGTAAACCCGAAAAACTGCCCAATGTTTGTGAAATATTATTTAAAGAATTACAGGCATTAGGTTTTGCTGAACTCAGGAATGCCATGATAAATATTTATACGGATGATAAAAACACTTTATTAAATTATGATTATGCTGCCAATTCCGGCAAGACGGTTACCGTGATGCCTTATGATATTCATCCATTGATTGAAAAGCAGGTCAGCATTACCAAAAACGCTCATGATGCCTTTTATGAATTTTCCTTTGCAGGAAATGAATTAAAACAATTCAGGGAATTAAGAAAAAATAACGGGGAACTTGATGACCCGAAACTGGAAGAAAATTCTTCCCTGCATTATTACTTTTATTCAATTGGCACAGGCTCCATTGGCATTTCAACCTACAGTGCCATCACTGAAAACAAACTTGACTTATTAAAACGGTTCCGGAATGTTTTTAATCTTGCATACCAGCGTTATACAGATATCGCATTGGCAGAAGCACAGGCAAAAGAAGCACAGATAGAATTATCATTGGAAAGAGTGCGTGCAAGAACAATGGCCATGCAAAAGAGTGATGAACTTCCCGATGCCGCTAATATTTTATTTCAGCAGGCACAGTTACTGGGCATGCCTGCATGGAGTGCCGGTTATTGTATTTGGGATGAAGATAAAACCGGAATTACTTTATGGATGAGCAGCGAAGGCGTGATGCAACAATCTTTTCATGCACCGCTTACCACAGACCCATCGTTTATACACATGAGGGAAGCTTACGAAAGAGGTGAATCATTTTTTGTGGAAGAAGTTGGTGGGCAAGCATTGATTGCACATTACCAATATATGCGCACGCTGCCCGTTGTGGGAGAAATTTTAGATTCCATTATTGCAGCAGGCCATCCGCTTCCTGTTTTTCAAATATTTCATTTGGCGTTTTTTTCGCAGGGATTTTTGTTGTTTATTACCTACGAGCCTGTACCCGAAGCGCATGATATTTTTAAACGTTTTGCAAAAGTTTTTGAACAGACCTATACAAGATTTCTTGATCTTCAAAAAGCAGAAGCACAGGCAAAAGAAGCACAGATAGAAACCGCATTGGAAAGAGTGCGTAGCCGTTCTATGGGTATGCAAAAAAGTGATGAGCTTAAAGAAGTAATAAAAATTGTTTACCAGCAACTAACTCATTTAAAAATTAATCTTGACCACGCAGGTTTTGTTGTTGACTATGCACCTGGTGGTGATTGGCATTTTTGGATTGCTGATGAGCAGGACATTCCTTCTAAAATATCGCATCCGTATTTTGAGTCTGTTTGGGCAAATCAATTTAAGGAGGCAAAAGATAAAGGGGCTGACATCTTTACCACTCATTTAAATTTTGAAGAAAAGAACAAATTTTACCATGAGCTTTTATCCTATATTCCCGGGCTGCCTGAAGCATCAAAAGATTTTTATTTAAACCGTCCAGGTCTTGCAGCATCAACAGTGTTGTTTGAAAATGTTTCTCTCTACATTGAAAATTTTTTCGGTACTCCTTATTCAGATGAAGATAATAAAACGCTGATGCGTTTTGGAAAAGTATTTCAGCAAACCTATACCCGTTTTCTTGATCTGCAAAAAGCAGAAGCACAGTCAAGAGAAGCGCAGATTGAATTAGGATTGGAAAGAGTGAGAGCAAGGGCAATGGCGATGCAAAAATCGGATGAGCTGTCGGAATTAGTGGATACTGTTTTCAAAGAATTAACCAAACTTGATTTTGCGTTAACATGGTGCATTATAAATATCATTGATGAAAGTTCCAGGTCAAATACAGTTTGGGCAGCTAACCCGGATATTGATAAAGTTCCTGAATCTTATCACATGTTATTTGAAGATTATCCTTTTCATGATGCAATGATGAAGGGCTATAAAGAAAAAGCTACTAAATATATTTATGTTGTGGAGGGTAATGAAAAAAAGATTTATGACGAATATCTATTTAATGAAACGGAATTCAGGAAAGTTCCAACGGAAGCACAGGCAGCATCGAGGGCTATGGAAAAATATGTTGTTTCTTTCTCTTTCAGCAATTTCGGCGGATTACAAACTGTAGGAGATGCGCCATTATCAGATGCTAACCTGGATATACTTAGCCGCTTTGGAAAAGTTTTCGATCTCACTTATACACGTTTCAATGACCTGCAAAATGCCGAAGCACAGGCAAGGGAAGCAAAAATAGAAGCAGCATTGGAACGCACCCGTACACAAAGCATGATCATGCAGCACTCAAATGAACTCGATAATACCTTACGGGTTTTTCATGAACAGGTTTTGCTGCTCGGCATTCCATCTGCATTTTCATTTTTATGGCTGCCCGATGAAAAAAACGACCGCCACATTTTTTGGGCTGCATGGGCCCAAAATAATTCAAAAGAATTCAGCAGTAAGGCTATCAATTATCCGCTCGATAGAAATGAACCTGCTACTGCACAATGCCTGGTTGACTGGAAAAGCAATGAACCCGTTTATTCATACCATGTACCACCTGCTGCGGTACAAAATTATTTTGCCGCCTGGCAGGAGTTGATAGATGGAGTGGAACAACTGAAGCCCCAATATTTTTCCGGCGGTTTGTATTATGTAGAAGCTTTTATGAAATATGGTTGCTTTGGTGTAATGGTTACAACTGATCTACGGCAAGATGAAAAAAAGATTCTCGGTCGCTTTGCTATCGAATTTGAAAGAACATACACCCGTTTTCTTGATTTGCAAAAAGCCGAAGCACAGGCAAGGGAATCACAAATAGAATTAGCATTAGAAAGAGTACGTGCAAGAACAATGGCCATGCAAAAAAGTGATGAGTTGCCTGATGCCGCCTTATTATTATCTGCTCAGGTAAAAGATTTAGGCGTACAATTATGGAGCACTTCATTTCAACCATGGGACAACGACAGAAAAGCGGTTACAGCATGGACCGCCCTCAAAGATATTATGCTGAAGCCCTTCAAAATACCGGCTACGGAAGACTCTCTGATGATAAATATTAGTGACGCTACAAAAAAAGGCGAATTGCTTTATGTGGAAGAAATGGGTGGAAAGGTATTGGAGAATCATGTTAAGTATATGAATTCACTTCCTGGTGTGAAAGAAGAATTTGGAAAAGTAGTTAACGCTGGATTTTCCTTCCCGACGTTTAACATTTTTCATGCGGCTTATTTTTCAACGGGCTTCATTCTGTTTATTACGGAGAAGCCCTACCCTGAAGCACATGATATTTTCAAACGTTTCGCAAAAGTATTTGAACAAACCTATACCCGTTTTCTTGACTTGCAAAAATCCGAAGCACAGGCAAGAGAATCACAAATTCAATTAGCCATGGAACGGGTTCGTGCAAGAACTATGGCGATGCAGCATAGCAATGAATTAGCGGATGCGGCTACACTGTTATTTCAGCAAATGCAACCATTAGATATCCCTGCATGGAGCACAGGTTATTGTACCTGGGAAGACGATAAACAGGCAGCCAATTTTTGGATGAGCAGCGAAGGTTTATTGCAGTCGCCATTCAAATTGCCACTCACAGAAGAACCCGTATGCATACGTTACCGGGAAGCATATCTACAGGGTGAAGCGTTTTACGCAGCAGAATATAGCGGCGAAAAATTAGCCTCTATGTATGCGTATATGATGGAATTCCCGGCTGTAAGCAACATGTGGAATAGATTTAGTGATGAGGGAACAGCACCCATATTTCCTGCATCACAGGTTAATCATGTTGTCTATTTCGCACAAGGGTTCCTGTTATTTGTTACACATCAGCATGTACCGGAAGCACATGATATATTTAAACGTTTCGGAAAAGTTTTCGAGCAAACCTATACCCGTTTTCTCGATCTGCAAAAAGCAGAAGCACAGGCAAGAGAAGCACAGATAGAAGCAGCACTGGAAAGAGTAAGGTCGGTTGCAATGAGCATGATGAAATCTGATGAGCTATTAACAGTATGCGAAGCGGTATTTGTACAACTGGAAACGCTTGGCTTTTCTGATACGAGGGCTGCACAAATTTATATAAGGTATGATGAGGAAGAAAAATTTTTGAATTATGATTATTCAAACATATCCGGTTCGGAGGTAGTGGAAGTAAAATATAACAGCCATCCCAAAACAAGAAAAATATATGATACCATCCGCAACGCAGGTGATGCACTGATAGATAATATAATTTCAAATGAAGAACTGATAGCGTGGAAATCTTATCTGTATAATATACTCGGACAAAAGCCGGAGAAAAACCTGGATGCAGCAACTGAACTTCATTATTATTTGTATTCGTTTGGCATTGGTGCGTTCGGCGTGTGTACCTATTCATCGCTTGATGATGAAAAATTGCAAATACTAAAACGGTTCAGGAATGTATTCAACCTGTGTTACCAGCGTTACACAGATATAGCACTTGCAGAAGCACAGGCAAGAGAAGCAAAGATTGAAACAGCACTGGAACGTGTACGCAGCCGAACACTGGCCATGCAAAAAAGTGATGAGCTGGCCGAAACATCTGCCGTTCTTTTTCAACAGCTCATCAGCCTTGGCATTGAGCCCAACCGTTTATACATTACCATCATAAAAGATGAAGAGGGAGATGCAGAGTTTTGGATAACCGATGAAGATGGAACCAGGGTAAGTGCTGCCTATACAGACAACCTGAATACAAATCCGTCCTTCAAAAAAATGCTGAATGGATGGAAAGAAAAACAGCCATCATTAATTATGGATATGCACGGGCAGGAGTTGCAGGATTATTTTACGCACCTCACCAGTTTGCATGTTCCTTTTAAAGATGGCCTTACGCATACAAGAAGAATACAGCACCTGGCCTATTTTAATAAAGGTTTTATTGGTATTGCTTCGCCAGACGGTCAGCCTTTAGAAACCATCCGTTTACTGGAAAGGTTTGCGGCAGTGTTCAATCTTACCTATACCCGTTTTAATGATTTACAAATTGCAGAAGCACATGCCGTGCAGGCTGCAGAAGATTTGGTAAAACTGCACACAGAAAAAAAGAGGGCCGAAGATGCACTGAATGAATTGCGGGTTACGCAAAAGCAATTGGTACAATCAGAAAAAATGGCCAGCCTCGGCGAACTCACCGCAGGCATTGCACACGAAATTCAAAACCCGTTAAACTTCGTCAATAATTTTAGTGAGGTAAGTACCGAGCTGGTAAATGAAATGAATGAAGAGATAGCAAAGGGTAACCTGGAAGAAGCCAGGCAGATAGCTGAAGACTTAAAACAAAATTTAGAAAAAATAAATCACCATGGTAAAAGGGCTGGTGATATTGTAAAAGGAATGCTGCAGCACAGCAGAACTGGCAGCGGACAAACAGAACCAACTGATATTAATAAACTGGCCGATGAATATTTGCGCCTGGCTTATCATGGGTTAAGGGCAAAAGATAAATCCTTTAATGCAACATTGAATACAAACTATGATGAAACGATCGGTAACATCAATATTGTTCCGCAGGATATTGGCAGGGTGATTTTGAATTTGATTACGAATGCGTTTTATGCAGTAAATGAAAAGAAGAAGGCAGAAAGCTTAAAGCCGAAAGCGGAAGGCAAAGCATACGAACCTGTAGTGACTGTAACAACCCGAAGACTCGGCTCCCCTTCAGGGGATGGGGGCAAAATTTCGATTCATGTTAGTGATAACGGCAACGGTATCCCTCAAAAAGTAGTAGATAAAATTTTTCAACCCTTCTTTACTACCAAGCCAACCGGGCAGGGAACGGGTTTGGGTTTGAGTTTGAGCTATGATATTGTAAAGGCACATGGGGGAGAAATAAAAGTGGAGAGTAAAGAAGGTGAAGGAACATTATTTATAGTTCTGTTACCCCAGTAAAAAATTATATCAGCAATGCAAAAAAACTAACGATATGAAAAACCGCCTCATTTCATGTATCATTTTTATGATGCTGTGCTTTGCAAAAAACAGCACAGCACAAACACAGCAAGTGAAATTCAACCCTGTCTCCGGCACCAATGGAGTTACCCTTGGGAAGATCAATAACATCATAAGGGACAAGTATGGTTTTATTTGGTTCTCCGATCAATCAAACCGCTGCATTATCCGCTTTGACGGCAGCCACATGACGAGGTACCAGAATGATCCAAAAAATCCTAATACGCTTGGTGGCTATTACCCGGAATGTTTGTTTGCAGATTCTTCAGGAAATATCTGGATTGGTTTCTATGGTATGGGCCTTGATAAATTTGATCCGGTTACCAACAGTTTTACCCACTATCGTCATGATAAAAATGATCCCGGAAGTTTAAGTGATGATTTTGTTACAGGCGTGCTGGTGGATCATTTGGGAAATATTTGGGTAGGTGATTATGGCGGCCTTGATCTGCTGGATGAACAAACAGGAAAATTCAAACATTACAGCAGTAAAGCGAATGATCCGTCGAGTCTTAGTTGCAATACGGTAAGGGCCTTATACGAAGACAAAGCCGGTGAGCTTTGGGTAGGTACAGGTTTTCCTTTTAATGATGTTAAAGAAGGAGGTCTTAACCGCTTCAACCGCAGCACCGGCACCTTTACCAGGTATATGAATGATCCAAAAAATCCGCAGAGCCTGGCAGCAAATAAAGTAAGGGCCATTTTTGAAGACAGCTATGGAAATTTCTGGGTAGGCACCAATGGTGAGGATGGCCTGCATACAATGGATAGAAAAACGGGATTGTTTACACGGCATACATACAACCCGGCAAAACCGGATCAACTAAGCCGGACTAAATTTAAAGGCGGTTTTGATCACATCACTTTTATCATAGAGGATGCAGATAAAAAAATCTGGATCGGCACTTATTTAAATGGAATAATCCGGTACGATCCCCTGTCAAAACAAATTACCCACTACGGCAATATGAATGATAAAGCCGGATCTTTAAAAGACAGCACCACCTGGTGGGCAAATGCAACGCCGGATGGCTTTATCTGGCTGAGCACAGAATTTGCCAATTTATTCAAGATTGATATTTACAATACTGTTATTCCGCATTTTGGGAATAGTGTGAATGATGGGGTATATGCTTTCAATGAAGAAAGTGCTTCAGTATGCTGGTATGGTACTGTTAGCGGACTGGTACGTAAAGATTTTAAAAATCGTACTACCCGGCGGTTTGTAAATGATCCCGGTAATTCAAATAGTTTAAGCAATAACCGTGTTACAGAAATTTTAAAAAATAAACAGGGAGATTTTTGGATTGGTACACGTGGCGGGTTGAATCATTTCAATTTAAAAACAGAAAAGTTTACCCGGTATTATGATGACACTGTTAGTAAAGCGGATTTGGCTAACAGGGTTGTTTGTCTTTGCGAAGACAGGGATTCAAATATATGGGCGGGTACTTTCGGTGGCGGTTTGAATATGCTAAACCCTAAAACGGGAAAATCCACCAATTATAAAAACGATCCGGCTGATATTACTACGATAAGCAATGATGCAGTAACGGCTATACTGGAAGACGAAACAACCGGCCTGTGGATTGGTACTACCAATAACGGGGGATTAAATAAAATGAACCGGCAGACCGGAAAGTTTACGCATTATCTTCCGGGTTTGGTGATATCCAGCCTTTACAGGGATGCGGAAGGCATTATTTGGGTGGGCACACCAAGTGGCCTGTTCCGGTACGATAAAAAATCAGATGCCTTTAATTCAATTACTGAAGAAAATTCAGGAAACAATATTGTGGAGGTTGATGCAATTATTAGTGATAAAAAGGATAATCTGTGGATAGCTGCCGAATCGGGGCTTTATATGCTGAACAAAAAAAGAGACCAGGTTATCCGCTATGGAAAGGAAAATGGGATACAGGATGCCAATAATTTTTTTTACTACGGATCATCTTTTTGCAGGCAGGACGGGGAATTGAATTTTGGCTATGAAGGCGGCTACTATGCCTTTTATCCTGATAGTCTTAAAGCATCTTCAGGTAAAACACAATTATATTTTACCAGGTTCTGGCTGGACAACAAAGAAATGGTACCCGGCAAAACCGAACTCTTACCGGCTTCACTTTATGATACAAAAGAGATCCGGCTTAACCATGATGAGAATGTATTTTCTTTCAACGCCACGTTTGTTGACTTCCGCAATGCAGGTGATAAAAGGATTTACTATAAGCTGGAAAATTATGACCAGGACTGGCGTACTTCCGGAGCAGAAGACCGGATACAATATTTTAAAGTGCCTTCCGGTAAATACATCTTCCGCATAAAAACGGCCAACAGCAGTAATGGGGAATGGACAGAAAAAAGTATAGCTATTATCATTTCACCACCGTGGTGGAGCACTTGGTGGGCTTATTTCATTTATGGAATATTGCTGATTGCATTGGTATTTTCAATTCACCGTTATCAAAAGGAACGGGTGATAAAAGCAGAACGGGAAAGAACCAGAACAAAAGAACTGGCGCAGGCAAAGGAAATTGAAAAAGCCTATCATGAACTCAGGAACACCCAATCACAACTGATCCAGTCAGAAAAAATGGCAAGCCTTGGAGAGCTTACGGCAGGCATTGCCCATGAAATACAAAATCCTTTAAACTTCGTCAATAATTTTTCTGAAGTAAACAGTGAGTTAATTACAGAGATGAATGAAGAAATTGAAAAAGGAAACTATGACGAAGTAAAATCGATTGCTAAAAATGTGCAGGACAATGAAGAAAAAATAAACTTCCACGGAAAACGTGCCGACTCTATTGTAAAGGGAATGCTGCAGCACAGCCGCAGTACCAATGGCATAAAAGAACCAACAGATATTAATGCTTTAGCAGATGAGTATTTAAGATTAGCGTATCATGGTCTCAGAGCAAAGGACCAGTCATTCAACACTGTCATGAAAACTGATTTTGATGAAACCATTGGCAACATCAATATTATTCCTCAGGATATTGGCAGGGTGATTCTTAATTTAATCAACAATGCATTTTATGCAGTAACAGAAAAAAAGAAACAGCAGCCAGATGGATATGAACCAACAGTTTTAATAAGCACAAAAAAAGTTGGCGATAAGGTTGAAATTAAAGTTGGAGATAACGGCAACGGCATTCCTCAAAAAGTACTTGATAAAATCTTTCAACCATTCTTTACCACCAAGCCTACAGGG
>JAYVLZ010000171.1:0-4443 GCA_043759175.1 Chitinophagaceae bacterium | reverse complement strand
GCATTCTGCGGAAAGGTCGGGGCAATTAATAACCTGCACTAAATGACAGTGATTCATATTTATAAAAATGAATGGCAATTTTTTTGCAATGATTAGTCTTTTATAAATGGTAAAATAACCCGGCTGTATGCCGGTTTTTTTACCTGCAACCGGAGGTTTTTAAATGATTCAAACGGGCCTCTTGTTGCAAATAAATTAATGAGCCATGCCGGCACCATCCCTCCGGGATCTACCTGCAGCACATACTCAATTTTTACCTGGCCGTTTGGTTGTGGTGCTATTATCCATTTGGAATAACACTGCTGAATGCGTACGACATTTTTCTTTTCAGGAAGAAGGCCTGGTTTGTTTTCACCCTCTATCGTCACTACTTTTGTTTTTTCATCCTGCGATACTTTCAGGCGAACGATAAAATCACGGTTGTTAACCGGCCAGGGTATTGTTACTTCTGAATAATAAAATAATTCTGATGGGGAAGGCTGTTTTAATACCGTACAAAATTTAGTGGCATACACCCAGTCAGTGCTTCGGTTGATATCCAGCAAAACTGCTGTTAATTTTGTAAGCGAAGCATCAATAGTACAAACAGTTTTAACTGCTTTAAAGGGCGAATTATTAAGATCTTTTGTAAAGACCCTGATACCCTCTTTATCTAATTTTAATGCCCATTCATTTTGCGAAAAAGCAATGGCGGATAATAGAAAAAAAATATTACCGGTTAATAAAAAACATTTCCAATTCATGAAATTTAACAACAGTTGTTTTATCGTTTTGTTTAAACCATCACACATCTGCTTCGTTAAATGACAGTACCAGACTGTTAATAGTTGCATTTACTTTTCTGTAAGTTACTCCGGCAGTGTCCAGCATTCTTTTGGATGCAATAGCCGTATCTGTACCAGCATATTTATCCGACAGGTAAATCACTTCAATAATACCGGATTGAATAATTGCTTTTGTGCACTCATTGCAGGGAAAGAGTGCAGTGTAAATTTTACAGCCTTTCAAATTCATGCCAATATTGTTTAAAATTGCATTGAGTTCTGCATGGCAGATATAGGGATATTTTGTATCCAAAAAATTACCCTGTTTATCCCATGGAAATTCATCATCATGGCAACCAATGGGTAAGCCATTGTAACCAGCACCCACAATTTTATTTTGATCATTTACAATACAGGCACCCACCTGTGTATTGGGATCTTTGCTGCGAAGTGAAGATAATAAAGCCACTCCCATAAAATATTCATCCCATGAAATATAGTCTTGCCTTTTTTTCAAGTCTGCAGATTTTCGTGTTTAAAATTAATAACTGTCCACACGAAAGTAGGGCATTTTAGTTTTTGAAATTGACAGTTGAATAGAGGAGGAGCCAATTTTATATAAATGGAAATTATGTAAAAAAAAAGCTGCAACAAGCAGCTTTTTTTAAATATAAATAAAATAAATTACCTGCCTGCTTTAATAAGTTTCAGGGTTTGTATGGTATTGCCCTGTATCACTTTTAGTATATACATACCCGGTATAAAATTATTGCCGAAGGAATAATTTGTATTGCTGTTACCCGTTGCCTGGTACATCATTTTACCATCAAAACTATACACCAGTAAAGTTATTTTATCATTGCTTCCACCATCAACCGTTAAGTTAAAAACAGTTGCAGATGGATTTGGATATGCTTTCAGATGCAGCGGTTTGCTTTCTGAAATATTGGTAACAGCAGGAATTATTTTTGCTGCAGTTACTTTTCTTGCGGCTACGGTTGTTACTGTTGCGGTATCTTTTATCAAAATAGCCGAAGTAAAAGGTTCCAGTGTTAAAGACCCTTCATACAGTTCACCATTTACTCCTGTGTATTTTGTATCAAGCGTAATGGTTTTTGTAATTTTAGTATCATTATATTCAAAACGAAGTTGCGTTGCAATATCATATAAGCTGGCAGTAGCTTCATAAAACTCCACATTGTCAATATAAGTGATTCCTGAATTTTGTTCCAGCTCAATTACAAAACTTCCACCAGCTTCAGTGATGGGGTTATTGAATAAAAATTCATGATCCGTTCTGCCAATGCCAAATGATTTTGTTTGTGTACTAACAAGGTTATTATAAGGCGATGTGCTTTTCCTGATATAAGCTCTTACTATTCCCTGCTGAGTAGTACCATAAGTGCTAAAACGCAACACATATTGTTTAGTAGTATTTACAGCACCAATCGGGCTGTGTATTAAAGAATACTTATTTGCAGCCGGACTGGAAAAACTGATCTTTAAAGATCCACCACTTATTTTTGACGTATTATCCCAGGCTCCTGTAACATTGGTTCCAAATATAGTAACCCCGCTGATGCTGCTTGTGAAGAGGCCATTCGTAAATTTATTTGTTCCCGTAAGCCCTGTAACTTTAAAACCAATTGGCAGCTTAACCGGTTTTTTACCATTGAGATCATGAGTGCTAAAAGCTTTCCATCCTTCTAATGATAACGGAGAGGACTGTATTAGTGCACCTCCGGTAGTACCATAAATTTCAAAATTAAAACCTACAGGGTTCAGCATACTGTAGGTGTTACTGTCAATGCTTCCCAGGCCGGTAAGTACTGCCTGTAAAGTAGTTGGCGCCGGTTCGTTTAATCCTGCATTGGTATAATAAAGGCATTTTTGAGCAGTTGTTTTTGGATAAAAAATATTATCCGTTATTGAAAGACCATTAATACTTCCCCATGCCCAGCGCATTACACTCATTGCATTCAGGTTATTATAAGAAGTATTTCCTTTTATAGTTACACTGCCTGGGTTACTACAATGAATACCATTTTTTGCATTATTAAATACCGTGTTGTTCAGCACACTCACATTCATTGTTCTTCCATCAAGATAAATACCAGACGCAAATAAAGAACTGCTAAATCTCCCGGCTGGTGCACTAACTCCGTTCGTTACAATATTGTTGCTGATGGTTCGGTTAGTGTAGGTGGCTCCCGGGATAGCATCGGTACCGGATACATAAGTATAAATTCCACCACCATCATCTTTTACAAAATCAAAATAATTTACCACGTTATATTGTACGTTTACATTACTGCCCTGAAACTCGATACCGATATAACCTGTGGTATCTACCTTATTATATTCAATCATCAAATTACTTAACGCTGTTGCAACAATACCTTTGTAGGAACCGCCATTACTAAGACCCATACCCGGCAGCGTGCCCGTATTTTTTATACTGCATCCCCTGATGGTAATATTGGAAGCCTTGCTGCAGTTAGCATTAATTGCATTACTTAAAATATTATTAGTGGTACAGTTTTCAATTAATAAGTTTGAAGTACTTGTTAGGTTCATTGCGCCAACACCTGCATTGACAAAATCACAATTCTGGATATTGATAAAACTGTTACCTGAAGCATAGACTGCATTGCTATTGGCTCCTTCAAAAACAATATTATTAATGTTGATATAGCTTTTGGAAACTATTGTTAGTAAAGTATCAAGTGTACTTATTTTTATAGCATAAGAAGAAGGTACTTCTGTGCCAAAATACATTTGAAGATATTTGGTACTGCTGTTAAAATACCATTCACCCATTTGGTCAAGTGTACGGATATCATTTTGTATAAAATATCCATAGTTAGCAGTTCCAGTGTAGGTAGATCCGTTGGTGTTAGTAAATGTGAGTGTTGTTCCACTGTGTGCAGTTATTTTACAACGGTCAAGCACCCATAATTTTTTTCTTATCACCACTTCAGCGCCTGTCCAGTTGGTGGCGCTTGTCAGCTCGTTATCTGTAATAGAAGTGCTGCCGGAAAAACTTTCATATTTAAGATAGCCACCATTGGAATCAGCAGCATTGGGATATCTTCCTATTGCCTGAGGCAGGTTGTTTAAAGTTACCATATTCAGGCTTCCTTTGGCACCAGGAATATTGGTCTGATAGACTCCGCCGCTAACATTGTTCCATGAAGAGGCAGTTACAAATCCTGTAATAATGGGCTTATCACCTGTTCCATAAGCACTGATAACAATAGGTTTGCCACTGGAGCCAGATTTGCTTACTACAAGAGTACCATAAAATGAATCGTCTCTTTTGAAAAGGATACTGTCTCCTGCAACCATATTTGCAAAGGCTGTATTTACTTTAGTGATGGTTTGCCATGCAGTGGTTTCAGTGAGTCCGCTATTGGAGTTATTACCAGTTGCTGACACATAATAGTTTTTAGCAGATGCAGGCAAGGCGTGCAAACAACAGCATGCGGATAGAAGTAATAAATAGTTCTTCATTTTTATATTGGATTTAATTCTGGTGCGATACAGTCACAAAAAAAATAGAATCAAATGCAGTACATATCCTGTTCTGAAATGCTTGTATTGCTGATAAAGCATTTACAGTACCTGATGCAGATAAGACAGTATCCTGCAAAAAATGACAAGTAAATTGTGACTTTAA
>JAYVLZ010000170.1:0-4307 GCA_043759175.1 Chitinophagaceae bacterium | reverse complement strand
CATGTTTTTAAACCAAGCAGGCCATACTTTTTTCCATTACGAATAACATAATTGGCTCTTACCGTACCATTATCCCACCAGAGTTTTTCACTTCCTTCTTCCTGCCCGTTCACATAATGAAAAAATTTTCCTAACAAGCCGGAAGCATACCACTCTTTAAATTCGCCATCATATTCATCATTGTAAACTTCAAAGTAAAATTTTTGTTTTCCGTCAGGCCACCAGCCCCGGTGAATGCCTTCTTTCTTTCCATTAATATAAAATCGTTCTTCTGCCAGTTGTTTATTTGAATAAAATATGCGTTGTATCCCCTCTTCCACTCCATTAAAATAAGATCTTACAGCAGCTGTGTCACCGGTCGCATACAATGTATGCCGGTATCCGGTAAAATATTTTTCACCATAATACACAGTATCCTGGCGATTGCTAAATCGGGCATCTGTAGTATTAATAAAATTTAAGGGAACCGTTTTGGCAATTTTTGGTTCCTTAAAAAAAACTTTCTTTTTAGTACCGCAGGATGCCATACTAAAAAGAAAGAAAGCTAAGACCGGTATTGTTCTCATTATTGTGTAACCGTACCTGCCGTTCCATAAAACCCACTTCCATTAAGGTATGGTGCTGCAGTTGAAAAATGATAATGATAAATAGTTCCGGGGTATTCAGCCGTAGCATGTATATGGCCATGATAAGTATCCAGGCCCGTTGGAGCAGCACCACCAACTTCTTCTGGTCCGTACACAGGGAATCCATCCAATAAAAATCCCATTAAAGCTGATTTGCTGGCTACTACCGTAGTTAAGTAAAGCGGCTCTACGTGATAGTGATACATGCCGCTCATTTGCGGGTGACCCCAGTATTTATCAAAGCTTGTCATTTCATTGGTTAGCGGAGAACCACCAGCTGCATATTGATTGAATAAAGGAACCCCATTCAATGCAACACCAATAACACCCATTGGCGTAGCAGCATGTGTAGCAGCCACAACCGGGTTTGCAGGAATTTTAAGGGTTATGTTTTGTGCAGCAATTGTATTTGGATTCTGATTGAACGTAGTTCCACCGAATGTAGTTCCGCTGAAAGCTTCGTATAATGGGTTGGTAGTTGGGTAGTACGCACTTTTATGATCGGGCAGTGCATTGCATTTGATCGTTACAATTGTACCATCATAAGTAATACTGGTAGCACCATATATCTGGTTATAAACAGCGGGCAAAACCGGGGCTGTACTATTTACCGTTAAATTCAGGTTGCAGTTTATTCCGGTAAAACTAAGGACAAATATTGCTGTACCTGCACTGGTAGGCGTACCTGTTATGGCATAAGAAAAATTTCCGTTGCCAAGAACCAAAGTGCCCGGCTGCAAAGTAGCCGTTAAACCTGTAACGCCTGTTGAAGCGATAACGGGGCCGGCAATGAATGCTTTACCATTACCACCACTGTAAGGCACGGTAGCTGTAGCTGAATAAGCAACATTTGCAACAGCTGCTGAGGAAAAAGACCCGCTTGTACAATCCAGTGAAGTAATGTTGGCAGGAATATCCGAGGTTTCACTTTTTGAACAGGATGCTATAGCTAAAAGGATGAGAGATCCGGTTATACATCCAAGGTTTTTGAAATTCATGATTTATTTTTTTTGATTAAATGATTTTTTTGTTATCAGAGATGACATCTTTGCAACTTTTAGGGTTAAAAATTTAAAAGAAAAGATGTCATCTCTTTATTCTCCCGGAGGCGGTGGAAAACCTCCAGGCCCTTCTCTTTTCCCGCCTGGTGGAGGCCGCCGGCCTCTTCGTGGACCTGCCATCCTCCGCAATACATCCTGTATAATAGTATCAAATTTTTTCTGTTGTTCTGTATTACACAAAGCCCTCACTTCCTGGAAATGTTTAAAGGTAATGATATCCAATTGCTGATCAAATGCTGTTGCTCTTCTGCTGTATTCCTGCAGCAATGAATCTGCAACATTGGGCTGTTTCAATAATGAGAACAAAGCATCTTTTGCTTTACGGATGCTATCCCGGAATTTTTTTTGATCTGCTTGGTGCTTATCCCGAAGTAGTTTATATGCTGCCTGCTGCTGTTCATTCAATTGTAATTCTTTTGTAAGGAATTCAAAAACGGGTGCCGGTGGATCTTTTTTATCTGTAGCATCGTTTTTTTTATTGGTCCATAACAATGTCAGCGTTACAATATTTGCAACCAGCAGGATCAATGTTGCAATAGATAGCCAACGGTTATTTTTAAGCATGCTTTGTATTTTATTCATAAACTGATGAGCCATTCAAATTATAGGCATCTGCAAATGATTCTATGGTTGCTGTATTACTTGATTGCTGTACTGACGGTTTTTGATGGCCATTGGATTGAAATAAAAAAGCAATATTAACCGCCAATATTATTGATAATGAAACAGTAAGGAATGCCGGGCGCAATAAAATAAATGTTGGTTTTCTTACTTCCAGCTCATTTTGCATGCGAACAAGAAGCCGGGTATAAAAGTATGGTGGCACTTCTGCCGGCTGTATGCCGTCAAAACTGCTAAATATGGCTTCTTCCCTTTTTTCAAATTTACTTTTCATAATACTGATATTTAATTAGACGTTGTTTTTTGATAAAACCTTCCCATTCGGTGAATTTATTTTTTTCCGCAAGTTTTGTTTGGCCCGTTGCAATAAAGAGTCCACAGCAGATTCGGAAATGTTCATGATGGCTGCGATCTCATTATAACTCAAAGCCTCAATTTTATTAAGCAGTAAAGCAGTCTTTTGAGAACCGGGCAAAGTATCTATCAATCTAAAAAGCAGCGCTGCCTCTTCTTTGCGGTCAAGTTGCACACCTGGATGTTCAAAATCGGGAGCATCATGTAACAGGGAATTGCTTTCAGAAAATAAACTGCTGATGAATGCAAAACGCTTTTTCCGCTTTTTATTCCTCAGATGGTCAAGGCATTTACTGATCGTAATGCGGTAGATCCAGGTTGAGAGGCTGGCATTTTCCTTGAACTGCCGGATAGAATGATATACCTGGATGAAAACTTCCTGGGCAATATCCTCTGCATCATGTTGATTTTGTAAAAAATTGAGCGCAGTATTAAATACTTTTTGTTGAAAAAGGGTGACCAGTTTCTTAAATGCTTCTTCGTCTCCATGGCGGAGCTGTGCTACTATTTCCTGTTCAGACAATTGGGCCTTTTTAATTAGAAGCTACAACTTACAAAAACCTTCGCAAGAGATGACATCTTTTTGCAAATTGAAGAACTTAAACTTTAAAAAGATGTCATCTCTTTTCGTTGTTTTCGTTCTTACATCCCCATCGGGCGCATTTGCATATTTCCCCCTGGCATACCCGGCATCATCTGGTTACCCTGCGATTGCCCGCTGAATTTATTCAACCTGAAAACAAAACTCAGCATAAAATAACGGCCAAGTTTGTTTGTCCTGGTATCGGTGATGGAATTTCCGTTAGAAGACCTGTTAATACTTATATTCTCATTCAGCAGATCAAATGCCTGTAGTTTTATAGACGCATTTTGTTTTTTGAATAATGCTTTTTCCAATGTGGCATTTATAATGAGCGGATCTGAATTTACATTAGCAGCATAACCTGAATTGAATGATTTGTCTATATCATAATTAAATTTCCAGTTATGCGGAAAGAATAAACGGGATGAATGGCTGAGTGTCCAGGCTGTTGCATTTGTATTCGCTTCAGACTGCTCAGAATACTTAGAACTGTTGAGGCTATAATTTACACCTACTGTTGTTTCAAGCCATTTTTTTATTTTAATATCGGTTAAAAATCGCTGTCCAAACAACCAGTTCGCACCTTTATTCTTCTGATCTTCCAAGTAAGAAATATTGTTGTTGTAAGTAATATTCCCGCCATAATTAAAAACATATTTCCTGTTTTGAACTGGTTTGGAAAAATTATAAAACCCAAAAGCTGTATAATAGCCATCACTGTTCAGGTACTTTGTTTCCTGTACCACAGGGGTAATTTGGAAAACATTGTTTACAATTTTATCCTTTGTAAACGAAAATGAGATATTACCAAAAAAGACATTCCCTGTTATAAAATCAAAATTATTATAACGCATACTCAAAGTATTGGTAAACTCGGGTTTTAAATTTGGGTTGCCAGTAATGAGATATTGTGCATTTGAACGATCTGTCACCGGCTGTAACTGGCTATAACTTGGCTGGCTTGTATTTCCATTATAATTTATATTGAAGGACCTGCTTCTCGAAAAATTATATGCAAACCTGATAACAGGATAATAGTTTACCAAATGTTGTGTATAATCA
>JAYVLZ010000169.1:0-6434 GCA_043759175.1 Chitinophagaceae bacterium | reverse complement strand
ATTGATGAGTAAAGAACAAATGAAAATGTGAAAGATAAAACGTTTATTAAAGATATGAAGCACCGCCTCTTCTCTCTTCAGCTACCGTGTGGACACATCTTTTTCAAAGTTTTGATACATTCTCCATCCTTCAAACATTACATAAAACTTAGCCAGCCCCTTTTGCAAGACAATCGGCCCCGGGTTTCGCTGCGATGCATACCCTTTCCAGCCGCCGAGCCTTGCTATTACCCATGTTGCCCACCGCAGCGTGGATGGGGTTGCTGTGTTTTTTAATTTATCTGTTTGGCCCTGCAACTGATTATTTATCATACCCAGGCAACTTTGTTCTTCACTGCTGAACGCATCCTCTGCGGATTGCTGTTCTGATTCATCTTTATATGCCAGCATCATTTGCAGTATCCGCAAGGTCGCCATCAATGCAAGCAATGTGAGCTTGCGGATGGCCCAGCCCTGTTCCAACTGCGACCGCTCTATCCTGAACCCGTCTGTTTTTAACAACCGGTGTATCTGCTCTATATGCCAGCGCTGTTTATACCACTCTATTATTTGCCGTGCCGCTGCTGTTGTTGTTATTGTATGAGTGGTGTAAAGCCGCCATAAAACACCTTTGCTGTTATTGTTTTCTTTTGCTTCTACCACATACACCGCTGTTGATGGCGGCAGTTCTTTGTTTTTGCACTTCTCCGGTTTTGACAGTTCAACCTTGTCCCACTTCAATTCTATATGCGCCTTGCGTTTAGGGATATCCTTTCTTATATCACCGTTCAGTTCCAGTTCATATTCATCCATCACAGGAAGGTTGTTTAAGTGTTCCTGTAATTTCTCTCCCGATACAAGCCTTCGGTTAAAACTGGAACGAAGCAGCAAATAAGTTTGTTCCCCATAGCTGCCTGCCAGTAAATCGTATATGTCACTTTCCCTGTCCGCAACTATCGTTACCCGGCTTGCGTCTTTGAGCACTTCCTTGCCCTTGTCAGCGGATTCTATCCACTTATATGACTCTTTATCTTTTATCTGCTGCTGCTGATAATTTCTTTCATGCCTTATGGGCTTGTCTGTTTCACGGTGCCACACTTTTATGCAGCTATAACCCAACGCCGTTGTTTTGTCTGCATCAACCACCAGGCTGCTGTGCAGCATAAAACCCAGTACATCATCCTTGGCTGTGCGGTCCAAACCACTGTCAGCTTTCTTGCGCCCCTGCTGGCTGGTCAGGTTAAACTCCGTTGTATCCTGTATACTAAGTACATGCCTGCCTTTGCATAATTGGCTGCACCTGTCTGTTATCCCTTCTTTAATCCCTTCCTCCGTAAAGCTTTCATTATTGAATAAACGATAAAAGCTTTTTTGCTCTGCATCAGTTTGCGTAACCTGACGAACGCTGCTGCTGCGGCCAAGATTCAGCTTACTTAACACTTGGTTGGCTCGCTTGTCTATACGCTTGTCGCTAAACACTCCTGTAAAATCCGGAAGCGAATTGATTAGTTCTGTCATTAATCAAAGAACGGTACTTAATCCCAATATTTGTGTCCACACAGTAGCTCTCTTCAGGAGAAGAGGAGGGGTGATGAGGTTTTTTATATAATCACTTCCACTTTAAACCCAGCTTTTCCCACCACGCTCTCTAAACTAAAGCTACCATCAAAGGCATCTGTTTTTTCCTGGATGTTGGCAAAGCCTTTTCCAAACTGGATGGTCTTTACATCAATTCCTTTTCCATTGTCAATTACCATCAGCCGGAATTTTTCCTTTACACGTTCAATTTTAACATCAACTTTTTTTGCATTGCTGTGTTTACCAATATTGGCAATTTGATATTGAGCAATACGGTAAAAAACTGTTTGAACTTCCGGTTTAATTAATTTCTCAATCCTGTCTGTAACATGTAATTCACAGGTGATCTTTCTATTTTTTTTCAGTTCATTTAGTAATTCATTCAGTGCCACTTTAAGCCCAAGTTCTTTTAATACAATTGGTGAAAGGCTTTTGGAAACTGCCCGGATACCGGAGATAGAATCCATCAGTAAATGCTGTGCTTCCTGTAGCCAGGTAAGTCCCTTTTGGTTGATGTGATTCTTTGCCTGAGCCAGGTGCATGTTGATAGCCGCCAGCACCTGGTTGATATTTTCATTCAGTTCCTCACTGATATTTTTACGTTCATTTTCTTCTGCCTGAAAAATGGCTTTCATCATGGTGCTATGCTGCTGCCTGCGTATTTTATCCAGCTCCTGCTGCAGCTCATCAATTTCTGTAAGGTCCTGCATGGTGCCGATGAGACGAAGCGTTTTTCCTTTTTTATCCCTTACTACAAACAACCTGTCCAGGATGAGTTTGTAACTTCCATCCCTGCTGCGGAATTGATACTTACCCCACCATACAGAATTACTTCCTTCCAGTAATTCATCCATTTCACCAATGATCCTTTTTTTATCCTGAGGATGAATATTGTTCCGCCACCAGGTATCGTTATCTGCCATCTCTTCCAGCGAATAGCCAAACAAATCGATCATGCCATCGTTATAAAAAGCTACTTTATTAATAAAATCGTATTCCCAAATTCCTTCTTTGGTGGCAATGGAAAGAAACTGGAAACGCTGTACCGATTTAAAAAATTCTGCATCGTGTAGGGAAAATCTTGATGAGGTTGATTTGATCATGCGGTTATAATTATGCAGGATATTGGTATAGAGGTTTAATTTGTTATAATGCAGGCTTCCTTTGAAAGTTTAATTTATCTAAAAATAACTAAAAGAAATTGCTGAAGGAACCGGTTAAAAATTTTTAATAATTAAGAAGGTGGTTGCCGTATTGTTATAACGGTTTTGCAAAATAAACCATTACTCCAATATCGCCGAATATTAACTCTTTTCCGTCAGCCTTGTAAGTAAATAAACTCCAGTTAAATTCTCCGGCAGTAATATCTATACCGGTACTGGTAGTTTTAATAGTGCAGGGTAGCACCTTCGATTGTTCAGACTGGTAAAAAGTAATTTCTCCTTTGGCACTATTTTTCCCTGTTTTTTCTGTGATCTTTAAATAACGGATGATATTAGCAGGTGGCTTTATCGCACCGGGTTTGGCTTGCCTTTTATAAACCCCCCATTTACCCATTACATCAGAAATTTTTACTGAGACCGGGTCTTTGTAAACATCTGGTTTAACAGAAAGTTTACCAAAGGTTTCATACCAAAACTGGTTAGTTTTTTTAAAAGTGTGAAGAAAGTATTCCTGATTATCTAAAACCATTACACTGTCTGTTACAGAAACAATGGTATAAACATCAGCAGCAGCCAGCAAGGTATTCCCGGGTTGTTCAATTAAAGCTTCGCCCACTATACTGGCCTGGTTATTTCCTGTACGGGTAGTAACATTTGAAGGGCTTGTAAAATTCAGAAAATTAGTATCAGTGAAATTTTCAGGAGAATTATTTTTATAAGTACGGCGTATTTCCTGCCACTTACCCACCAATTGCTCCATTGTAAATGCTGGTGTGTTGCTGGCAGGTTGTCTTTTGTTTTTTGATATATCTATCGGTGTAGTTCCTTTTCTTTTTACCCTTTGGGCAAATATGGAAGAAACAAAAAATATTAATAATCCAACAGTCAAAATCTTTTTTATCAGCATAAAATATATTGTATAGGTTACATAGATCTTACCAGGAATTAGCAATAATAAAGCCGCTTTAGCCAACTCCCGTGAAAGGAAAGATAAAATTAATATGGTAAATAATGCCCGGATTATTGTGCAGGTTTTCGAAATAGGAAATAATTAACCTTCACAACCCAGCCGAAAAGCGGAAACAAAACAAAATAAAACCATAGTCGTTAACTTTGTACCGAATTTTATAAATACAATTCACATGATAAAAACAGGCAGTCCCGTAATAAGCATATATACCGAGATGACACCCAACCCGGAAACAATGAAATTTGTAGCCAACAAGTTATTGTATCCCGGAAAAAGTATCGATTTTCCGGATGAGATCAGCGCAGGTCCATCTCCACTGGCACAGGAATTATTTACTTTTCCTTTTATAAGGTCTGTTTTTATAGCCAGCAATTTTATTACGCTTACCAAAACAAATGAAACGGACGACTGGCAGGATGTAATACCCACCATCAAACAATTTTTGAAAGAATACCTGGAGGAAGGAAAAGTGGTAGTGAATGAAGAAGCTGTTGCTGCATTAAAAACAGAAAGCAACAATTCTGTAAGTGAAGATGATGACGATGTGGTAAAACGCATTAAAGAGTTGTTGGAAAATTATGTAAAACCAGCGGTGGAAATGGATGGCGGTGCAATACAATTTAAAAGCTACCAGGATGGCAAAGTAAACCTGATGCTGCAGGGAAGCTGCAGTGGTTGCCCCAGCAGTATGATTACTTTAAAATCTGGTATTGAGGGAATGATGAAGAGGATGATACCGGAGGTGAAAGAAGTGGTGGCAGAAGCGGAATAAAACCCCCTCCTAAATCCTCCCCGCAGGGGAGGACTTTTATAGCGTAAAATTATTTGAGCATTCTATTTATTAGGATGCTTTTTTTATTTTAGAACCTGTTTAAATTTTTATTACTTCCATCCAGATAGGTATTGGGATATAAGCATTCACTAATTTTCTTTTACAAAAAAAGGCTTTATTCTTGCCGATTAGTATAATTCGTGGCAAAAACAGTTTCTTAGCAAGTTTTGGGTTGTGCAGTGCAATCAGATAAAATAATTTTGTGTAATAAATGATAAGTAATGACAGACTACGAACGCATCAAAACAGCAATTGAATATATTAACGGAAATTTTCAGCAGCAGCCTGATTTGGATGAAGTGGCGAAGCAGGTGCATGTGAGCCCCTTTCATTTTCAACGGATGTTTAAGAATTGGGCAGGAGTGAGCCCTAAAAAGTTTTTGCAATACACCAGCATTCAGCATGCAAAAAAATTATTGCAGCAAAACAACAATATTGCGGATACCGCTTTTGAAACAGGCCTGTCCACCAGCAGCCGGTTGCATGATCTGTTTATTAATATTGAAGGAATGACACCGGGTGAATATAAAAATGGCGGGGAACAATTAAGCATTCATTACAGTTTTGCAGAAACACCTTTTGGAAATATCATTGTTGCTTCCACACAAAAAGGTATTTGTCATTTGGCTTTTGCAGATGATGAAAACAAAGCATTACAGGAATTGAAACTTCGTTTCCCTAAAGCCTCTTTTAAACAGGTAGTGGATACCATACAGCAAAATGCATTGTTCATTTTTACACAAGACTGGAAAGATCTTTCAGCAATCAAACTACATTTAAAGGGAACAGCATTTCAATTAAAAGTTTGGGAAGCGTTGTTAAAAATACCAATGGGTGGCTTATCTACCTATGCATCTGTTGCTGCATTGGTGGATAATCCAACAGCATCAAAGGCGGTTGGATCTGCCATTGGCGATAACCCGGTTGCATTTTTAATTCCATGCCACCGGGTGATAAAATCAACCGGCGATTTTGGACAGTATCATTGGAGCAACATTCGAAAAAAAGCATTGATAGGATGGGAAAGCAGCAGGTGCTATGGATAAGCCAGTTAAATTTTATTTTTATGCTAACACATCTTTCATTAGGTTCAACCAATTACAGCAGAACAAAAAAATTGCATCAATTAATTTTATCCAACAAAATTTGTTTTGGCGGAAACAGCAAATTAAAAATCTACGGGCTGCTCAATTGTAAAAGCGGAAAAAGAATGAAGCCGGCAAACCGTGTTTTCTTTTCTTCAGTAACGGAAGCAGAGAAAAACGGCTATCGCCCCTGCGGCCATTGCATGAAAGATGCGTATAAAATTTGGAAGAAGAATAATCTCTAAATTATCTGCAGTTCTTTTTTGGTTAAATCATTTTCAATATTCCCGGTGTTTACTGTGGATGCTGGTTCAAATAACATGATCTCCACTTCTTCTTTAGCAACAGGCTTATGCTCCACTCCACGAGGCACAATTAAAAACTCTCCTTCATTGATAGTAATGATCTTATCACGAAGGTGCATTTCAAAACTACCTTTACTCACATAAAATAATTCATCTTCATTATCATGATGGTGCCAAACAAACTCCCCCTGAAATTTTACCAGCTTTACCTGTTGCCCATTTAATTCACCTGCAATACGTGGATTAAAATGATCGGAGAATTGAGAAAATTTTTCTGTAAGGTTTACTTTTTGCATGAAATATTTTTTAAACCCCATAAGGTTTTACTAAAACCTTATGGGGTTTTTAGTTAAAAGAAAAACTGTTCTTTTACTACTTTACCATCTTTTACTTCATACACACAAATTTCCTGCATATTTACTCTGCCCATTCCTTTCATGGTTACATCCATACCCATTGCAAAAGAAATGAAGTTGCCACCAACAAGCGGTTCGCTGCACCATCCGTTGTGCATTTCTTCAA
>JAYVLZ010000168.1:0-6514 GCA_043759175.1 Chitinophagaceae bacterium | reverse complement strand
GAGCCTTAACGGCCCTTAAGGGCGACCCCACTTTAGGGGAAGTCTCTAAGGGTATAGAAAAAGTGTTACCTATGTGGTGCTATACGACAAATAACCAATAATTTTTTGTCTGAAAACCTTGCTATTGATAAACATACAGTTGCAGATAAAATAAAAAGGCAAACTGGTCTGTATTACAAATGATTAAAGTGACCAAACTCATTAAATGAAGCGATCATGCAGGACAAGGCCGGTGTGGCAATGATGCGGAGAAGTGAAAATGAAAATTTTATTTCATCAAAAGAATTTGAAAAACAAATGGGTTGGATATGAAACTCTGGCAAAAGGATAAAATCGCATTAAAGGAAGTAGAAAATTTTACTGTAGGCAACGACCGTGAACTTGATTTGTATTTGGCACCATTCGATGTATTGGGTTCCATTGCACATGTTACCATGCTGGCTTCTGTAGGCTTGCTGGAAGAAAATGAAAAAGAATTGCTGGTTAAAAAATTAAAGGAAATTTATAAACAGGTTGGCAGTTCTTCATTTGTACTGGAAGAAGGAGTTGAAGACATTCACTCACAGGTTGAATTGATGCTTACACAACAACTGGGTGATATTGGAAAAAAAATTCACAGCGCCAGAAGCCGGAATGATCAGGTGCTGGTTGACCTGAAATTGTTTTTACGCAATGAAATTGAAAAGCTAACCCTTGGAATAAAATCTTTGTTTGATGTGCTGATAGAGCAAAGCAATAAACACAAAGATCATTTGCTGCCTGGGTATACTCATTTACAATTGGCCATGCCATCCTCATTCGGTTTATGGTTTGGCGCTTATGCAGAAAGTCTGGTGGACGATCTGATCACACTGCAGGCAGCATTTGAAGTGGTGAATAAAAATCCTTTGGGTTCAGCTGCAGGATATGGCTCTTCCTTTCCAATCAACAGAACAATGACCACAGCGTTACTTGGTTTTGAAGAACTGAATTATAATGTGGTGTATGCTCAAATGGGCAGGGGTAAAACGGAGAGGGTAGTGGCAAGTGCCATGGCCAACATTGCAGCCACACTTTCTAAACTCAGTATGGATGCCTGTTTATTCCTCAATCAAAATTTCGGCTTTATCAGTTTTCCTGATGAGCTAACAACAGGCAGCAGCATTATGCCGCATAAAAAAAACCCGGATGTTTTTGAACTGATCCGTTCTCACTGCAACCGCATACAGGCATTGCCCAATGAGATCATGCTGATGACAACCAACCTGCCTTCAGGTTATCACAGGGATTTGCAACTGCTGAAAGAACATCTTTTTCCTGCCTTCGGACAGTTAACGGATTGTATTGAAATGGCAGGTTTAATGCTTGCTGATATCTCAGTAAAAAAAGATTTGCTGCAGGATGAAAAATATAAGTTCCTTTTTAGTGTGGAAGAGGTAAATAAGCTGGTATTACAAGGAGTACCCTTCAGGGACGCTTATAAAAAAGTGGGGTTTGATATTGAACAAAATAATTTTGCTTACACTACTTCCATTAATCACACCCATGAAGGTTCCATTGGCAATTTGTGTAATGAGCATATTACTGGTATGATGGACAAAATCCTGCAGCGGTTCAATTTTAATAAGGTGAATAGTGCTTTGGAGCAATTATTGCGTTAAATTGCCCAATCAATTTTCAGACATCATAAAAGAAGGGCTGAATGTTTTGGTGGATAACTTTTGCCGAATAAGGTGTTGCTGTAAAGGAGTGTATAGCCTTAGGCAATACCGATAACGCAGATACACGTTTGCTGCCGGTTCCAACATATTCCCATTTCTTGTATGGTAAAACAAATTTCCTATGACAGATTCTGTTCAAAAAAAACGTATTGCTATCTTCGGATCTACTGGTTCTATCGGTACACAGGCTTTAGAAGTGATCCGTGTTAATCCCGAGCTATTTGAAACAGAAATACTCACCGCACAAACCAACGCTGATCTCCTGATAGAACAGGCGATGGAATTTAAGCCCAATGCTGTGGTAATTGGCGACGAAACATTGTATCAAAAAGTAAAAGATGCATTGTCATCTGTTGATACCAAAATTTTTGCGGGGGAAGCTGCCCTTGAAGAAGCAGCAGACTTTGACAGTTATGATATGATGCTGGCTGGTATTGTTGGCTTTGCAGGATTGAAACCAACCTTGAAAGCAGTGGAAAAAGGAAAGGCGATTGGACTGGCCAATAAAGAAACATTGGTGGTGGCAGGAGATATTGTAATGCAAAAAGCATACGATAAAAGAGCTCCTATCATTCCGATTGACAGTGAACACTCTGCTATTTTTCAATGCCTGGTAGGTGAGGGCAGGAATAAAATTGAAAAGATTATTTTAACAGCCAGTGGTGGACCTTTCCTGGGGAAGAAGCCCAATTTTTTAGTGAATGTAAAAAGAGATCATGCATTGCAGCATCCCAACTGGAACATGGGTGCCAAGATCAGTATAGACTCCGCCACATTGATGAATAAAGGCCTGGAGATGATAGAGGCAAAATGGTTATTCAATTTGCAGCCTGAGCAGGTGCAGGTGGTGGTGCATCCCCAGAGTATTGTGCACAGTATCGTTCAATTTGAAGACGGAAGCATGAAAGCACAAATGGGTTTGCCGGATATGAAACTGCCCATTCAGTATGCAATGTCTTTTCCGCAAAGAGTGAAAAACAATTTTCCAAGACTGGAGTTTAAAAAATATCCAGCCCTCACATTTGAAGAACCAGATGTTAAAACATTCAGAAATTTATCTCTCGCCATAGATGCATTGTACAAGGGCGGCAACATGCCATGCATTTTAAATGCAGCAAATGAAATTGCTGTATGGGCCTTTCTCCGCAACCGTATCGGCTTTTTGGATATTACTGCAGTGGTGGAACAAACCATGCAGAGTGTCACTTTTATTGAACATCCCTCACTTGAACAATATTTTGAAAGCGACGGCGAAGCCCGTAATTTTGCGGCTTCTTTAATAAAAATGTAAAACGCCCCCATCCCCTAAAGGGGGGAAGCAATGGAGCGCTTTTATTACCTTAAATTTTATTACACACTTTAAATAATTCCACGCCTGAAGCGTGGAATGGGGGCAATATGATCTTATTAGCAATTAACTGGAGCAATGTATGGATGCAGGTTTTTTACCTGATCCTTTCTTTATCTATACTCGTTGTCCTGCATGAATTCGGGCATTACATTACTGCCAAATGGTTTGGCTGCCGGGTGGAAAAATTTTATCTCTTCTTCAACCCCTGGTTTTCACTGGTAAAAAAGAAAGTGGGTGAAACGGAGTACGGAATTGGCTGGCTTCCTTTAGGTGGTTATGTAAAAATATCCGGGATGATCGATGAGAGCATGGATAAGGAAGCCATGAAACTACCTCCTAAAGACTACGAATTCAGGAGCAAGCCGGCATGGCAGCGCCTGATCATTATGTTGGGTGGAATTATTGTAAATGTTTTGCTTGCATTTATTATTTACGCAATGGTTTTGTTTGTTTGGGGAGAAACAAAAGTTCCCAACGCATCTGTAAAAAATGGGATATGGGTGCAGGATAGTGTACTGATGAAAGCAGGTTTTCAAAATGGAGATAAAGTAACTGCCGTTGATGGTAATCCAATCATTTATTTTGATGACATACAGGCTAAATTATTGTTGAGCAAAAATGTTACATTAGACAGAAACGGCCAGTTATTGAATATTGCAATGGATGAAAATTTTATTGAGCAGTTGATTGAAAGCAAAAAGAAGACAGGGAGTTTGTTGATGCAACGGCTTCCGGCAATAGTTGGTTCCTATGATGCAAAAGACAGTTCAAATGGTAAGAAGGCAGGGCTGCAGGAAATGGATAAAATTACAGCGATTGATTCTATCCCGGTTAATTTTTATGATGATATGACAGCCATACTTTCAAAGAAAAAAAATCAACAGGTAAACCTGCAGATACATCGTAAAGGTGAAAATATAAGTAAGCTGGCTTCAGTAAATGAAGACGGTAAAATTGGCATTCCTGTTTTATCAATGACGCAATACGATAGCCTTGGTATATTTAAACTGGATACAAAAAAGTATGGTTTTTTTGAAGCCCTGCCTGCGGGTGTTTCTATGGCAATGGGTAAATTAAAATTTTATATTGATCAGTTTAGATTGATCTTAAATCCTAAAACAGGAGCTTATAAAGGCCTGGGTGGCTTTAAAGCAATCGGTTCAATCTTTCCAACACATTGGGGCGAATGGGAAACTTTCTGGAGGCTCACGGGTTTCTTATCCATTGTGCTGGCGTTTATGAATTTACTACCGATTCCGGCACTTGATGGAGGACATGTAGTATTTACGTTAGCCGAAATGGTGACAGGCAGAAAGCCGAGTGAAAAATTCTTAGAGTATGCACAGATTGTTGGTATGGTGTTATTGTTAGGATTGATGCTCTTTGCAAATTTTAATGACTGGTTCGGCTATGGCAGAGGCAGGTAGAGCAAGTTTGATGCTTAAAGATTTGTCTCACCCAAGGGGAGACGAGGTTTATAAAAATATAATTTTCTTAAATAAATTGAAAGCCAATTTGCAATCCGCAGGTTGGCTTTCTTATTTTTAATAATCAATTGTTTTGTATGAAGAAGTGTTCCTTTTTGCTGTTGGTGATGTGTAGTATTGTAAAAGCTCAGGTAAAATTGCCTGTTCCCCTAAATGTAAAAAAGCTGTACGAAAAGGGCTACCGTTCAATGGATGGCCAACCCGGAAAAAATTACTGGCAGAATACTGCTGATTATACTATTAAAGTAAACTATAATCCTTTTACAAGATTGGTGAGCGGTACTGAGGAAATAACCTATATCAATAATAGTCCGGACAATTTAAATGAAGTTATTTTCAAACTCTATCCCAATATTTATAAAAAAGGCAGCATAAGAGATATGCCGGTAGATCCATCTGATCTTACGGATGGAGTGAATATTGAAAGGATGGAAGTTGATGGTATTGCAACGGAAGAAAATCAGCTAAGCATCAGCAATACCAACATGAGGGTAAGCGGTTTAAACCTGCCATCCAAACAAACAATCAAAATTTCCATTCACTTTAGTTATACACTCAATAGAATTTCACATATCCGAACAGGAGAAATTGAAGATGGTGCAGCATTCATCGCTTATTTCTTCCCACGTATCGCCGTATATGATGACCTGGATGGATGGAATCTGAATCCATATATCGGATCACAGGAATTTTATAACGACTTCTGTAATTTTAATGTCTCTGTTACAGTGCCCGCCAACTATTTGGTGTGGGCTACCGGTGATCTGCAGAATTGTGGTGAAGTGCTTTCAGGGAAATATTGTGAACGCCTAACCAATGCAGAAAAGAAAGATGATGTTGTTTTTATTGTAGATGAAAATGATTTGAAGGAAGGTGGTATTACCAAAAATAACGCAACCAATACCTGGAAATTTAATGCAACAAATGTGATTGATTTTGCCTTTGCTGTAAGCGATCATTATGTATGGAATTCCACCAGCGTGGTGGTGGATAAAAAAACAGGCAGACGCACAAGAGTGGATGCAGTGTTCAATACTAAACACAAAGACTATTTTGAAGTAATTGGTATAGCAAGAAAAACAGTGGAGCTGATGAGTTATCAATTTCCTAAATGGCCCTTTCCGTATGATCATGAAACGGTTTTTGATGGACTGGATCAGATGGAATATCCGATGATGGTAAACGACAATCCTGTTAATACAAGATTTGACGGGGTTACGTTAACTGATCATGAAATTTTTCACACCATGTTTCCTTTTTACATGGGTACCAATGAAACTAAGTATGGCTGGATGGACGAGGGTTGGGCCACCATCGGGGAGTGGTTACTTTCTCCAATGATCGACAGCAGCATTGCGGATGATTTTGGAATGGCCCGTTATAATAATATTGCAGGCAAAGAAATGGATATGCCTTTACACACTTTAAGTACATTGCTAAAAGATGGTACGTTTGTTAATAATTCTTACGAGAAGCCCGCCTTGGGTTACCTGTATATAAAAGATATGCTTGGAGATGATTTGTTTTTTAAAGGATTGCATTTTTATATTCAGCAATGGAATGGCAAACATCCTTTGCCGCTGGATTTTTTTAATTGTATGAATACCGGCAGCGGAAAAAATCTAAACTGGTTTTGGAAGAAATGGTTTTATGAAACTGGTTACCCGGATCTGTCAATTGCTAAAGTGATGAACACAAATACAACCAAACAAATTGTTATAGAATCAAAAGGAAACAAGCCGGTGCCTGTAGATGCAACTATTACTTTTGCAGATGGCTCCATGCAAAAGATTCATCGCAACATTGCAGTTTGGGAGAAAGAAAATAAAACAGTAACGCTTAAATTCAATTCATCAAAGAAAATATCAAAGATTGAATTGGGCAGTTTATATGTGCCGGATGTAAACAAAAATGATAACGTGTGGCAAGCAAAATAATTTACAATTCTATTCCGATTTTTTTCATGAGTATGGATG
>JAYVLZ010000167.1:0-10533 GCA_043759175.1 Chitinophagaceae bacterium | reverse complement strand
GGTACTGGTGTGTACCCAACCGTTAGTGCCTTTGCTGGATCATTTATTTAAAGCCAAAAGATTTGAATGGCCCCCATCACCTAAAGGGAAGTTATTAGTATCAGAGCAATTAATTAAACCAATTGTATAAATAAAACTCTTTCAACCAAAGGGATCAAAAGTCACTTTGTTGGATGGGGGCAAAACTTAAATTTATGAAACAAAAATTGTTGATCATCACAGCCATCATTGGCATATCGCCAACACTCTATTCCTTCTGCGGCTTTTATGTAAGCAAGGCAGACGGCGGATTAAAAAACAAAACCAGCCAGGTAATTTTAGTAAGGGAGGGCAACCGGAATGTAATTACCATGTACAACGATTTTAAAGGAGACAGTAAAGATTTTGCGATGGTAGTGCCAGTGCCGGTAGTGTTAAAGAAGAATGACATTCATGTAGTGGACCCTTCTATTTTTAAAAGACTGAATGATTATAGTGCACCCAGGCTGGTGGAATATTATGATCAGAATCCCTGTTACGGATATGAGGCGGGAGACAAAGTAATGGAATCAGCATCACGGGCTTTAAACGGAGTAGTTCCTGGTCTCAGCATAAAAAAAGAGAAAGACCTGGGTGTAAAAATAGAGGCCCAGTATTTAGTAGGTGAATACGATATTTTAATATTGAGTGCAAAAGAAAGCAACGGCTTAAAAGAATGGCTCAATGATAATGGTTATAAAATTCCAAAAGGTGCAGAAGAAGTGCTGGATCCATACATTAAAAGCAACCTGAAATTTTTTGTGGTAAAGGTGAATGAAAATGAAAAGAAAAAACTCAGCAACAATTTTCTCCGCCCCATCCAGATCAACTTTAATTCACCCAAATTTATGCTGCCCATCCGGCTGGGTATGGCCAATGCAGATGGCGACCAGGATTTAATTGTGTATGCCTTTACTGCAAAGGGCCGTGTGGAGTGTACCAACTATCGCAATGTAGATATGCCTACAGGAAAAAATATCCCGTTGTTTGTTCAAAAAAACTTTGCCGCTTTTTACAGCAACTTATTTACTCACCAGTGGGAGAATGAAAATAAAAATATTGGCATGCTGGAATATGCCTGGGATGTGAGTCCGCAAAATTTTGTGAAGTGTGATCCCTGTGTGGCCACTGCACCTGACCAACGTGACCTGGTGCAGGCCGGTGTTTTTTGGCTGCAAAAAGACTGGGCCGATTACAGTGATACGGAAGAGGAGGATGTTGACTACACCGTAAGCAACAATGTATATTTTACCCGCCTGCATTTCCGGTATAACAGGAAGAGCTTTCCCCAGGATCTTTCTTTCCAGGTAACACCCAATAGAGAAAATTTCCAGGCAAGGTATATCATTACACATCCCGCCACCGGCGACCTGAGTTGTGATGCCGGTAAAAGATATTTACAGGAACTGAAAAAAAGAAGAAGGAATGAATTAAAAGAATTAACAACTCTTACAGGAAAAGACATCAGCAGCTGGCAGGATGATGTGGCAGCAGGCGATGAAGAAATGAATAACAAGGAAGTGGTGTATTCCGCTTTGTTAAAAGAATCAAAAGAAAATAATTCAGGCAGCGACAACAGCACTGCAGGCATCTTATTATTAAGCATGGCGGTAACGGGGGTTGCCGGTTTGATGAAATGGAAAGGAATGATGTAAAATTTTAGATTTTAGATTTCAGGTTAGGTTTTTTTAATTAAGAAGCCGCTCCTTTTTGGAAGCGGCTTTCTTTCATGATAAAGTTTTTCATCCAGTCAATACCCCCATTTCTTCATAATCATCAGGTCTTCTTTCACACTGTCCACCGGAGTTTTGCCCTGGTAAGATTCCTGCTCAATAATAAAATGCACTGTGCCGCCGGATTTTTTTCCAAGGTCAATAATTTCTTTAACAGGAATAACACCAGTACCCAATATGGTGCTTTCATAACTGCCACCCATTTCCCCTTTGGCTGCTTTAATTTCATCTTTTACATGCATCAGTTCAAAACGGTTGGGGTATTGCTTAATGATGTCCAATGCTATACCACCAGCATGATACATGTTACCAATGTCTAATTGCTGTGCCACCAAAGATGGATCGGTATTTTGCAAAATGATATCAAATACTTTCATGTCGTTCAGCTTTTGACTGAATTCAAAATCATGATTATGGTACCCGAATTTCATTCCAGAACTTTTGCAAAGCTTGCCGCATTTGTTAAACACTTCCATATAGGCTTTCAGGTCATCGTGGGTTTTTCGGTAGTTGTCATCCAGCCAAGGGCTGATCACATATTGCTGGCCAACAATGGCTGCATCTTCCACCGTGTATTTCCACAGGTCAGTAAAATCTTTTTTGGAATCGTCCCAGTGTTTACTGTTCATAACGGTGTGACCGCTTTTCATTTCCATACCCAGGTCGCTCAATAGCTTTTTAAAGTCGGCAGCACTGTAGCCATAAAATTTACGGTCTTCGTAATTGGCATGCTCCACATATTTATAACCCATGGCACTGATCAGTTTCAATGTACCCAATGGGTCCTTCTTCATATCGTCTCTTACAGAATACAATTGGATACCTGTAATATGGCTATCCTTATTCCATGCAAAAAGCTGGTTGGATAATAATGCAACACTGGCAGCAGTAAGTGAGGAATGCTTTAAAAATTTTCTTCTTGAATAAGTCATGATAATTATTTTATATGGTGATACAAACTAAGATTAAAAATAAGCAAAAAGGAAGAGAGGCGAATAGTTTTCTTACCGGCTGCCTGGGGCAAAGTTTGTTTAACCAGGAAAACACTTTAAGCCGGATGCTATAGAGGAAAACTGCAGAGTAGATATCTGGCTGGTACCAAAATAAAAAATACCCTGTTCCGGGTTTAGCAACCACTTATTCACACCCTTATTCAATTTCCCAATTATCTTGATTTGATTAGTGCCAATCTTTTATCTTTGGTCAAATAAAGTGATAATATGAAATTTATTGTGTCCTCTTCGGCTTTGCTAAAGCAACTGCAACAGATCAGCGGTGTTATTAATGCGAATACGGTGCTCCCCATTCTGGAAGATTTTTTGTTTGAGATTGAGAAGAATAAATTGACGGTGGTGGCTACCGACCTGGAAACGGTGATGAAAGTACATCTGGATATTGAAGCCAAAGACAGTGGCAAAGTGTGCATCCCTGCCAGGATATTAATGGACTCCCTGAAAAATATCCCGGAGCAGCCATTGACCTTTAACATAGATAAAAATTTTGGTGTGGAACTTACCAGTGACAATGGGAAGTACAAGGTGATGGGTGAGAACCCGGACAACTTTCCCAAAGAACCGGTGGCAGATGATGCCAATGCTTTTACCATGACTTCTTCTGCACTGGTTACGGCCATTAACAAAAGTTTGTTTGCGGTGAGCAATGATGACTTGCGTCCGGCCATGACGGGTGTGTTTTTTGAACTGGATAAAAAAAGCCTTACCTGTGTGGCTACAGATGCACACCGTTTGGTGAAGTATAAAAGAACAGACGTAAAATGTCCCCAAACAGATACATTCATCGTTCCCAAAAAACCATTGAACCTGCTGAAAAGTGCCTTGCCGGATAATGATGATGAACTGAATATTTCTTACAACAGTAATCATTTTTTTGTAAAGCATGGCGGTACCGAACTGGTATGCCGCCTGATTGATGCCCGTTTCCCTGATTACAAAGTGGTGATACCGCTTGACAATCCTTACAAGTTAACTGTAAACAAATCAGATTTTCAAAATGCCCTGCGACGGGTGAGTGTGTTCAGTAATAAGAGCACTAACCAGGTGGCCCTCAGCATTACCGGAAGCGAACTGCAACTGGCTGCTCAGGATGTGGATTTTAGTTTTGAAGGTAACGAACGTATGAGTTGCCAGTATGATGGCGAGGACCTGCAAATTGCTTTCAACGCAAAATTTTTAATTGAAATGCTTAACGCAGCAGATACACCAGAGATCAATATTGAATTAAGTACGCCAACAAAAGCTGGTATTATCAGGCCAACTGAGGTGGATGAAAATGAAGATTTGCTGATGCTGGTGATGCCATTGATGCTGAATAATTAAATCCCCCCATCCCCTAAAGGGGGGCTTGAAGAGCAGTTTAAAATTTAGAAAGTTTATTTTTTATATGAACGGGATTTACTGAAAAGTGAATCCTGTTTTATTTTGGTACTGTCTGCAATTCAAGGAGTGTGTCACTTTCAAAGGGGTTGTTTGGAAAAGAACTGATGAAGATGTGGAAGAATATATGTCAGGTAAAGATTTGAAGCGCCGCTCCCTCTCCACTGAGCGTAGTCGAAGTGAAGGAGAGGGAGAAGGAGGGTGAGGTAATAATGCAAATTTTGTAAGTAAGTCCTACCGCAGGACTCCCATAAAAAGCTTTTGGTAATTTAAACTCCGCTTTCATTTGTTTTAATGAACTTGCATTTCTAAAACTTAAATCATGTTTTTGATAATAATTGGATTGATCACGTTGATCGTAGTAAGTGCCGTAGCTAAAAATAATCCGGCTGTTGCAAAGTTTGTTGGTGTGGGCCGGTTGGTGGGTTTGCTGTTTGTTGCGATAGGTGTTCTGACAGCCTGTGTAAAACAAATTGATGCTGGTGAGATAGGCGTAAAGAAATTATTTGGAAGTATTCAGAACGATGTATTGCAAAGTGGACTTCATTTTGTAAACCCATTGCTGGATATCAACAAGCTGGACATCAAGACACAAAACTATACCATGAGTGGTGTGCATGATGAAGGGGATAAAGCTGGCGATGACGCCATCCGGGTACTTACCAGTGACGGGCTGGAAGTAACGATTGACCTGACCGTTTTATACAAAGTGGTATCGGCAGATGCCCCCAGGTTGCTGAGAGAAACGGGTGAAGACTACAGAGATAAAATTGTTCGCCCCATCACCCGGACAAAAATAAGAGACAACGCCGTGTACTACCAGGCAGTAGATCTGTTTGGCAGCAAACGGGATGAATTTCAGCAGCGTATTTATAAAAGCATTGAAGATGATTTTAAAAAGAGGGGCTTGCTGCTGGAGCAGTTGCTGGTAAGAAATATCACGCTGCCCAATTCTGTAAAAGCATCCATCGAATCCAAGATCAATGCAGAACAGGATGCTAAGAAAATGGAATTTGTATTGCTGAAAGAAAAGCAGGAAGCAGAAAGAAAAAGGGTGGAAGCACAAGGTATCGCCGATTACCAGCGTATCATTAACACCGGCCTTACCGATCAGCAATTACAATACGAACAAATCAAAGCCATGAAAGAAATTGCATTGAGCCAGAATGCTAAAGTGATTGTGATGGGAAAGGGGAATACGCCGCTGATTATTGATGGGAAGCAGTAATAGTTATCAATAAAAAACAAACTTTATGGAAACAAGCTCTACACATAACTGCAGAGATGAAGATAAAACAAGAAAACATATTGAGCAGTATGGCTTATCGGTTATAATGATTGAAGCAACAGAATATCTTCCTTCCTTTGCTTATTCAATTGGGCTCTGGGAGAAATTCAACCACCCGGAAATAATTTGCTTTGGATTTTCTACTCCAACTTTGCATGGCGTAATTAATGATGTAGCAGAACTTATCAAATCAGGATCGGCAATTGAGATTAATAAAAAGTATAATGACTTTTTTGAGAATAACTCTGTAGAATTTATTAAAGTTGAGGCAGGTTATTTAAGTGATTATTTTGGATATGCAATTGACTTTTACGATACCAAAAAATTTCCAGCGTTGCAACTTGTGTGGACAGATAGAAATAATAAATTTCCATGGGAGCAAAATTTTGAAGAAGAATTTATTTATAAACAACCTTTGCTTGATAGAAATACAAACTTTAAATTTCGGGAAGTAAAAAATCTGGCAACAATAACAACAAGCCAGTTTATTAATGAAAATAAACCAATTACCCTTGTCTCTCATGATAATGATGGCGATTGGCAATTTTTAACCGAAAATGTAACATTAGGTGATGCTTGTATTGTAGCGTTAGAACGAATAGTAAAAAAGGATCCAACTCTAAATGAAGTCTTTAATCTTAACTATGGCGAAGAAGCTCAGAGAGACTTTATTGGTGACAAATGGCGAAGAAGTGTTAGTGAAAAAGACGAGGATGAAACAGGTGACGAAGAGTAGTCTTCAGAATATATCTTTAGGGTTTAATTTTTATCTCTTTAAATGCAGATGAGTCCTGTAGCTTATCAATCATACAAATCATATCAATCATAATAATCCCCATGGTAACCGTACAATCATTTGATAATTATTTTTCAGCCAGCATCATTTTAACCAGGCTGCAGGCCGAAGGTGTGGAGTGTTACCTGAAAGATGAAAACACAGTGACCATTGATCCGATGCTTAGTAATGCAATTGGCGGAATAAAGCTGCAGGTAAAATTAGAGGATGAAGAGCGTGTGGTAAAACTGCTGAGGAGTTATCACATTGAGTATATGTTGTCAGCTACCTGCCCTGAATGTGGCAGCAACAGCTTTAGCCATATTACCAAACCAAAAGTGGCTAATTATTTAACCGCTATTTTAACATATTTATTTGCCGGCTATGCAGTTGCCCCGGAATATATATACCAGTGCGGCAACTGTGGTTATGAATGTGAAACCTTACCCGATACAAAAGGAGAGTTGTATAAAGAAGAGAATAATGTTGAATGAAGTTTTAATCAGCCTGCCACACTTCTTTACCATCCACAAAAGTCTTCAGCACTTTAATTGAATTGATTTCATCAGCGGAAACAGTCAGTGGATTTTTATCCAGCAGTACGAAGTCAGCCAGCTTGCCAGGTTCCAAAGTACCATAGCGTTTTTCATCACTTATATCAGCAGCGCTTTTTGTGTAAGCTTTCAACGCCTGTGCTACTGTAATGCTTTCGTGTGATGCAATAAATTCCCCTTCATTATTTTTTCTTGTAATAGCAGCAATTATTCCTTTGAATGGGTTGAAATTTTTAACCACAGGTGCATCCGATGACAAAGCCGTTAAGATGCCATGTTCCAGCACAGACTTAACAGGATAGCAATGATCCAAATATTGCTTGTCCAAATATTTAATAAAATTTTTACCCAGTTCATCTAAAAAAATAGTCTGCATGGATGCGGCAATATTATTTTCTCTCATTGCTTCCAGGTAGTGACTTTCAGGCAAGCCAAGATGTTCAATCCGTTTAATATTGGAAGGAAATGATGGATACAAATTTTTATAAACACCGATCACCATTTCAATGGCAGCATCGCCGATGGCGTGGGTAGCAACACCTAAACCTTTTTCCATAGCAGCATGGCAGAGTTGTAAATATTGTTGGGTATCTAACCTTAATACGCCTTGCTCATCACTATTCTTATAGAAACGTTTTAGCGCAGAAGTTTTACCGCTCAATCCGCCATCAGAAAAAAACTTCACTGTGTTGATGTTAAAAAAATCACTGCTGTATGGTGACGGAATTGGGTAAGGCATTTTACCACCATCCTGTAAAATAATCGGCAATGCATTTAATCGAAAACCTAATTCATTGGAAGTATTCATTTCATGGTAAGCTTCCAGCAACAACGGATCAACGGCAGGATCTGTTGCAGCAGTTATACCGTACTGATAGAGTTCCTGCCTTGCGGCCCTCACCATTATTTTCAAATCTTCTTTTGAATAAGCAGGAATTTTATTGGCGATCAATCCCAATGCTGTTTCGGCAAAAATGCCATTGGGCCTGTAATCAGCACCGATATGCATTACACCTCCTTCTGGAACGATGGTATCCCGGTTAATACCAGCTAACTCCAATGCTTTACTGTTGACAGCGGCAATATGTGCACAGGTGCGGATAAGATAAATGGGTTTGATCTTTGAAACTTTATCCAAATCATTTTTTGTTGGCAGTGCTCCATCTTTCCATGCAGCTTCATTAAAACCCCTTGCTGTAACCCATTTTAAATGTGGGTTGGCAGCGATATAGTCAGATAACAATTGCAGCATTTCATCCAGGCTGCCCACACCTCTCACATCCAGCATGAATGTTTTAAGGTTTCCCACTTTCCAGATATGAATATGAGAATCATTAAAGCCGGGCATGATGGTCCTGCCTTCCGCATTGATGATTGCTGTATTAAAATGAGCAAGGTTTTTCAATTCATCATACCGGCCAACAGCTTTTATTTTATTCCCATCCACAACAATAGTATCTGCACCATCATGTTTAAATCCATCATGAAAGGAAAGTATGTTAACGTTATGAATAATCAGCGTACTCAAAATTTAGTTTAGAAAGTTTAGTGGTTTAGGTGTTTAGTTTGCAGCACTGTGTTGTTGCATTTCTTTTTTTTGCTTTTTTGCTTCTTTAACCTTCTAGCTTCTTTTTTCCTGCGCCCTCTTAATCGCATCTTCCAACACCTGCAACCCTTCTGTTAATTGTTCATCAGTAATCACAATCGGTGGCAGCAAACGAATGCAATTACTAAACAAACCAGCTCTGATCATAATCAATCCATGCGCCACAGCATCTTTTATTATTTCTAAAGTAGCATCCGCATCCGGTTCTTTACTGTTCCTGTCTTTTACAAACTCAATCAAACGCATGGCGCCAATTCCTCTTACATCACCAATCAGTTTATATTTATCTTTCCAGCCTTCTAATGTTGTCCGGATGATTTCTCCCACTTCGTGTACACGTTGCAGAAAGGCAGGGGAGTTTAAAATTTTAATCGCTTCAATAGCTGCCACACATGCTACCGGGCTGCCGCCATAAGTGCCACCTACACCACCTAAATGAGGTGCATCCATCATCTCCGCTTTTCCAGTAACTGCACTGATGGGCATTCCTGCGCCAATTGATTTAGCACTTACCACCATATCCGGAACCACTCCCGTATGTTCAATCGCATATAATTTACCGGTACGGCCTGCACCGCATTGTATTTCGTCTGCAATAAAAACAATACCATGTTTATCACAAATGGCTCTTAATTTTTCAAGATAGGCTTTGGGTATTGGCAGAAAACCACCTTCGCCCTGTACCGGTTCAATAATAATAGCCGCCAGTGAATCTGCATCCACCTGTGATATAAATGCTTCATCTAATTTTTTGATGCAATGGTTTACATATTGTTCTTCCGCCATGCCTTCAATACCACGATAGGTGTTAGGTGCAGGGATGCGGTAAATATCAGAAACATAAGAACCAAAGCCTTTTTTGAACAAGGCATATTTGCTGGTGAGGCTCAGCGTTAGTAAAGTCCTGCCGTGATAAGCACCTTCAAAACACAACACTGCATTTCTCTTGGTATAATATTTTGCGATGTTCACTGCATTCTCTACAGACTCAGAACCAGAGTTGGCCAGTAATGTTTTTTTAGGAAAGTCGCCGGGTGTTACACTGTTTAATAATTCTGCCAGTTCCAGGTATGGTTCCATCGTAGTTACCAATGTGCAGGTATGAATGTATTTATCCAATTGTTCTTTGATGGCATTCACCACTTTTTCATTTCTGTGACCAACATTGATCATACCAATGCCTCCGGCAAAATCTAATAACTGGTTGCCATCCACATCCCATACTAAAGCGCCTTCTGCTTTTTCCACCACCACATCTGTTGATTTAGCAAGGCCGCTTGGCAGCGCATTTTTTCTTCTTTCCAATGCTGCAAGGCCTTTTGGCCCTGGTAAACTTGTTTTTAATTGTATATATGCCATGTTACTTATTTTAATATTTTTGAAAAATGATGACTGCTCAATACAAATCCTTTATTCAGATATAAACGGTGAGCATCCAAACGCTGGTAACCAGAATCTAATGTGACAGTTTTGTATCCTTTGAATCTTGCTTCTGCTTCCACAAAGTCTAATAATTTTCCTGCGTATCCTTTGCCACGGGCTGCAGGTAAGGTGGAAAGATCATCAATGTAAATATGTTTTCCATTGTATAAATACTGCAGGTACCGGTAACCAATAGCCGCAACTGCTATTCCATCTTCTTCAATAAATGCAAGTTGATAACCTTCATTGATCATCTCTGTTACCATCGGGACAAATTCAACAGCTAATAAATGCGGACGCAATTCAAATAGCACCTGCCAGCATTTGGCAATGTCGCTTTCTGTTGTACATAATTTTACTTCCATTTTAAATTATTTTATCAATATCAATTTTTATCAGTACACCATAATTACCACATGCCGGATCATTTAAATAATCCGGTATCAATGCAATGGGTTCAAAACCTACTTTCATCTGAGGGGTAATGGTTGGGTCAGTTCGTTTGCCTTCCAGCAATTCTTTAAAATATTGTTCTCCACTTATTTGATTGCTTACGGCACCATATCCGTTCATCATGCCTACTGTTACCTGCCCTTTCAGGCCCAGTTCTTTTGCTAACTCATGCCTTGCCCTGTATAAATGTCTTGCCAGTCCTTTACCACGGTAAGCAGGATGTACACCAACATCCAAACCATACAACCACTCGCCATCAGGATTGTGATTGGTAAGCCAGCCTCCGGCAAT
>JAYVLZ010000166.1:0-7079 GCA_043759175.1 Chitinophagaceae bacterium | reverse complement strand
AATTAAAATTATGGCTAAAACAATTGTGAAGCCGTTAAAGGTGATTAGCCCCTCAATAACTGGGTGATCTCCTCCAACTGTGGAGCAGTTAAATATGATTAGGAGTTAATCATATGGTTTTATCACGACCCTGAAAGAGTCAAATAATATTTGAGACTTTATTTAACAATAATGGTATTGCTGTAAAAATCATTTCACCGCCTCATTCAAATAATCCGCCAGTTGGTTGATGGCTCCTGCAACTACTTCAATTTGTTCCTGTGCTTCTTTAAAATCACGTTGCTCAATGGCTTCCCTGATGCCTGGTAAAGTTTTTACACCATACCCGGTATAAAAGCCTGGCGCATAAATAGCATGCCTGTACCAGCCACGGCGTGGGAGTCCTTCTTTGGTGAGCAGTGTTTGTTCTGCTTTGTATAATTTCTGATTGAGTGCTTCCCTTTTTGAAGCAGGGATATCTGCTTTGGTAATGGCATCATTTAAACTGCTGGCAGCTTTTTCCAGCGCCGCTACTGCATTTTGCAGTGAACCAAAATTCAGGAAAGGCACTTCAGCTTTTGCAACTGGTGGCAGCATGGATGCGGTAACGTTGTTGGCTATGCTGTAATATTTTTCTTTGATCAATTGATTTTCCACTGCTGTATTTTCTCTCATATCATTTGACAGCGCCATTACTTCTGTTACATATTTGCTGATGGTTTTTTGCAGGTTGCGGAAATCAAAAGGTAATGTTTCTGCATTGGCAAAACGCAGGGTGGTTCTGCCGGCCACTTTTGCTAACGCCACACCATACTCGAAAGTGGGATCTTTAAAACGTTTGTACAGGTCGTAAGAATCATAGATAGAATGATACTGCCCGTCACCATCTTCTCCACCAAAACCAAGGTTCATAGATGGAATACCAATATGCTGTGCAAACGGAGAGAAATCAGAACCGGAACCCAGTGCTTCTAAGTCGAAGGTATTTTTAGCAATTAATTCTTTCTTTTTTTGTACTGATCCTGCTTCCACGATGTCTGCAGATTTTTTCCTGTCAAACACACTTACTTTAGTTTTCGGATCCTGAACATCTTTTACAATTTCTGTAAAAGCAGGTTCCAGTGCCTGTGAACCACCGGCATCCACAAAGCCTCTTCCGTTTCCATCAGAGTTAATGTACAATACTGCTTTTTGTTGTAATTCATCCGCATGATATTCCACCCATTCAGTAGAACCCAATAAGCCGGGTTCTTCGCCATCCCAGGCGCAATACATAATGGTGCGTTTTGGTTTATAACCTGTCTTTACCATTTCACCTACTGATCTTGCTTCTTCCATCAGGGCAGCCAGTCCGCTAACGGGATCGCCTGCACCGTTTACCCATGCATCATGATGGTTGCCCCTGATCACCCACTGATCGGGCAATTCACTTCCTTTCATTTTTGCAATGATATTATGGATGGGCCTTACCTGCCAGTCGAATGATAATTTTAAATGCACTTTATTAATACTTGGTCCTACATGATAGGTAATTGGCAATGCGCCTCTCCAGCCTTCGGGCGCCACTTGCCCTTCCAGGCTTTGCAACAAAGGCAATGCATCCGCATAACTGATAGGGATAACCGGAATTTTTAATAAGTTGGCAGCATCTTTTCTGTCTAAGCGTTTGGCATCTTTGGTAGCACCAATACCAGGAGTTAATGGATCGCCTGGATAAACGGGCATATCTTCTACTGAACCTCTTTGTGCTCCCAATTCCGGCCTGAATGGCCCTTTGGGATAAACATCCCCCTGGTAGTAACCATCTTCTTTCGGATCGCTGTAAATGATGCAGCCAATGGCGCCATGCTCCTGCGCCACTTTTGGTTTAATGCCTCTCCAGCTTTGTCCATATTTAGCGATTACAATTTTCCCTTTTACATCTACTCCCATCCTTGCTAATTTTTCATAATCAGCAGGCACACCATAATTTACAAACACCAGTTCTGATGTTACATCACCATCTGCACTCCAGCAGTTGTACACCGGTAATTGACCAGATTGCCCTGATGTGGCATCCTCTTTTAACATCGGTTCTTTCAAAGATGCTTTAAAGTTTTTAGTGCCAGACATGGATAGTTCTCTTGTAACAGGTGTTGGAAACAGCACATAAAAAGTTTCTACTTCTGTATCGTATCCCCAGCTCCTAAATTTATCAGCAATGTATTTGGTGTTGGCCTCGCCACCCGGCGATGCTACATGATGCGGCACTGCGGACAAGTCTTTGATAAACTGGTCTACATTTTTTGCACTGAGGTTGGCATCGAATTTTTTTTCTGTTGCCGACTGTGCCTCAGCGTTAGCTTTACTGAAACCTGTAATGCTGCTCTGGGCAAAGGAAGTGGCCGCCACCAGCAAAAAGCTGAGGAATAATGCTGCGTTCTTTTTCATGAAATACTATTAAATTGATTGAGGTTGAAATAATTTTGGGAAGATGCCATTTTTCAAATTTAAACTAAATGAAGTGAAATGATTTTGATAAGAGTTTTATTTTTTTTCTGATGATACTATTAAATTGCGCCATCAACAACGGGGTATGTATTTTTATTTTAATACAGCATTTAAAATCAATGTCATTAACTTAGGGCTATAAGGTTGTCAACCTTCCTCATAATGCAATAACCTGAAAAAGGTTGACAACCTTATCGGAGAGTGAAGGAGCTTAAGTTAATTTCATTGCGTTTAAAATACAACATGAGTGGAGAAACCAACCTGCAGGCACTTCTAAAAAATATGACACCAACATTGAATGAAGGTGATTATGTTTTTTGTACAATAGAAGAACTCAGCATAATTGACATTAATAAAGCAATTTGCTTTTTTAAAGAGGCAGAAGCATATACCATTGTTATAAAAAAATCATTGGCAGATGAATTAAGATTGACATACAGCTATGTGGCAGCATGGATAACACTGACAGTACATTCTTCTTTGGATGCTGTTGGATTGACCGCTGCATTTTCAAACGCACTTGCGGATAATGGTATTAGTTGTAATGTAGTGGCAGCGTTTTATCATGACCATATTTTTGTACATAGAAAAGATGCAGAGAAAGCTATGAAAGTATTGAAAGCATTGTCAGAGAATTAAAAATACTTAGTGTCTGCAAGAAAATGCTCTACCCCTTTACAATCAATAGTTGCAGTATAAAATTAGTTATGAACAATTGTTGGCAAGTATTGATTTTGCATGTGTTAGCACCACTTTTATAAAAGACATCCGGTTTTCATTGTGTTTATAAAACTTGAAAGATACGCTCATGGCTGTTCTTGGTTGTGTACAAAAATAGTTACTCAGCTTTTTTATTTTTTATCAATAATTAATGCAGGCATCAAGCCTAATATTGGAGGTAGTTAATTGTCAAAAGATAATGGGCAATTCAAAGTCAACTGTCTTTGCACCATCTTCAACTTCTCTGCCTTTTACACTCATGTAAGTTTTACCATTCTTTTCAAGTCTGCCAATTAAACCCGTCAAGGTAAGTATAAAAAATATTCGTTTCATCGCTTTGAATTGTAAGGTTGTTTTATTGCTGCCAACAAGTACTTTTATCTTTTCTCCCGCCTAAAAAAATTTAATACCTGGTTAGCAAACACTGGAGTATTACCCGCCGAATTATGATTACCCGGCACCTTAACAAATTTTGAATTAGGAATCAATTGCTGCAACTCAGCAGCCTTCCCATTGTCTTCATCAATATCGCCGCAGATGATCATTACAGGTATTTTTATTTTGGATAGTTCTTCTTTGCTGGTAGATGGTTGTTCTTTTTGCTGATAAGCCAATGTTAAAGGATCTAATTTTTGACTGGCAATATATTTCCTGAAACTTTCATAACCTGATATGGTATCATTCATCAGTGCATTATAAAATCCTATTCTTCTTGGCCACAGGGGGTTGGTAAAATCTGCACCCATTCCACCCATCACTGCCCGTTTGCAATTTTTATCCAGCACCATTACCCTTGCAAGAATGATAGAGCCACGGGAATAGCCTAAAGCACTGTATTTTCTTATGCCCAAAAACTTTACCAGGCCAATCACGTCTTTTGCTTCCGCATCATTGGCATAGCTCTCAGCACTGGAAGGTCTTTCAGAATTACCATTACCCCTCAGATCTATAAGCACCACCTTAAATCCATTCGCAAGCAAACTGTCGAACAATGGATTTTTTTTCCAGCCACTGCCGGTACCGGTGAAACCATGTAATAAAACAATTGGATCGCCATCACCCTTTACCTGGTAAAATATTTTTACTTTATCAAAAGAAGAAAAATATCCGGCGGTATCTGTTTGGGCTGATGCAACAAAAAATAATAATAAAAAAATACCACACAGCAATTGCAATTTCATTATTTTTTTCATGTATGCTTTTTTAAATAGTTTAAACCTGAACAGTACCCGCAAATATTGATAACATTTTACTTCACATATTTTTTAAAAAACTCCATGGATCGCTGCCAGGCCAGTTTAGCCGCTGCTTCATTGTAACGTGTGGGAGCAGTATCATTGTGAAAGGCATGATTCACTCCTTCGTACAGGTACGACTCGTAAGTGATATTATTTTTTTTGAGTGCATCTTCATAAGCTGCAATACCTGCATTGATCCGTTCATCCCAAGCAGCGTAATGTAATTGCAGGGCTGCTTTAATTGCAGGCACTTCTTCCGCTGCAGGCTGTCTTCCATAAAAAGCTACTGCAGCTTTCAGGATTGGAAGTTTTACCGCAAGGCTATTCGCCATAGCGCCTCCCCAGCAAAAACCAACACAGCCAGCATTGCCATTAAAATCTTTTCGTGTTGATAAATATTCAAATGCATTGATAAAATTCTGAAGGTTATCTTCTGCTTTCAGTTCCTGGAATTTAGTACGTGCCTCCTCCTCATTTGTGGTTGTAACACCTATCGCAGATAAAGCATTGGGTGCAATGGCGAGGTAACCTTCTTTTGCAGCCCTCCGTGCCACATCTTCTATGTGAGCATTCAATCCCCTGTTCTCATGAATAACAATGATGGCAGGATATTTTTTTTCTGTTTTGGGCCTTGCTATATAAGCCTTCATATCTCCGGGCACACCTTTAAAGCTTACCGTTTCTGTAAACAGATCATCGGGAGCAGTAATGGCCGCATTGGCAGCATTTACTTCAATTAATGGAAGTACAGCCATAGCTGCGGTAATGCTTCCCGTTAGTAATACCAGCCTATTGATAAATTCCCCACGGGATAATGGTGTGTGGGTATAATCATCGTACAGGTTGATGATGCGCTGATCCATAAGAAATAATTTTTGTGCTCTTTAAAGTTACAATATTTCTAAAACTCAATCACTATTAAAACTAAGCGGTTAATTCTTATTTTTGATGAGCTGTAAATAACTGCAACTATAATTATTCAAAACCTTATTTCATTTCAATGGCATGGTAACAAAATTTCAGAAGGCAAAATCTTTAACCTCAGTAGAAATATACCTGACTAAAAATCGCTACAACCTTATTTTATTTTGGATTATGTTGCCAGCTATTTTGCAATGCTGCTTTAGAAGGTTCATATTACTTATACTACGAAAGGGATAAAATAGTGAATACTTTTTCTTTGCTAACATGAAAAAACAACCGGTCAGTTTTATTTAAAACACAATGAAAGATCCCCATAGGTATGCAGTACAAGTCCCGATTCAAGTGTAACATCGGGATGCCGAAAAAATCGGCAAGTGACACAACGATGATGCTCATTGCTTCTTAGCCGGTACAACAAAAAATTAACTCGTCATTTTATCTCTGGTGCAGTATAAGAATAAGGTAATAATGTTGTGCTACTGATTAAATTTCATTTCTACTAAGGTTTGATAAAATCGGATTACCTGGCTACCCTGTTGTTTCACCGAAAGGAATAAATTATTCTTCCTGCATTCTAAAAAAGATCAATATTACTTCCTGCCCTCAAATGGCTAACCGCTTCATTTCTTTCACTGCATAATCACAAGCCCTTGCAGTAAGTGCCATATAAGTTAAAGAAGGATTCACACAGGCGCCGGAGGTCATGCAGGAACCATCTGTAATAAAAACATTTGGCACTTCATGCATTTGATTAAAACTGTTGAGTACAGAAGTCTTTGGATCCCTGCCCATCCGTGCAATGCCCATTTCATGATTGGCATTACCGGGAAAAGATATGCTGGCGCTTACGTGTACGTCTTTAAAACCTGCAGCTTCCAGCAATTCTTTAGCTGTGCTGGCCATATCCTTATGCATGATTTTTTCATTCTCTTTAAATTCACAATCCACCGCAATCAGCGGCCTGCCCCATTTATCTTTTTTATCGTGATTTAATGTGATGCGGTTATCTGCATAAGGCAAACATTCACCAAATGCATACAAACTCATTTCCCATCCACCCGGTTCTGTCATGGATTCTTTTAAGCCTGCACCAATTCCTTCAGCCGGGTGCATGCCCCTGTGTGCACTGGCTCCATAATGATAACCACGAAGAAATGCAGCGTCTTTCTTTTGCACATTCCTGAAACGGGGAATGTAAATTGGAGTGGGCCTTCGTCCATAATAATATTTATCTTCAAAACCATCTACGCTGGCTGATGCAGAAATACCTTTGTGATGATCCATTAAATTGCGGCCCACCTGGTCGCTTCCATTGCCTAATCCATTTGGGAAACGGTTAGAAATACTGTTCAATAAAATAAAACCAGTTGCTACTGTAGATGCATTGAGGAAAATAATTCTTGCGTAAAATTCCGTTGTTTGATTGGTGACTGTATCAATGATTTCTACGCCGGTTGCTTTTCCCTGCCTGCCGGCAGGCAGGTGTTTTTGTTCATCATACAACACTCTATTCACCAGCGAATGTGGACGTACTGTTAAGTTACCGGTAGCATACGCAGCAGGCATGGTGCTTGCGTTGGTACTAAAATAAGCGCCCCACGGGCAACCACGGTGGCACAGGTCTCTGGCCATACATTGCCCTCTGCCTTTTACTGGTTGGGTAAGATTGGCGGTTCTGCCCATGATCACTTTACGGTCGGTATAATGAGATTCAATTTTTTGCTTAAA
>JAYVLZ010000165.1:0-6440 GCA_043759175.1 Chitinophagaceae bacterium | reverse complement strand
ACTGAAAAAGCAATCATGGAACAAATAAATAAACGACATCTGCAAAGAAGAATTAAACAAAATCACAATGATTCAACATGACTTGTCAAAGTAGAAGTAATAACATGATCTATATCTTTTTCAGAATTCATTTTCATTTTTGCTGCGCCCTGATCATGATGGCCGTAAGGTTTTGCTTCAATGCCTGGAAAGTAAGCGCCTTCAATATATATTCCAAAATGATACAGCCCCGGTATGCTGGTATCCTTTTCATGCACATGGAGTGGCCCTCCTTGATGGCTTACCGCTTTTCCTTCTTTATCTATTACAAATTGTAAATCCTTTTTTTCCTTTTCAAACTGGGCCAGTATCAGCGCAATGTCAAGCTTTTTGTCACAGTTCTCAGAAGCTTCTATTTCTTTAATAATTTCCTGCACTTTTTCTGGCGGTAAAATTTCAGCTATGTCAAAAGCAGGAGCGGTAAACCTTACAAACGCCCGGTGATACTGTATGCTGCCTGTACTGACGTCTGCATCAACAAGGATCTTTAGTTCTTCTCCTTTTTTTATTATTGAATTTTCTGCCCGCAGATTCAGCTTAAGATTGGTTCGTCCGAAAATATTTACCAGTATGCTGCAGGCTTCATTGTCACTGCTGTTAGTGCTTGCAGCCCTGCCATCCAGTCCATGATGCGATGAAGTAAATACGTTACGGGTAGCCACCCAGTTTTTAGGGTCAACTAACAGCCTTGCATATCTTGGTCCTCTTATTTGACCTGCAGACACAGGGTACATCAACTCTCCAATATCCGGCATCATCATTTTATCAGCATGGCTGGCTTTGTAAGATATCATCAGTTGCCATTTACCCACCCAGCAATCTATACCTGCATTGCCTCTTTGAATCACCAGCGTAAGCCTGCCATTAGACCGGCGGACTGTAATATGCGGTGGCGGGCAACAGTGATGACAACCCATTGCTGTACGACTATGGCCCCTTTCATCACCATACAGCATTTCATCATTGGGGCCATGCAGCACAAAAGACCAGTTGATGTCCTGAAAATCCATCCCCTGTGCTGTAATTAAAAAACAGTCATCAGCAGAAGTGGCAAAGAAATCAAGATGGGCATGTTCTCCGGCAAACAATTCTATAAGAGGATCTACCAGCGGCGTAAAACCAATGGCAGCGGCCAGTGCATTTTCATAAAACTTATCAATGGTGCCTGCATTGTCTCCATGGAAAATCTGTGTAGTGGTAAGTGTGATACCCTTGGCTACTATTGAGGCCAGGATGGTATAATCCACATCTGCCCCGTGCCAAAACCCATTGCAAAAATGGCGGTATTGGCAAAGCTGCCATTAGCTATGCTGCTTAAAAGTGGCCCTGTGGAACCTATACCATCAGTAAGAAAAGCTATATAACGCCGCTCATTGGCAGGCAGCCCTCCAAAGGGTGCCTGCACCAGGGTGGTTTGTATATTGGTTAAAGCATCGGCCATGGGTGTGCCCCCTCCAGGCGTCATGGCTGCTACCGCACCATCAAAAGCAGCTTTGCTAAAGGGGCTGCCTGTTTTTATTAAACCATATCCAGGGCCAGCAAACACATTCATAAAATCATTGGCAGCCAGGGTGCGGAAAGCTTTTACACCTGCCGTTACGTATGCAAGGCCGCTGGTTTTTACTGTTTCACAATCCTGCAAAAAAGCAGACACACCCATGGTGGCCGCTGCCCATTTGGTAACAGTGCCCATACCCCCCGTATGAGGGTTTGGTGTAAGTCCGCCCATGCTACCGGTTCTGTCTAACCCAAGCCCAATGATGGGAATGCAATCGTAAGTGTAACCCAGCGCCCTGAAATCAAGTGTATCTGCATTGCGTTTAAGAGGCAGTCCACCAGGCATAGGAATACTGGGGGCCACAGTTGATTGTGTGCTGTACCCGGCTGTAGCACCTATCCATGGATACATAATATCATTGCGGTGGTGCTGCGGTTTGCCGTCTGCCAGGGGATATAACGAAGCATGTCCATCCATTTGCCACATGGCCCATAGCCTGTCCACATTGCAATGGTGCAAATAAAATAAGGGGTCAAAAGAAGATACCTTAGCGTCTTGCATCTGGCCTATACCATTGCCTACCCAGCTATGTATGGCACCGTGTACAATGGTGTGTGGTATTACCAACCCCTCGCCGGCTTCCACGGCTGCCTGAAAGGATGCATAGTCTCCCTTACCAAGGCATTGCCGTATTTCATTACCAGATGGTAATCCAGGTAACCCCTTAAAACTTCGCTTGAGGCCACCAACAGCAGTAGGAGGAAACATGCCCGGCAATCTCCATCCCGGCAGGCTGGCAGGCCACCAGGGTGCTGCTGTTGCATTAGCAGGCATGGCTGGGACGACACCGGGTACTTCTGGTGTGGCCGCAGAGCCGGGCTTGTTATAAGCAAAATATCCCTGGTTTACAATATTGCTTGTAGCCACATCACCATTGGGTCCTAAAAAAGAAGCTACTGTAATGCTGGCAGGATCTGACCAGTCCCAGTAAGGGATCATTACCCCGGGAACGTAAGTTTGTAACTTCAGCTCAAACTGGTGGAGAAAATACCGGTGCCAACTTAAAAAACTATACGCTCCGGGCCCGCCATGGCCAAAATTAATACCTGTAACAGGCCCTGGTGCAGTGGCATTTTGAATCTTTGCATGGATGGCTACATATTCATCCCACCGGCTGTACTGGCTGGCAGCAGGTGCCGCAGAATTTACAATATCGGCCTTCATCAGCACACAGGCCTTTACAAAGTTTAATTTTTCAGTTGCTGATAAAAATTTGGCATTTTTTCTAATTCCCATGATACATGATTTTTTGAAGGTGAAAGATTATTTTTAGAGCTGGCAATGTTGTTGAAGCGATAATAGAAGAGATAATGGTATAAGGCTTAGGTTATGCTAATGAGACTAATCAACAATAAATTTCTGATAGAAAAAATCCTGGAGCTGGAGAGGGGGGGCATTTTACAGGATGTGGATACTTCTCTGCACTGCCTCTAAAGTAATAGCAATATTTTATACGCCATAATTTTTACACAAATAATTTTTAAAAATTGTGCTGCCGTTAAACCGGTATAAAATATTTGGTAAGTAAGCGAAATAAAAAACCCTGCTATAGGCAGGGATCTTTTTATCAATAATGATGTTATTATTCATGCACTGCCAGTACAGGAATTTTTGTGTGATAAATCAATTTTTTGGTGTGCAGCGTTTTAAAAAGTTTACCAAAGAAGTCATGATACTTGGGCGCAATAATAATCAGGTCAATGTTATTATCTGTTGCAAATGTATTTACGGACTCATGAAAATCATACAGGTCCATAAAATAGAAGGAGGGATCAAATTCTTTCATCAATTCTTCCATCTTATCTTTTTCAGCTTTGTATTCTTCAGTAAGTTCCAGGTAGTGTTTGGGATCCACATTTAAAATGTGCAGTGCCGGTTTAAAATAAGCTAGCACTCTTTTTATTGTAAGCAGGCAAGGGGTTTCTTCCACATATTTCATTTCAGAAGTTACCAGGGCATTGGAAAAACCATTGAACGATACATTTTCAGGAATGATCAAAACAGGGCATATTTCCTTTTCACTCATCAGCAAAGTATTGCTGCCGGAAAACCGCTGTGCCATGGGTGTTCTGCCGGTAAGGCCCATCACCACCATATAAGCTCTTTTTACATGGGCAAATGCCGCCAGGCTGTCAATAAATTTTTCTCCGGATTCAAGTTCTGTTTCTACTATGCTACCCAATCTGCTCAGTTCTTCCTGCAGGCTGTCTAAATATTCTTTAGCAGTTTCGGTGTCCTCTCCATGAATATAAAAGTGATACAGAATCAGCGTTACGTCCGCACTGCCTTTGTACATGTTTGCTGCATAATGAGCAGCATTAAAAGAGGTTTGCGAAAAGTCTAAGGGAATAATAATATTGAGCATAATTTTAAAGTTAAATACAAAATAGTCAAAAAATTAAACATTTATAATAATAAGTTTTTGTTACTGTAATTTTTGATGAAACCTGCGCCAGGTTTTCAGCAAATCATTTATTTGTCCGTCAAATCTTCTTCAATATAATACCCTTCTATATCAGTCACAGCTGTTGGTCCATCCTGTTGTAAAATAGTTATTTCAATAGTGCTGATGTTAACCGCAGGAAAAGTGATGATCCTTTTATTGCCGATAGTGGTGCCGTGGATTTCTTTTACCAATTCATCTTTACTGTTCAACAACAGTAACTTAAATGCAGCACAATGTTGCCCGTTTTTTAAAGCTTCTTTCAAAACAACAGCATTCATTTTTTTATTCTCTTTTAGTTGCACTCTGGCAGAATAAGTTTCGGTGCCTTCCATCAACTGTTGTGTTGTAAAATTCCCATCTGATAAAGTGGTAATTTTTTTTGTGATGCCCTGCTGTAAATAAAAGCCGGAAGCATGTTTAAAAATATTTTCTTTAAAACTTTTTTCTTTTAATTGCCTGAAGGCAACGGCTGCTGCTGAATCATATTCGTTTACCAACCCTCTTGCATCTGGCGGAACATTTAATAATAAATTTGCTCCTCTTCCAACTGACTGCAGATACAATCTAAAAAGATCCTTTGCCGATTTTACTTTGCTGTCTTCTTCCTTGTGATAGAACCACCCCGGCCGGATGCTAACATCGCATTCTGCAGGTACCCAGTTTTTACCAAACCGGTTACCGGTGTTTAATGTATCCGTGGAAGGTGCTCCTTCTCCTCTTTTAAAACCTGCGGTATCTAAATAATTCCAGTTAGTGGTGCCGGCTATTCCATTTTCATTACCTACCCACCTGCAGTCAGGTCCAATATCACTGAACACAATTGTTTGCGGAGAAATTTGTTTTACAAATTTTTCAAACCTGTTAAAATCATATACCTGTTTTTTGCCATTCGGACCTTCCCCGTTTGCACCATCCCACCAAAATTCCCAGATGGGTCCATAATTGGCAAAGATCTCTTTCATCATATTGATAAAAACATCATTGTATTTTGGAGTGCCATAATCAGGATGGTTACGGTCCCAGGGAGAAAGATAGACCCCGAATTTTAATCCATATTCTTTACACGCCTGTGATAATTCTTTCAGTATGTCTCCTTTGCCTTTGTGCCATTTACTCTCCCGGATAGTATGGGTAGAAAACTTGCTTGGCCACAGGCAAAATCCATCATGATGTTTGGCAGTAATGATTACCCCCTTTGCACCGGCAGCTTTAGCCACCCGGCACCACTGACGGCAATCTAACTGAGAAGGATTAAATACTTCTTCTTTCTCATCGCCATGCCCCCATTCTTTTCCGGTAAACGTGTTGGGGCCAAAATGAAAAAACCAGTAATACTCCATCTGGTGCCATGCAAGCTGCGCCTTAGAGGCTAAAGGGCGGGCATGCTTTGCCTGCTGACAAAATGTATCATGTGAAAAAACAATGATTAATAAAAGACTGAATATTTGTTTCATACATTAATGATAATAAAAAAAATTGTATTAACCTGTTTCTGGTTTTAAAAATAGATGAATTTATTTTAAAATGAATGTACTTACATCATGATTTAGGTGAGTAGTTTTTGTACACTTTACGGGATAGGTTGTAGAATAATATACTCATAAAAAAGCTTCCGGCACTTAAAAATTTTCGGCACAATCTTTTTATACTATATAATAACGCAGGCATTTGACCTGATTTTTCACTCAATTAAAAAATGTACAAATATGAAATCCGAAAAATTAATTGCAGGAATTGCCATTAGTGCAGTGGCCACCCTTTTATTGATTCCTAAAACCAGGAAAATGCTTTACGATGCTTTATGCAGTATGACTGATTCATTCAAAAATATTGCTGATGAAGCTAAAAGTATGGCTAATAAAGGCAATGATGAACTGAATAAGATTGCAGATAAAGCAAAGGATGTGACAGTCGCAGTAAATGAAACAAAACAAACCTGGCAGTAATTTATTACTTCACAAAAAAAATTCGGTATGATGAATACAATTGAAATAAACAATCCGGTAATGAATTTTTTAGCCTGGCTTTTAGCCTGGTGATACCATTCAGAAAACACTTAAAATACATAATCACATTGCCCGTGTAAACTACTTATAGCTGCCAGTAAAATGGCAGCTATTTTTTATTTATGGTTATTTTAAGAAGCTGTCTAAAAATAGATTTTGATTCACCATGTAAGCCTTTCGTGTGGACACAATAGCCGTTAACTTAAGCTTTTTGCAGAGCCGTAGGCTCGAATTTGTTTTGTAGCAACGGGTTTGAACCCGTTGCTACAAATGATATTTTATCAGAGTGCAGTAGGCACGGTTCATTTTAAAGCTATCACTTTTATATAAGCCGAACCTACGGCTCTCTATTAACTTGATGCTTTAATCAACGGATTGAAATCCGTTGTTA
>JAYVLZ010000164.1:0-9778 GCA_043759175.1 Chitinophagaceae bacterium | reverse complement strand
TAACAGAGCAGGCGCAAAAACTCCTGCTTAAATATTTTAATACCATTGGCACCGTTACCTGGTTTGGAGAAGATGTACACCTGCAGTTTATGCATGTGCTTAATCCGGCATGGATAACACAGGGTGTTTATAAAATTCTTACTGCAAAAAAAACAGCCAACCTTTTTGGACAGATAGAGGTAAAGGATTTTAAGGAATTGCTGCAACCAGTTAATAAGGATGACTATACTTATGATGAAAAGCATTATGGCTATATCCTCAGCATGATGAAAAAATTTGATTTATGCTACAGTCCTGATGATAAAAGGTTACTGATTCCATCTGCTTTTGGAAAAGTACCAAAGATAGAGTACAGCGATTTCAGGGGTGAAAGTGTGAGGGTGTACATCCTGCAGTTTAAGGATTATATGCCAATGGCTCTGATACATCGTTTTACTGCACAAAAAATGCCTGATGTAATGGACAGCAACTATTGGTACACCGGTATTGTAATAAAGGATAATAAAAGTGATGCAATAGCAATGGTACATGCAGACAGGGAAGCAAAACGTATTTATATCCGTATTAAAGGAGAATCAAAACTTGGTTTGTGGGAACATGTACGAAGAGACTTTGCGGCTATTGCTTCCAGTTATGCAAGGATACCTTATGATGAATTGCTGACGCTGGATGAAAAGAGTGGCAGTGTGGTAAACTACGATGATTTAGTGAGCCATGTTAAAGCACAGAAATACATTTACTTTCATCCAAAACTGCAAAAAGATTTTAATGTTGGCTACCTTATGAGCTTATTTGAACCAAAAGAAAATACGACAGATAAAATTGCAAAAGGAGAAATTATTTTAAATGAAAGAGAAAATAATCAAGTAACTGCAAGGATTCCGCCTTTTGTTTTGAACATACTTAACAATAACAATCCTGTTGTAAATACGCAGGTTAACACACAGGTAAATATTGATATTGATATACAATTAGTGAATGAAAAGGGTAGTAATTTAAAAGGTGATGCTGATTATTTGCTGGAAACATTAGGTGATTCAAATAAAGCTTTAAGTGAGGCCCTGCAAAAAGTAATGCAGTTTGCAGATGATGCAAGAACTGCCCGTAACAGTGGGGACGTAAAAGAAAAAGGATGGGGAAGAAAATTAAAAAATGTACTGGACACACTGGGTGCTGCTGGTGAACAATTAAAAAATACACAAGATGGTGGGGAAGTGGTAAGGTCAGTAATGAACGGGATAAAAGACCTGGCACAGCAGTTTAATCTTCATGACATCATTTCATGGTTTGCCGGTAAGTAAATAACTTACTTTAATAATGTAGATTTGCCGCATGGACTGGAATATTACAGCAGATATTAAAAAAGAGATAGCCCTTGGCGAAGATTCTTCCCGTCAGTTTAAAGAAAAAATTGACAGTGCTGCAAAGCTTGCTGAAGAGATGTGTGCCATGAGCAACAGCAGGGGAGGGATTATTTATGTTGGGGTAAAAGATAACAGCACTGTAAACGGATTAACACAACAGGAAGTAGCACAATACAACCAGTTTATTTCAAATGCCTCTAATGAAAATATCAAGCCCGCCATTTACCCACAAACAAAAACTGCGGAAGTTGAAGGCAAATTAATCCTGCTTATTAATATTTCTGAAGGTCCATCTAAACCATACTGCACAAGTGCTGGCGTATATTGGGTAAAAAGTGGAAGTGATAAAAGAAAATCCTCGCCGCAGGAACTACTCCGGATGTTTCAGCAAAGCAATATGATGTATATTGATGAATCAGTTACATCGGCTGAAATTAATAATGCTGCAGTAAAAGTGGAGGATGTAATCAACCTGGCAAAATTTTATGTGTTTTATGAACGTAGCCGTGGAGCAGTATTTTCTCAATCTGGTGTAAGCATTCAAAAGGCATTTGAGAATATGAACCTTGCAAAGGAAGGCAAACTCACTTTAGCAGGATTGCTCTTGTTTGCAAATAATCCACAGTCTGTAAAACCATATTGCATCATCCGGGCGGTGAGTTATTTTGGAACGGAGATAAGTGATGATAAATTCAGGGATAAAGTTGATTGCCTGGGTGTACTGGATGATCAATACAGGGGTGCAATGAATTTTTTGAAAAATAATTTATCCAACATACAAACTGACGGTTCGTTTAATCAAACGGGTACATTGGAAATTGATGAAAGAGCACTGGAAGAGGCAGTGGTGAATGCTTTAATACACAGGGATTATTCCAAGAATGCTGTGACAAGGTTACTGATATTTAAAGACAGGGTGGAAATAATCAGCCCGGGAAGTTTACCCAACCATCTTACTATTGATAATATCCTTAATGGTAATTCTGTAATCCGAAATCCAACAGTTGTATCCTATGCAACAAAAATTTTACCTTATTCCGGTATTGGTTCTGGTGTACCAAGAATAATAAAAAATCATCCTGCTACTAAGTTTGTAAATGATACAGGAGGAGAACAATTCACCATCACCTTATTCAGGCCAGAAAAAGGAACTTAAAATCTTTTTGCCAAAGAAATATATTTTTAGTTTTCAATAAGTTTTCAGCAAGTTTAAAATATGAAACAACAGTTAGCACACGTTGCCATCGTAGTAAAAGATTATGATGAAGCCATACAGTTTTATACTCAGCAATTAGGTTTTGATCTGATTGAAGACACGGTATTAAGCGAAACCAAGCGGTGGGTTTTAATAGCTCCTGCTGGCTCGGGCGGTTGCAGGTTACTGTTAGCAAAGGCTGCAACTGATGAACAGCAAAACCGGGTGGGCAATCAAACGGGTGGCAGGGTATTTTTGTTTTTGCACACCGATGATTTTTGGAGGGATTATAGTAATTATGTTGCAAAAGGAATCCGCTTTGTAAGACAGCCCGTGAGTGAGGCTTATGGTACCGTTGCTGTTTTTGAAGATCTGTATGGTAACCTCTGGGATCTGATCGGACCAGGCACACCGGTTGCACAAAACCTATAAGGTCTGCCGCTTCGCCAGGTCAGCGCTGCAAGACCTTATAGGTTTCTCCCCGGCCATAGTTTATTCTTTTAGCAAAATGTAAGTAACTTAATTTTATGACTTTTATCAGGAATATATTGCTTGCATCAATTCCAATTGGGAAAGGAAAAAAAATAAAATTTCCAGTGTTGCTCTGGTATAGCTTAACAGTTATCGCCATACTTGCGGAATTATTTCATGGCAAACTTAGAAATTACATGATTTTTAAAGGAGTCTTTTGGCATACAGTAAAGCAAACAAATCTATACAGTGAATATCCCTCCGAATATTTGGATGTAAATCATTATGGCCCTTTTTTTAGTGTAATAGTAGCACCCTTTGCAGTAATGCCTGATGCTGTGGGCATTTTTTGCTGGTGCATGCTAAATTCTTTTCTTTTATTGTATGCTATAAAAAAACTGCCGCTTTCAGATGAAAATAAACTACTCATTTTATTGATAGCCTCCATTGAAATGATGACCTCTATACACAATTTACAGGTAAACCCCATGCTTACCGCCTGGTTGATTTTTGCATTCATTCTAACAGAGAGAGGCAGGGATTTTTGGGCTACCTTGTTTGTAGCTGCCGGGTTTATGGTTAAATTATATGGAATAGCCGGACTGCTTTTTTTTGTTTTTTCAAAAAATAAACTTGGTTTCGTACTGTCATTTTTTTTCTGGCTTATTGTGATGTTTCTTTTACCCATGTTATTCTCTTCACCTTCTTTTATTATAAGTTCTTACCTTGACTGGTGGAACGTACTTGTAGAAAAGAACCTTCAAAATACACAATCTCTAATGCAGGATATTTCTTTAATGGGTTTTATAAGGAGGAGTTTTCATTGGCCTGATTTATCGAATTTCGCTGTCCTCATACCAGCATCATTATTGATCATTCTGCCCTTACTCAGATTTCAGCAATATAAATATCTTTCATTCCGGCTTTCCTATTTGGCAATTGTTTTGATGAGTGTAGTTTTACTGAGTACGTCTGCCGAGTCGGCCACCTATGTCCTTGCAGTAACCGGCGCTGCCATCTGGTATGTTATTTATCCCCACACAAAATTCACACTGGCGCTATTAATTTTTATGCTGATTTTAACGAGCCTTTCGGCAACAGATTTTTTTCCTGCATATATCCGGAATCATTTTACAAGGCCCTATTCTCTTAAAGCCCTTCCCTGTATTTTAATATGGCTGGTTTTGCTGAAAAATATTGCTGTAAACAATTTTGCTGATAATAAAAATCCTTACATAGTTTAATGAAGCATTTAAATATTATAATACCTGTTTACAATGAAGAAGGCAGTATCGTGCTGCTGGTAACTTCTATTCATAACGTCATGAAAGAAATTCCTTACAGCTATTCATTGTTATTTGTTGATGATGGCAGTTCTGACAATACACTTGGAAATATAAAAAATTTATTACCGCACGACAGTACAATTCACTATATATCCCTTTCAAGAAATTTCGGACATCAAAATGCATTGAAAGCAGGATTGGATAAAACGAATGGGGACTGTGTTATTACAATGGATGGTGACCTGCAGCATCCACCGGAACTGATACCCTTAATGCTCAAAAAATATGAGGAAGGATACGATATTGTATATACTATCAGGCAAGATGAAAAAAACCTGCCTTTTTTCAAGAGAAAAACAGCTGCTTTCTTTTATTATTTTCTGAACAGCATATCAGAAGTTAAAGTAGATAAGGGCAGTGCTGATTTTCGGCTCATTAGTAATGCTGTTGCAGATATTTTGAGAAGCTTAACGGAGTATGATTTATTTTTCCGTGGACTGGTAAAATGGGCGGGCTTCAAACAAATTTCAATTGAATATAGAGCGGCCCTGAGAAGCAGTGGCGCAACCAAATACACTTTTCATAAAATGTTCAGGTTAGCATTATTTGGCATTTTATCATTCAGCACAAGGCCGCTTTACCTTGCCGTTTATTTAGGGTTTATCTTTTCATTGCTTTCTGTTCTTTACCTGCCTTATGCTATTATCAGCTATTATTTTGGCTATGCAATATCGGGCTGGGCTTCTATTGTAGTAACTATTGCTTTCTTTGGAGGCATTCAGTTGATGGTTCTTGGAATTATAGGTTTATACGTTGGACGTATTTTTATGCAGGTGAAAAACAGGCCGGCCTATATAATTAAAGAATCAAATATTCTATGAGCAGGGAGCAATTCATATTACTCAGTTTTGATGTGGAAGAGTTTGATACGCCTTTGGAATATAATCACTTCATCAGCTCTCAGGAGCAATTAAAGGCAGGGCTTGATGGATTATTAACAATAAAGGAGTTTTTAATCAGGCATCAGATTCAAACCACCTTGTTTACAACAGCAAACTTCGCTGTTAACTATCCGGAGCAGATAAAAGAATTATCATTAACCCAGGAAATAGCGTCTCATACATTTTATCACTCCACCTTTGAAACCAAAGATTTAAAAGAATCAAAAATTGCTTTAGAAGAAATTACAGGCAAACCCATTACGGGCATACGGATGCCACGGATGAAATATTTAAAGGCCGATGATCTAAGCGATGCCGGCTATCAATATGATTCATCCATAAACCCCATTTGGCTTCCGGGACGCTATAATCATCTCAATAAGTCAACAACATTTTTTTCTGAAAATAAAATAATGCGGATACCAGCTTCCGTAAGTACCTTCTTCAGGATACCACTCTTTTGGCTTAGCTTTAAGAATTTGCCATACAGCTTATATTTAAGGCTGGTACTTCATACACTTAAACATACTGGTTATGTTTGTTTATATTTTCACCCATGGGAGTTTACAGATTTGAGCAACTATAAATTGCCCCACTATATAAAAAAACCAGATCATGAACAACTGCTTGAGAGGCTTGACTGCTTAATAAGGGGTTTAAAAAATGAGGGGCATTTTATTACAATGGATTCTTTTTATAAAAGAAGCATTATGATCAATAAATATACTGGCCAGTTTCATGAGGAATAAAGTCCTGTGAAAGAATACTATACTGCACAACCAATAAATCAGTGATATTTTGTTTTGTTCAATAAAAAAAATAAAACAGGTTAAGGTTTAATTTAAAATGCAATTAAAGTTCACCAATGGTATTAAGTACAAGAGGGCGATGCAACGATGATGACCATACTTCGACTTCGCTCTGTACCTCTGCCTGGACAAAAAAATCTTATTCAAGTTTTTATCCGTTGTGCAGTATAATCATTCTATTATTCTTATTTGTGGATTCGTCATGCAAACCGCAGTGTTGTATTTAACCGAAGCACTCCGTTTAAAAACCGACAGCTATGTTCCTGAGATGGATGTACATTTTCCTGCTGGTCTTAATTTATTGTGGAACAGCCTGCGCTAAAGATAAAATATTTTTATCCCAACAGAATTTTACTAACTTCCATTAATGAAACATTTTAAGTTTTACAGCAAGGAAGATATTTTATCAGTTACCAAAATTCGCCGTTACGAAACCAAAATCGGTGAAAGACTGCAGCACATCAAATCTGAAAGTGACTGGGCAAAGCAGCTGGAGCAGTCACCTGCAAAGTATGTACTGCTCGGTATTCCGGAAGACATAGGGATAAAAGGAAATTATGGCATTGGCGGCGCAGACACAAACTGGCTGCCTTTTTTGTCTTCTTTTTTAAATATGCAAAGCAATGATTTTTTAACCGGAGAGGATATCCTGTTACTGGGACATTTTGATTTTGGTGATTTAAAATTTTTGATTGAGAACAATGCTTATGGCTATGAAGAAATGATTGATGCCTATCGTCATGCAGTGAATGTGGTGGATGATGAGGTGGAAAATATTGTGAAGGTGATTGCTTCCTGTAAAAAAATACCCATCGTAATTGGGGGCGGACAAAACAATGCTTATCCCATCATAAAGGCAGTTGCCAAAGGTTTGCATAAAGCTGGTGTGTTGCCTTTGTCGCAGATCAATGTAGTAAACCTGGATGCACATGCCGACTTCAGGACGGCAGAAGGGCGGCACAGCGGCAATGCTTTCCGGTATGCAAATGATGATGGATTTTTAGGTAAGTATTGTATTGTGGCACTGCATGAAAGTTATGTAACACAGAATGTACTGATGGACATACACAGTGATCCGTTTATTGATTATACCAGTTATGAAGAGATTTTTTTATACGAGAGAAAAAACTTTATACAGGCGGTGGCGCATGCTACCGGCTTTACAGAAGATACTTATACAGGAATTGAGCTGGACCTGGATTGCATAGAGAATGTGCTGAGCAGTGCAGCTACTCCAACAGGTATCAGCAGGTTGCATGCAAGGCAATATGTTACGTTGGCTGCACAGGATGCAAAAGTGGCTTACCTCCACATCAGCGAAGGCGCCACACAATTATCCGATGGAAGAAGGGATGAATCAACAGGCAAGCTGATCAGTCATTTAGTAAGTGATTTTGTAAAAGAATCTTTACAGGATTAGTGGTGAGTGGTGAGTCAATGCCGTTTAGTTAAACGTTCTTACAACTGCGAAGCAGTTAAATGATTAGCTCCGGGTTTTAACCCGGAGTTAATCTAAATCAAAATATCAAATACCCAGATCAACTATTAAAGCTCTCCCGCTATTTCTTTTTCTTCCGCTACACCATCTTTTCTCCATACCTGCTTACCATCTTTAAACAAAATGAATACCGGCAGTGCGGTTACATTGTATGCTTTTAAAATATCTTCATCATTTCCGCCATCTACTTTTATCAATAAAAATTTTCCCCCGTTATTTGCCTGCAAACTTTTTAAAATTGGTTCCATCTTTTTGCATGGTGGGCACCATTCAGCGCCAAAATCCACCAGTACAGTTTTAGAAGAATTGATAGCGCCGTTAAATTCATCGATGGTCATTTGTTTGGCATTGCTTTTTCCTTCTAAGGGTTTATTGTCGGCTTTCCATGCATTAATTCCGCCTTTGAGTTCATATACTTTTTCATAGCCTTCGGCTCTCATCTTTTGCGCTGCTGCAGCACTTCTTCCGCCAGCCAGGCAATACACATACACTGGTTTGTTTTTATCAACAAAAGCAACCCTTCTTTTAAATTCTTCTTTATTATTCCAGTCTGCCAGTAAAGCGCCTTTGATTTGGCCGCTGCCGTATTCACCCGGTGTTCTTACATCTAAAATTTGTATGGAATCTTTGCTGCTGATGCCTGATTCAAATTCACTGGCTGTTAAAGCAGTATTTGTTTGGGCAGTGCATGAAATAAAGATCAGTGCACACTGAAATGTGGTAATAAATTTTAATAATTTTTTCATAACAATATAAATATAAAAAACCGTTTCAATTTTTTTTGAAACGGTTTTGTATCAGCAAAGATAAGAACCCTTTATCTATATTTGTCTAATTTAAGAAGCTGTCTAAAAATAAAATTTTGATTCACCATGTAAGCCGTTCGTGGGACACGAACGGCGGCGACCCGCCGTGGTCGGTGGGACACCGACCACTTTTAGCCAAATAAGAAATTCATAAAATCATTTTTAGACAGCTTCTAAGAAAAATAATATGCAGCTAAATTGGTGAAAGGTATTGAGCATAAGCATATCCTTCTTCTCCGGCAGCAGTTTTAATTTTCCACCAGCTGTCATCAGTTTTTTCCACCAGTGTTACTATTTCATTGTGGGCAGCCTTACCAACAATTTCTCCTTCCGTAGTTGGAGTACTCCTGATATTGAGATTAGTAGCGTCTGTAGTTACTTTTAATTGTGCCCCCGCATCTGCTTTAATATCAATATTCATCATCAGATCTCCACTTGCCATATTGGGATCAATTTTGCTGTACAATGCCCAAAGAGCATCATAATCAGCAGTGCTTTTAGCGGTACCGCTAACATGCAGTACACCATCTTTTTCAGCAACCGCCAAATTGCTAACTCCCATGGAAGTAGCCGATTGAACTAATTCAGCATATTTATCTTGAAGTGCCATTGTGTAATATTTTTAATGTTGATTTAGAATTATTTTTTATCTGCCAGCTTTGTTACATCAGATTGAACTTTTGCTGCAGCAAGCATCTGCATGATCTTCATCCTGTCTGCTTTTGTAACTGCTCCTGAAAGTACGGCTTTGTTGCCTGTAAATTCTACCGTAACTCCCTTAATGTCTTTAAGGCCATCTTTTACCTTTTGCTGTGTGGCAGCATCCAAAGCAGTAGTTAGAGAAGCAGGCGCAGGTGGTGGTGGAGGTGGTGGTGTAACTGTGCAGTTGTTGACAACAGATTTTACACCTTTAATACCAGCAATTTCTTTTTCACACATGGTTTTGCAGGCATCATCTTTTACCATGCCGCTAATGGTGGCTACACCATCCTGAACATCGGCTACAGCTCCTGCCATTTCCGGAGTGGCACTTATTTTTGCATCAATTGCAGCTTTAATATCTGCATCTTTGGGTTTACAGCTTATTAACCCGAGCGTAGCGGAAATAATAACCGTCAGTAATACTTTGAATAACTTCATGTGACAATTTTTTTAAAATGAATGATTGTTTAAAGGAAATGAATATTTGCGGATTTTGCTAATTATTGAAACTTTTTTTTATCAACTTTTATTTATACTATACAGCTCAAGGTTTAAAAAAGTGAGTCAAAGTTTTATTGTACCGGCTAAGAAGCAATGAGCATCATTGTTGTGTCACTCTCTTGTACCTACCGTGTGGACACAAATATCATAGATTTGTGCCAAATAAAAATATGTTATCAGTATCATTTGAAAATTGTTTTGGAGA
>JAYVLZ010000163.1:0-14060 GCA_043759175.1 Chitinophagaceae bacterium | reverse complement strand
TAGACAAGTGAATAACTAAAAACGCTGTAAACCCCTGAAACTTTATTGTGACAGGGGTTTTAGGCTTATGGCCTTTTTTAGCTTGCGGATTTTAGATTTGCCATTGGTGAAAAATGAGTTACTTAATATGTCATGGGTTGCACCCGGAACTTTTTTGATGGGCAGCCCGGTTTCTGAGGGAGGCAGAAAAGCGGATGAAAGTCCGCAAACTGAAGTAAAAATTTCAAAAGGTTATTGGCTGGCAAAAACAGAACTAACAATCGGAGAATGGAAAGTTGTTACCGGTGAAAGCCTGAGGGATCATGTTATTAAAATGCTAAGTGATGAAACGGTCTATGATTTTAGCGGACAGAAAAAAAAGTTGCGTGAGTTTATGAATTTTAACCGCAACGATCCAGACATGATTATGGCGAACGAAAATGACAGCCTTCCTATGTATTTTGTTAGCTGGGAGGATGCAATGGGGTTTTGTAAAAAACTTACTATGCAGGAAAAAGCAAATGACCGTATCCCTGAAAATTACGAATACACATTGCCAACAGAAGCACAATGGGAGTATGCTTGCAGGGCAGGAAGTACATCTGCAACATTTGCGGGGCCATTAATTACCCAATGTAAAAATGCGCCCATGCTTGATAGCATTGCATGGTATGCAGCCAATAATGCAGTAAATTATCAGGGAAAAAAGCTGGGAAATTCAGGCGCAGGCCCCCGAAATGCAGGCGAAAAAAAGCCGAATGCATGGGGGCTGCAGGATATGACTGGAAATATTTGGGAATGGTGCCGGGATTGGTATGGCCCTTATCCTGGGGGAAAAGTTATTGATCCCACTGGCCCGTCCACAGGAGCAGACCGTGTAAATCGCGGAGGTAGCTGGGGTAGTGGAGCAGCCGATTCACGTTCGGCTAATCGTGCCCGTAATCCGCAACCCGAAAAAAGTGCCTATCGCGGATTCCGTGTTGCACTTTCCTGCAGATATAGTTACAACCGGCCAGTTGCAATACCGTATTATTGTGCAGGAAGGAAATAATTATACCGCATATCCCGGCAACATCAAAGGCAATCCTTATGCATGGGATAACTACCGGTATGAAACGTATAAAACAACTGTTGCTGCGGAAAATTCATCGCTTGAATTATACAATCCTGCAACCGGGCAGACTGTTCATGTACTTCCAAACTATCGCCGTGGATTTCAAACAAGTTATGTTTCAGGAACAAATACCGGTAATTTAATTTTTAAATTATCCATTACAGAAATGAAGAACGATGAAGTGATGGGTTTTCAAACTTTTATAGGCGATAAATTAAAACCAAGAAGCACTGAATTAAATGCTTTTGATAAAATAATCATCCATGCAAAAACCATCAATGCCCGGGCAGTAAATATTAAAGTGACCCTGGTAAATAAAAACGGCTCTGCTTATTCTTCAATCATTTCAGTAACTGATAAATTTCAGAATATAGAAATACCATTAAATAATTTAAAAGCAGATTCAGCTTTGTTAATGCCAAGGCCTTATCCCGATTTTCAACCGGTATATTTCAAATCATCAGCAGTAAATGAAATCTTTAATTTGAATGAGGTAGAAAAAAATTGAAATCACTACAAGTCCTTCTTTACAATCATCAAACGATAAAACTTATACATTCGAAATAGAATCAATAAAGCTCAGTAAACGTTCATTATAGAATATCTAACTTTTAAGCTTATGCAAAAAATCAACCATTTTTTTTTACTGCATTATTGTTTTTATTTATTGCAGCATCTGCAATTGCACAGTTGCCCCGTCAGCATATAAATCTTGATAACAATTGGAAATTTGCTTTGGGCCATGCAGCCAATCCGGAGAAAGATTTTAACTACAGCATTCGAACAATCTTTTCAAAATCGGGTGGTGCTTTTGGTACAGCTGCCGACCCCCAATTTAAAGACAGTGCCTGGCGTACACTAAGCCTGCCGCATGATTGGGCCGTGGAATTGCCTTTTGAATACGTTGATAATTTTGATGTGGAGAGCCATGGTTACAAACCCGTGGGGGACTGTTTCCTGCCACAAGTATTGGCTGGTACCGTAAGCATTTTAATATAGCGAAGGCCGATTCAGGGCAGCGTTTTCAAATTCAGTTTGATGGAATATTCAGGGATGCCAATATCTGGATAAATGGTTTCTATCTCGGCAATAATAAAAGCGGATATGCCGGTGTAAATTATGATGTAACTGATTTTATAAATTACGACAAGGAAAATGTTATTGTGGTAAGAGCAGATGCTACACAATATGAAGGCTGGTTTTATGAAGGCGCAGGAATTTACAGGCATGTGTGGCTGAATAAATATCAAAATACTCATATCGCTACCGATGGCATTTTTGCTTACTCAATTGTAGTGAATAAAAAGGCAACTGTAACAGTAGAAACAACTGTTGCTAACGAAGATGATACTGTTGTAAATTATTCCATCAATACATACCTCCTTGATAAAAGTGGCAAAATTATCAGCACTGCATTTGAGCAAAAATTTTCATCCGGCAGCAGCGGGGAAAAAATTAGTAAACAAAACATTGCGGTTAGCAATCCAAATCTGTGGCCGCTTGAAAACCCTTACCTGTACAAGCTTGTAGTAGATGTAAAAAAAGCTGGTAAAATTATTGATACCAAAATATTACGGTTTGGAATCCGTACCATTGAAATAAAAACAAATGGCGTTTTTCTGAATGGAAACTATGTAAAAATTCATGGCACTAATAATCACCAAGACCATGCAGGTATGGGAAGTGCCCTGCCTGATTACTTACAATACTACCGCATCAGTTTATTTAGTGAGGGATGGTGAAGATTAGTAGAAAATAATTTTCTTTTTTATTAGAAACTGTTTGAATTAAAAGCTTTTGATACCAGCTAAAATACTGAGCGAAGCCGAAGTATTCATAGCATCATTGTTGTGAATTTTGTTCTGTTATTATTTTATTTCCAGTGGAAATGAAATAATAATCAATCCTTTCATCAGCATACCATTGGGCATCTCACTGAGCGTACTTCGGCTTAGCTCAGTACCGAAGGGTCACAATTATCACAAGAAAACAAATAACTCAAACAGTTCCCCGTTTTAGGGAAATGTGATTTAATTAAGAATATCGAACAAGGAACAGGGAATACAGAATCAAGAATTTTCTTCACTTTCCAACGTTCGAAATTCCTTGTTCCTTGTTCATTATTTAATCAATCAAACTTAACTAAACGACATTGCCCTTAAGGGCGGAGGGGGCAAATCTTTTTAATCCACCCCAATCCATTCAAACATGTTGCCTAAATTTGCCACCCATATGGCAGAGAAAAAAATTGAAATCAAAACAGCCTTGTTGCTGTTGCCTATAAAAATTACAGAAAATAAACAGCTGCTTCGTTTCATTCAAATCAAAAAGAATGAAAAAGGAGTGCAATATGATATAACAGAATTAGATGAAAGTAAAATAAGAAAATATTATGATGGCCTGCCTCAGCAAGCCAAAAATTCATTGCAGCATTTGAATAGTGAGGCACTGAACAAGCTGGAAGACGAGATCACCAAACGTTTCAAACAGCAAAAATCCGGGATGCCTTTCCGGCAATTTTTATTGCCAGCTTATACAAGACAGTTACACGAAAGATTTGAAATGATCAAACCATTTACACAATTAATGAAATGGTATCACCAGGTACCTAATACTGCTACCGGAAATATTATGACGTCTCCCTGTACCTTCAGTAATTACAAACCTGTACTTACTTTTGATGTGGTACAAGAAGCCGGACGGTTACAATTAATAACTATCGCCAGTATTAATGGAAGTGATTATGAACTGGAGTCATTCAGGCGTTTTCATTTTTTACTGGAAAGTAAGAATGAATATTTTTTACTGGCACATAAAGATTATAAAACACTGGAATGGCTGCTGCAAAATGACCCGCTGCAATATGGTAATGATCCTGCTTTATTTGCACAAAAAATATTGAGTACGCTGGAAAAAGATTATACAGTTAACCGCAATAATTTGTTTGCTGTTACCACCATTGAGGCGTTGCCAGTAAAAAGAATATTGCTGAGTGAGATCAGTAACAACTTTCTTGTATTGACACCTCAATGGGTGTATGATGGTTATGTTGCAGAAGGTGTATGGAAAGAAAATTTTGAAGTGAGCAACAACGGTGAAGTTGTACTGGTGAAAAGAAATAAAGAAGAAGAAACCGCTTTCAAAAAATTACTGGAGGTGCTGCATCCAAATTTTGTAAAACAACTGAATGGTTACTACTATCTATCTTTTGCAGATGCACAAAAAAAGCAATGGTTTTTAAAAGTGTATCACAAATTATTAGAAATGGATATTGAAGTGATCGGTATGGATATGCTTACTCACTTTCGGTATTCATCACATAAACCGCTAACAAAAATGCTGATGTTAAATAAAACTGCAGAGACATTAACGGTTGATTTTTCATTGCAGTTTGGAGAAGAAAAAATACCGCCTGTTGAATTGCAAAAGATATTAATGGCCGGGGGCAGGGCCCTGATGCTGAAAGATGGCTCACTCGGCATTTTGCCGGAAGAATGGATGGCAGCTTACAGCACTATCATCAGACACAGCAAGATAGATAAGCAACAGTTGATCGTGCCGCAATGGATGGTCATCAGTCAGCATGATGAAGTAAATGTAACTGAACAACCAGCAATAAAAACTGCCATTAACGAATACTGGTGGGGGCAGTGGCAGCAATGGCAACAGGCAGATGATATTTTGTATCCTGCCCCTCCGCAAATAAAAGCCACCCTGCGCCCTTACCAGCAAAAAGGTTTTGAATGGCTGAAACTGCTGGCAGAAGTAAATGCCGGTGCCTGCCTGGCAGATGATATGGGACTTGGTAAAACATTGCAAACGATCTGTTTTATAACCGACAAGTTGCAACAAATAAAAAATGGCCTTGCACTGATTGTTTGTCCCTCCTCATTAATTTATAACTGGCAGCAGGAGATCAACCAATTTGCACCCCATTTGCGTAGCTACATACATCATGGTTCAGCAAGGGATCATGAAAATATTTCACCTGTAAAAAACGATGTATGCATTACAAGTTATGGTACGCTGCGTTCTGATGTTGACTTTTTAGCTGCCATTCATTTTAATATTGCAGTGATAGATGAAAGTCATAATATTAAAAACCCATCGGCACAAATTACCCGTGCGGTTAACCTGTTGCATGCCAGCAGCAGGATTGCATTAAGTGGTACGCCTGTATTGAACAATACTTTTGATTTGTATTCTCAATTGGAATTTTTATTGCCCGGCATGTTTGGCAACCGGGAGTTTTTTAAAAGGGAATATGCAGACCCAATCGATAGGGATGCCAATGAAGAAAAAATAGCGGTACTTCAAAAACTGACTGCACCATTTATTCTCCGCCGAACCAAGGAGCAGGTAGCCAAAGATCTTCCTGAAAAAACAGAATCGGTATTGTGGTGCAATATGGGTGCAGCACAAAAAAATATGTATGATGATATCAGGGACAGCATCCGCAGTAATCTTTTTTTAGATATTAAAAGAGATGGGCTGGGAAAAAGTAAGCTGGCAGTATTGCAGGGCATCATGAAATTAAAACAGGTGTGCAGCTCTCCATTATTATTGCCGCAGGAAGAACAGACCGCTGACCTATCCATAAAAACTGAAATATTGCTGGATGAACTTGCCAACCTGGGGCAGCATAAAGTATTGGTGTTTTCTCAGTTCTCAAAAATGCTGCACCTGCTGGCTGATACGTTTACCAAAAAAGGCATTTCATTTTATTTATTGGAAGGAAGTACACCGGCAAAGAAGAGGGCAGAAATGGTGGATGCATTTCAGCAGGAAGAAAACGGCACCCATGTTTTTTTAATCAGCCTGATGGCAGGTAATACAGGACTGACCCTTACTGCTGCTGATTATGTTTTCCTGTTTGATCCCTGGTGGAATAATGCAGTGCAGCAACAGGCCATTGACCGGACTCACCGCATCGGGCAAACGAAAAATGTTTTTGCTTACAAGATGATTTGCAAGGATACCATTGAAGAAAAGATCATGCAGTTACAACAACGCAAAACAACTTTGAGCGAAAACCTGATTGGCGATACAGAAGGATTTGTAAAAGAGCTGACAAAAGAAGATGTGGAGTTTTTATTTAGCTGATAATGATTTGCCCCGGCCTTAAGGCAGGGGCAAATCATTATCAGAACTGCAGCAGGAATGCTGAACCTTCTCCTTTTTTACTTTGCACCTGTATAGTTCCTTTGTGCAGCAGCATAATTTGTTTGCAGAGGCTGAGGCCAATGCCACTACCACTTTTACGGGTGCTGAAAAATGGAATGAATATTTTTTCCATCAGTTCATCTGGCATGCCCACGCCGTTATCAGCAATTTTTATAACCACTTTATTTGCAGGGGTAATGTAGGCGGATAATAAAATCCTTGGCTCGGCAATTTCTTTTACTGCCTCTGCCGCATTTACCACCAGGTTAATCAGCACTTGTTCTATCAGGTTCACATCAGCCTGTACCATCAGGTCAGGATCTTTTAAAATAACATCCAGCTCAATGTTCTTTTTTTCCAGTGTGGGTTGCATGAGGTGATGTAATGTTTCAAACATATCTCTTACGTATACCTGCTGTAAAGTAAGCTTGGTGATTTTATTAAGGTTACGATAGGTTTCAGCAAATTTTAATAAACCTTCACTTCTTCTTTTGATTGTTTCAATGCCTATTTCAAGATCATCCATCGGTCCTGTTTTATCAGTCAGGTCAGTCATGGCTAACTGCAAACGGTTCTTTAATGTATCAGCGAGGGAAGAAATAGGTGCAACAGAATTCATGATCTCATGTGTCATTACATTCAGTAATTTTTGCCATGCTTTTGATTCTGTTTCTTCTAATGCTTCATTAATATTTTGAAATGCAATGAGCTTATATTTTTTATTGTCTGTCTGAAAGGCAGTAGCACTTAGCAATACTTTCATGGATGATTTATCTCCCTTGATGCTGATTACTTTTTTTTCACCGGGGTTGATGTTCAATATTTCATTATAAACAGCTTCATCTCTTCTTTCTAATGATTGTATTGCTTTGATGTAAGGAACCTGCAGCATTTGTTTCAGCGCTTCATTCATCCACATTACATCGCCGGTGGCATGTTCGTAAGAAAGAATGCCGGTGTCCACCAGTTCCAGTATCTTCTGCAGATACACATACTGTGTTTCTTTTTCTTTGGCGATGGTTTTAAAGGTGGTGGTAATTTCATTAAACCCTTTTCGCATGGGTTGTAAAGACAGCGGTGCATTTCTTTCATCGAACCGCCTGGAGAAATCCCGGTAATGTACAGACTCTACAAATTGCTGCAGTTCTTCATTGCTTTTATTGGTAAAGCGAAAAAGGTCTATCACCTGGAAGACAATAATACCACAACATAAAACACCAATTGAATAATTTTGTTTGATCAGCAAAAAAGCTACGCCACTCATTACTGCCAGCAGTAATAAAATTCTCAGCGATAAAGCCCATTCAATTTTTTTAAATTTCATACCTCATCCTCCTTACTCCTTCTCCTTCAGAGAAGGAGCGGTGCTTGATATCTTTAATAAACATTTTATTCTTCCACATCATTTTTTGTTCTGTAATTAACAATGGCCTCATCCCTGCCTGCAGGCAGGCTCCTTATCCTTCTCCGAAGGAGAAGGACGGTACTTTAAACCTTCCCCAAACATTTCATCTTCCACATATTAATTTGATCTTTAATCAACAATACTACAACCACTCTAATTTTTTCAGCAAACACTTCAAAGTTTTAAACTCTTGCCTTCAAGTCCCCCTTTGGGGGATTTAGGGGGCTTCCTCTTCAGGAGGGCTTGGGGAGGCTGCCCTATATTTCATACTTACTTAACCGCCTGTACAATGCAGTTCGGGTGATGCCTAATTCTTTTGCTGCTTTGGAAATATTGCCACTGTGTTTTTCTATTACTTTTAAGATCGTATTTTTTTCAAGGCTGCTGAGTTTCAGGTCGCCGTCTTCTTCCATCTTGTTTTGGCTGGATTCTAATGGAGAGAAAATAATATCACTGGCTTTTAATACATCTCCTTCTGCCATGATCACGGCCCTTTCTATGCTGTACTGTAATTCACGAACATTGCCAGGAAAAGTATACTGCATTAATTTCTCTTTGCAGGCTCCATCAAAATCAGGGGTGGGTTTGATGTATTTGTCTGCATAAATTTTTGCGTAATGTTTTGCCAGCATCAGTATATCATCCTTTCTTTTTCTTAATGGCGGTATGGTGATCTCAACAGTGTTGATACGGTACACCAAATCTTTCCTGAATTTACTTTCATTGGCCAGTTCTGTCAAAGGCAGGTTGGTGGCGCATATCAGGCGGATGTCAACCGGTATCTGTTCATTGCTGCCCAGCCGCATAATTTTTCGGTTCTGCAGTACCGACAGGAGCTTTGCCTGCTGGTGCAAAGTAATATTGCCGATCTCATCTAAAAATAACGTGCCATGCTCAGCAGATTCAAAACGGCCGATCCTGTCTTCCCTGGCATCTGTAAAAGCGCCCTTCTTATGACCAAACAATTCACTTTCAAACAGTGATTCTGTTAAAGCGCCCACATCCACTTTTACAAATGGTTGCTGTGCCCTCAATGATTTTTGATGAATGGCCTGCGCCACCAATTCTTTACCGGTGCCGTTTTCTCCAAGAATTAAAACGTTGGCATCGGTAGGCGCTATCTTTTCAATCTTATAAAAAATTTCTTCCATTACTTCGCTGTTGCCAAGCAACTGTGTTCCAATCACAGAATTATTAGCCACTTTAAGCGAAGCTGACACATCACCACCGGCTTTCTTGCGGAGTATCTCTTTGATGGTGTTCACCAGCCGTTCATTGTGCCAGGGCTTTACAATAAAATCTGAAGCGCCTTCTTTTAATGAACGCACTGCAAGGTCAATATCACCATACGCTGTAATCATGATCACCGCCATGTTCTTATCCATTTCTTTTACTTTTTTCAACCAGAAAATTCCTTCGTTGCCCGTATTGATGCTGCTGTTAAAATTCATATCGAGTAACATGATATCGAATTTTTTTTCAGCAAACAGTGAACGGATATTCTCTGGATTTTTTTCCGTAGTCACTTCTTTCACTTCTGTTTTCAACAGCATTTTTACAGCTGTCAGCACATCCACATCATCGTCTACTACTAATACACAGGCGTTTTTTAAAATCATGGCTTTAATTTTACGGCAGGGTTTACAGCTTTTTAAAAGCTGTAAACCCTTATTTTGTAAAGTTGGCATCTTTTTAAAAGATATCAGCTTTAATTTGGAAACACAATGTTACCATATTTTAGTTTTTCCTGCGTAACCAAATAAAAAAAAACAGGCTACCTTTTCAGGATAGCCTGTTTACTAAAAAATGAATTAATTTATTTTAATAAAGACTGGAACACGGTAGTATTAACTCTTACAGGGTATTTTTTTACCAGTTCATTCATCCAGTTATCTTCGAGTTGTTTTTGATATTCATTTATCACCAGGCTTTTTGCTTCATCAAAATTCCGCTGCAGTTTAGCAGGATAAATTTTAAGCACTTTTACAAAACTTGCACTGTTATCTGCATTGTTTCTTACAATCTCAAGAATTGATCCTTCTGTGAGTTTGGTTCGGGGTTTAATGGGCAGTTGAGCTATCTCATACCTTGCAGAATCTCCCTGTATCATTCCTTCACTTGCTTCTGCAATGCTTTGCCAGTATTTTCCCTTCTTCATATTTTCCGAAGCATAATCTGCATAAGCATAACTTCTTGCATTTATCAATATTACATCAGCGCTTTCCACCCATAAAAAATGATCCTTATTGGCATTGTAATATTCCTTTAATGCAACCGGATCGTTGCTGGATTTATTCCATACTTTTTTTTCCATTATCTCAAAGAACAAATTACCCTCTTTAAATTCTTCCATCTGGTATTTAAAATCATCGTTGTATTCTTCCAGGTGTTTACGGTAATAGGTGATGGCAGTAGTGTTAATAAATTTTTCAAGTAATGCTTTATTGCTTTCATCTTTGTACAAATCCTTGTTGAGCTTATATTCTTTGGCAAAATTCAGCCATTCAGCCGCTTTTACCGGGTTACCTGCAATGGAAAAAACCACTTCTTTTGCAATTGGGTATTTAAGGTTCTCCTTAGAGTATGCGGCACTGTCAGCATACAGGCAAAGCAGCTCATCATTTACAGCAGGGTTTTTTTTATACTTAATTTTTACAAGAATTTCTTTTGTATCAATCAGGAAATCATTTTCCAGCCGGTTGCGGAAATTCATCATATCATACTTTAGTTGCTCAAGCGTATCTAATTTCAGTTCTTTTGCAGCTATCACTTTCAATTTAAACTTTGAGTAGAGTTCCAGGTATTCCCTTAATGCTTTTTCCCTGTTATCGGGTTGAGTTGTATTTTTATTATACGCCCTGATGAATTCATCCTTGTTTACCTGGTTAGTCCCATACGTAAACAATGATTGAGAAAAAATATGCATTGCTATGAAACAGCCAAAGCACATCAATAAAAGTTTCTTCTTCATGCTTATTTTGTTTTCGTTGTCGAGTGTTTTTATAATAATTTGAATTTACCAATTGCCAGCGGTTATTGTTAATTGATTTTTTCTACTTTAAATATCGTTTTCTTGCCAGACTGTATATCGGTTACCTCCACCAGGTATATACCCCTGGTCAAACTGTTTAGGTTTCTGATGGTAACAGACGGTATTTCCTTTGTTATTTTTAATGTGCTGTTTGAAATAGAGCGGCCAGAGAGATCAAGCATTCTTATACCTAAAGAACCGTTTTGTTCTACAGAAGCATTGATCGTAATTTCAGATATAAATGGATTGGGAACTAACTTTATAACAGCGCCATTTTCAGGAAGCTTTACAATTGCCACATTACTGTATGCTTTTTTGCCATTCTTGTCTGTGAGCTTTATTCTGTAATAAACTACCGGCGACAGAACGTTGCGTATGTCATCATCAGCGTTGTACAATTTTTCTGAATTGCTTGTACCTGCAGCTTTTACATTGGTACCTACTTTTATATAATTCCTGCTGTCTGTGCTTCGTTCTATTTCAAAGTAATCTGAGTTGATCTCACTAATTGTTTTCCAGTTCAATGTGACGTTGTTTTTTTCCCGGGTTGCGGAAAGTTGTAAACCGGTAGCTGGTAAGATTGACAACCAGTTAAGTGAGTACAGTGCAGTTGCAGGATCTTTCTTGCCGGCAGAATCTACAAACGAATAGTAAAACTCTGTTAGTTTTGAACCTACGGTTACGGCAGTAAACTCAATCTTAAATAAAGATGGATTAAAGTTACTGATGAGTTGGCCTGATGTTACCAATATCCCATTATAATATAGGTTGGAATTTAGTGGAACTGCATCAATTACTACATTATGGGCATTCAGTGTACACCCGGAAGGACAATCTTCTGCATCTTTACCACTAAGTATTGGCGGGTTGGCACCGCCATTCAAAGTGAGAAATTGCCCGGCAACCGGCTCGCTGATATGAACATACAATGGTACCGAACTGGGTAGCTGTTCTATACCAAAATCAAAATTAATTGCACTGGCAAAACCATACAACCTGTTATCAATTACGCCCTGTGCGCCATTATCAATAATGCCATTTCTTGTTTCGCCAGTATATACCCATCCTGATGGTAATGCAGGAGCAGGAGCAGGAGTGCCCCCAACACCGCCGATAGTTGAAAGCACTAATGAGTAATTCGCACCAGGGGAAGCATCAGGAAAACTGTAAGTTCCGTTGTTTGCAACGGATACCGAAACCACTACATATCCTGAAGCATCCACTAAATTCACGTACAGTGAATTACTGCCGTTTGTTATATTTTCAAAAGGCAGTTCTCGTATCACATTACCATTGCCATCATCCCAAACCTTACCACTTATGTTGATGCCGGGTGCAACCAGGAAATGTATAATAGCATTGGCACACAAAGGCTGTGGCGCAGTAGCCGTTATATCGCAAACAGCATATTGAATCAGGTCCGGGCCTACATATCCTGCAGGAGGGGTATAAGTATAAGTTCCATTAGAGTAAAATTGAACTGTGCCACCCTTTGTGGTTGCAACCGGCGCACCTATAGCATTGGCAATACCTGCTGCTACAATAGTTGTCCCGTTAAGGGATAGCGCATCATTATTTGGGTCTTGGTCATTGCTGATAAATGAACCTGTCACTGGCTGGTTAACCGTGATATATGCAAAATCATCACCTGCAAATGGAGGATCATTCTGTAACCCGTTTATATCTGCTAACACATCTATATGCAGATTTGCCCTGGAAACGGCTCCTGCCGTATTGGATATAACATAAGAAGCATCCACGCTTCCGGCGAAGCCTGATGCCGGGGTAAAAGTGTAGGTGCCATTGGCAGCAATAGATAATGTACCTGCATTGGCAACAGGTTTGTTATATATATCTATGCCTGCCACCGTTACACTGCCCGGAATGGTTGTAATATCTGGAATCCTATCTCCATTACTGTCATAGCTGAATGAGGTGAGGGTGAATGAATATCTTTTCGGATCCCTGTCGTTTGTAAAAAGATTATTTGTTATTGCTGATCCGTAGCTGATGTTTTCATCATTATTGGCAATAACAGAGTTGCCTGCTGATGGCAATGGATCTACGGTGATAGACAAATATGCAGTGTCGCAGGCAGACGGGCTTCCGTTATCACATATTTTATATGGAACAGTAACTGTACCTGTAAGTGATGGTATGGGATCAAAAGTATAATTGCCATTAGCGTCGAAGGTAAGGCTGCCTGCATTGGCAACCGTGGCGCCTGCCTTATCAATGCCTTTTATGTTTGAACCACTTGCAAGTACCGCCATTGTAGAAGGATTAAGGAATGTCCCAAATGTTTGGGTATTGTTTTCCTGGTCAAAGTCATTGGCTTTTACAATTCCTGTTACATTGATATCCTGCCAGGTGCTGTTTTCATCATTAACTGAATAAGTAAATATCCTTTTTACTCCAAAGTCTGTTGAATTAGCACAGGTGCCTGAATTAAAGAAGGTAAATGGTACAATAGAGGGGGTGGTTAATGCTGTGCCGGCTGCAATTGACGAAGGATCTAAGCTTAGCAGATAGCACTGGTTGTACTGAAGCATACGGATACTTACGTTGTCTATATATATATTGTCTCCCTCATCTGTATTACCACTTGTAACGAAGCGGAGGTAAGTCCTGTTATTGCCATTATAAGTGGCAGTATTGATATTGATATTAGATACGTTAATATAACCTGCATTAACAATTCCCAGCCCCGTAATCGTATAAATGGTATTATATGGGCCACCATTGCTGGATAACTGTACCAGCACATTTTCTCCAGGAATAAATGTAGCTGAACCTCTTCTGAAGGAGAAACTCAGAAATACTTTCGAAGCATTCTGCATATTGAATTCCCGGATGGCGGACCTGTTAAGATCATCAAGCCTCAATGCATAGTTAGCCGCTCCGTCAGCCACAATTTCCACATCTGTGTTGGCTGCTGTATTGGCTGGGGATACGCAAAATCCTGTTGATGGGTCACCATTGTCATACCAGTTAGTTTTCCAGGGGGAGTTTCCGTCAGAACCGGAAGCACAACTGTTACCTCCACCCACCAGGTCAAAATTATCAGCAATGCCTTTATCTGGCGCCTTAATGAACTGGTAATTACCATTGATATCAACAGTAGCGGAATCCGCCAGTTCATTTGCATTGATGGTGCCACTGCAGTTTCCATCTACATACAAATAAATTTTGGCAGGCGGTATGCCTGTGCCGCCATCATTATTAATCCCATCAGCATTTTTATCGAGAAATACTTTGCCGCTAATTATATTTTTTCCTGAAGGAGATGGGCAAGCGCCAATAGTAATGAATACATAAGCAGTGGCGCACACAATCGGTGTGGGCGTGGAGCAAACACTGTACTGAAA
>JAYVLZ010000162.1:0-6623 GCA_043759175.1 Chitinophagaceae bacterium | reverse complement strand
GAGTAAGCTATATCAGCAGAAAACACAGTACCGAATGATGCTTTATAATCAAGACCTAAATTGCTTCTCCATATTTGGGGCCATTGAAAATTCTTTGCAGTAGCATTATAAAAACCAGTATATGGATTTGCCTGCTGGTTGCCTATCCAAACAAAAGGAAACCGACCTGTAAACAAACCTGATCCACCTCTCAACTGAAGCGTTTTATCTCCTTTAACATCCCAGTTAAAACCAATCCTTGGGGAGAACAATGGTTTCTTAGTTGGAAACCTGGTATTGTCCAGATCTTTATTAACACCATTGCTGATTCGTTTGCCATTTTCATCAAATAATACCTGGTCGTCATTGTTAGCAATTGTTGGGGAACCTTCCTGAAAACTGCCCTTGAATGTACCATCAAGATTTATATTAGGGTTTTTGAAACTTGCATTGTTATAAGAAGGTGCGTCTACCCTCAAACCATAAGTAAGCCTGAAATTTTTTGAAGCTTTCCATTCATCCTGTGCATAAACAGATATTTGGGCTACTGTTAAATAATAAAATGTCCATTGATCTGCAGCAGCACGGTTTTTTGCATAAGACTGTGCTGCTGATATTGGTTCTAATCCACTAAAATTTGGGTTTAATAAAAAAGGTTCGTCATTTGGAACTTTTGTAAGGAAGTCGCTAATATCATTGAAATTTGTAAATATGCCATTTCCATATCCTTGAAGGTTAAACGAGTTGGCAAATTTGAAAGATTCATAGGAAGCACCAAAAGTAAAAGTATGTTTAGGCAAAATAATGTTGAAATTATCCGTTGCCTGAAATGCATCTTGATTTAAGATGTTGTTGATTGAAAATGGTTCATGGCCAGCAACAATATAACGTACATTGTTTTTATTTAAACTAAGTACAGGAAAAGGAGCAGATAATGGATCTCTTGTATCTCTGAACCTGGTATATACCAATCTCAATTTATTGGCGTATTTATTACCAAAATTTGATTTTAATTCTGTTCCAAAAGATTGCAATTTATTATTGATCCTGTATCCTGAGTTTCTGAATTGCAGTGTAGTAAAATCAGGCCCACGGCGGCCGATAGCACTTGGGTGTGCTGGTTTTTCTTTCGAGGCATCCAGGCCATTGTAGGTAAATGATAAACTATTATTGCTATTAATTACCCAATCTAATTTTGCCAGCCATTTGTAGCTTTTTTGTTTGTAGTTAAAACCCTGGTAGTCCCCGGTTTCGTAACCAAACTTTTGTTTTAAAATTGTCCTGACTGCATCCAGGTCCGATTGTAAAACTCTTGCCGTATTTGATTTGCCTAAGTTTTCACTTGTTTGGGCAACAAAGCTGGTAGGCGCATCATTTCTTTGTTCGGTTTCAAAATTTACAAAATAAAACAGCTTATCTTTTTTAAGAACGCCACCAAAAGCAAGTCCTGCCTGGTATTGATCTAATTTTGATACCACCACTTTATTCCCGTCAACTTTCTTTCCAGTAAGTCCTTCATTACGGTAAAAGCCATAAATTGTTCCGGTAAAATTGTTGGTACCACTCTTTGTAACCGTATTTACACCAGCACCAGTAAAGCCAGCCTGAGTTACATCATAAGGAGCTACGTTCACTTGTATCTGATCTATCGCATCTAATGAAACTGGTTGAGAACTGGTTTGCCCACCTGGAGTTGGTGCATCCAAACCAAAAGGGTTATTGAATACAGCGCCATCTAAAGAGTAATTATTGTACTGCCCGTTTCTACCTGCAAAAGAAGTTCCATTAAAAGTAGAAGAAGCTGATGGCGTAAGACGTGTAAAATCATCTGCCGACCGGGAAATGGTAGGCAACGATTTTAATTGTCTGGATGTGATATTGGTGGATGCCCCTGTTCGTTTGCTATCAAATATTTTTGATTTTCCTGTAATGGTCACCGCTTCCAAACCAACAGCTTTTGTATCAAGTGAAAAATCTACAGCTGTGTTTTGTCCCAGCTCAAGAAAAATATTGTCTTCTGTTTTTTCCTGGAACCCGGTATAGCTTACAGAAATTTTATAAGGCCCGCCAACCCTTAAGTTTGGTACAACATAAGATCCATCACTCTGTGTAACTACAGATTTATTGATACCAGCGTTAGGATAAGAAATTTTAACGGTAGCACCAGAAAGGCCTTTGCCCTCCGGGCCGGTAACTGCTCCACTCATGGTAGCAGTAGTTACCTGTGCACTGGCATGCAGGTATATCATGCTTACAATTAAGGCAATTGATGCATTAATTAGTTTTCTAATTTTCATAAATATAGTTTTGGTTACTGCAAATTTAAAAAGATGTTGTATTAAGATACATTAATTCTTTTAAAAGGAAGAAACTATAAATAAAAAACTCCCAACAATGTTGAGAGCAGTATAAAAAATTTGGTTGAATTATTTTTTAGATCTGATGATCAATTTTATACCGGTATAACCTTGTGTCATTTCCGGCACCATCATCTTTTGTTTGTAAGGAATGATGTAAGTAATATTTCCTTTTTGATAGGTCATTAAGGAATTACTGATTATTGAAGAACCTATCACCTGGCGGTTACTCGTAAGTAAACTTCCTTTGTAGGTAAGACCTGTTTTTATATTAGCTGAAAGTGAATTTTTTAATGAATAGTTTGTATTGATATTCAGGAGAGTCTTTAATTTATTTCTTTTTCCAGCTCCTCTGTCAGCAAATGTAATAGCAGCAAAGCCCGAGAGCACTACTGTAATTACTATTATTTTGAAGAATCTGGTCATGTGTAAATTTTGGTAAAAATAGACAAAACTTTTGTTAAATGATCAACCGTTCATGTATTTTTTTACATAATATTAACGCACCAACTACAAAAAAGTTACAAAGAATTGATAGTTCAATTAAATTCCTTAATTTACGATAACTTAATAACTATGAGTAAATATCCTTACAGGCAAGATAGGGAAGAGCTGAAAGAGTTACTGGAGCAATATGAAAACCTGAAAGCCGGCAAAAGTCACTCCTATTTAGAAGAAGATTCCTTCGAAAAAATAATTGATTATTATGATGACAAAGAAGAGCTTGCAAAAGCATTAGAGGCAAGCGGTTATGCCATAGAACAATATCCATATTCATCCTCCCTGCTGCTTCAAAAAGCGGATCTCCTTATTGCAACAAAAAAATACAAAGAAGCCCTTCATTATTTGCACCAGGCTGAAATAATGGATACCAGTGATATTAATTTATACATTTTAAAAACGGATGCTTACCTGGCATTAGACAAACAGGAAAAGGCAGCTTCGGTATTGGAAGCTGCCCTGGATTATTTTGAAGGGGATGAAAAACTGGAGTTGTTATTTGAACTGGCAGATGTATATGACGACTATGAAAATTTTGATAAAGTGTTTGATTGCCTGAAAATGGTGCTGGAACTGGATCCCAATAATGAAGAAGCGCTATATAAAATTTGCTTTTGGACAGATTTTACCGGCCGGAATGAAGAGGGGATCAGGTTACATCAAAAGATCATTGATGAATATCCTTATAATGAACTGGCATGGTTTAACCTGGCTGCTGCTTACCAGGGTATAAAACTGTATGAAAAAGCGATTGATGCTTATCAATATGCAGTAGTGATTGATGAAAAGTTCGATTATGCCTGGCGCAATCTTGGTGATGCATATTTGAGGATCAGGAAATATAAAGAAGCAATAGAAGTATTGCAGAAAGTGCTGGAATTAGCACGACCTGAAGATGTTATTTATGAAGCCATTGGGCACTGCTATGATAAACTGCAAAATTACGCCCAGGCCAGGTTTCATTACCGGAAAGCAACTCACCTTAACCAGGATAACAGCCAGCTTTTTTACAAAATAGCCTGTACCTATATGAATGAAGGTATTTGGGAAAGTGCTGTAAAGAATCTTGAAATTGCCATGCGAACTTATAAATCGCAACCGGAATATAATCTTGCCATGGGGCAGTGTTATATGGAAATGGGCAGTATTGAACTGGCAGTACAGTATTTTGGTAATGTAGTAAGAACAAGGCCTAAAAATTTAAATGGCTGGCTTGAATTATTAAAATGCCTTTATAAGACAAATTGTTTTGAAGAAGGTGCAGAATATGTGGATCATGCTTTAGAACTTACCAATAACAAGCCAATATTTTATTTATATAAATCTGCTTTTTTACTGGCATTGGGCAAAACCAAGGAGGCAGTAATACAGCTGGAAAACGGCATGGAAAAAAATCCGAGATTGATTAAAAAACTCGTTGATCTAAACCCTTCTATCTTACAACACCAGTTGATAGTGGATGTAATAGCAAGGTTCAAAAGAAATAAATCTATTTAACTCCAGCTCTACTTGAATAGACATAAAATAACTTGTCTTTTCCGCCTGATAATTACTGTTTTACTTGTAATTGTTGCTTTTAGCCTTCAATAATTATCTTTGCGCCTCCCGATAGTTATCGGGATTAAAAAAAGGTAAGTATGAATTTTCATTTAACCCAAATGCCAGATCGTAATGCAAAACCACGTACCAGTGGCATTACCATGATAATGGATAAGGGACTCAGTTTAGAAGAGACAAAGAATTTCATGAGTGTTTCTCATCCGCATGTTGATTTGGTTAAATTGGGATTTGGTACTGCTTATGTAACGCCCTATCTAAAGGAAAAATTAGCAATCTATCAATCTTATAATGTTCCGGTTTATTTTGGTGGAACACTCTTTGAAGCATTTTTGATAAGAAACCAGTTTGAGGATTATATCAATACCTGCAAAGAGTATGGGATTCAATATATGGAAGTGAGCGACGGGTCTGTTTCAATTCCACATGCAGAGAAATGTGGTTACATAGAAAAACTCACTAAACATGGTATTGTGCTCAGTGAAGTTGGTAGTAAAGATGCTGCTCATATCATTCCGCCTTATAAATGGATAGAATTAATGAAAGCTGAATTGGAGGCTGGTTCCACGTATGTGATTGCCGAAGCAAGAGAGGCTGGTAACGTAGGTATATACCGTGGCTCTGGTGAAGTAAGGGAAGGTTTGGTACAAGAAATATTGACACAAATACCTGAAGAAAAAATTTTATGGGAAGCTCCTCAAAAAGCACAGCAGCTTTACTTTTTGGAATTGATTGGTTGTAATGTAAACCTTGGCAATATTGCACCTTCTGAAATAATTGCATTGGAAACCATGCGTATTGGATTACGTGGTGATACTTTCAGTTTATACCTTGATAAAGATCTTAATTAATTTCTGAATACAACTACAATATGAATGTATATGGACTGATAGGTTATCCTTTGGGACATTCTTTTTCAAAAAAATATTTTACAGAAAAGTTTGAGAGGGAAGGCATCAGGGATTGTAAGTTTGAGGCTTTCCCTATACCCTCTATTAAGGAATTTCCTGCACTGCTGAAAGCTAACCCTGATTTAAAAGGATTGTGTGTAACCATTCCATACAAAGAGCAGGTGCTTCAATACATTGATGAATTATCAGAAGAGGTAAAATCTATTGGGGCTACCAATAGTATCAGTATAAAGGATAATAAATTAACTGCTTATAATACAGACATCACAGGCTTCCGGCAATCCTTTCAAAAATTATTACAACCACATCATACAAAGGCGTTGGTATTGGGCACAGGCGGTGCTTCCAAAGCTGTTCAGTACGTTTTGAAACAGCTTGGGATCAATTATATCATTGTATCAAGAAATCTTTCGGCCACTGCCGGGTTTATCCAGTATCAGGATATTAATGAAGATTTGATGAATGAATGCAGCGTAATTATTAATTGTACCCCGGTTGGGATGTGGCCAAATGAAACCGTTTGCCCGAACATCCCCTATGAAATGATCAGTTCAAAGCATTATTTATATGATTTGGTTTATAAGCCAGATGAAACATTGTTTTTGCAAAAGGGAAAAAATAATGGAGCGGTTACCAAAAATGGATACGAGATGTTATTGATACAAGCAGAAGAGAGCTGGCGTATCTGGAACAGTGATTAAACTTTTTTCGTCAATAATTTTAAGGCAGAATCTGGTAATGAAACAGGTTTCTTTTTTTCATAGCTGTAAGTAATCATCCCTGTTTTTGCATTTGCCAAAATGATTTTAGTACTGCCTCTTATTGCTGATAATCGATAAAATAATTCAAAGCTCACCCTTGCCGCTTCTCCTGCATAAATATTCACTTCAATGATATCCCCATAAAAAGATTCATTTTTAAATTCTATGGCAAGATCACTCATGATTAAACCAGTGCCGGCAAAGTTTAATTCTGTATAACCTTCTTTCTGAAGCCATTGCACCCTTGCTTCATGGATGATGGAAACAAAAGCATCATTACCGACATGGTTACCATAATTGATGTCTGATATCCTTACCGGAATTTTTATTTCAGCCAATTTATGTTCAGGCATGTCAATTTTTATCCGGGCCATATTTTTTTATTGAACAGAAAAATTAAAATAGCCTTTCTTAACTAATATTTTCAGACAAAAAATCAATCAATTTACTCATTGCTTTTTTACGATGACTGAAAACACTTTTTTCCTCCATCGTCATTTCTCCAAAACTTTTTGCACTTCCATCCGGTAAGAAAACTGCATCGTATCCAAATCCCT
>JAYVLZ010000161.1:0-15596 GCA_043759175.1 Chitinophagaceae bacterium | reverse complement strand
CTGTTGCCCGTTTCTCAATTTCACGAAACAGCATTTCAATTTTTTCTGCTGATAAATCCCGTATCTCCAAACCCAATGTTACTTTACCGGGAACAACATTTAATGCGCCTGGCAGTGCAGCTATTTTACCAACGTTAACTACCTGTTTTCCCTCAACGCTGTTGATGACTTCATGTGCGGCAATGATTAATTTTGCTGCTGCCAGCAATGCATCCTGCCGCATGTTCATTGGCGTGGTACCGGCATGGTTTGCAAAACCTTCAACAGTTACATCCCAATCCACAATACCTACAATACCTTCCACCACACCAATCTGAATATTTTCTTTTTCTAAAATGCCGCCCTGTTCTATATGTAATTCTAAAAAGGCTTTGATGTCGCCTTTGTTGCGGATGCAATATTGAATACTGTCAGGGTTTCCTCCGATTGCTTTTATGCCTTCAGCTATTGTGAGGCCACTCTGGCTATGTTCTTTTAACCCTTTCTCTGTAAGACCTCCAGCCATTGCTATACTGCCAACAGGGCCGCCTTCTTCGTTAGAGAAAATGATTACTTCCAAAGGATGCTCTGTGATGATATTATTTTCATTGAGTACTTCAATAATTTCCAAAGCGCCAATGGAACCCACACATCCATCATAATTACCACCATCAGGAACCATATCAATATGAGAACCGAAAGCAATTGGTTTTTTAGAAGAATCTTTCCCTTTTCTTTTACCAATAATATTTCCTGCTGCATCAATGCTTACTTCCAATCCCGCCTTTTTCATCAGGCCCATAAACCATGCCCTTCCTTCCTGGTCGGCTTTTGTATAAGCCACTCTGTAGCCTCTGCCTATTGAGTCTTTCCCAAATGTTGCCAGTTCAGCAATCCGTTCTTCTATCCGGCGTTCATTTACTTTGATGTTTGTTTGACTGAATGAAGTGATAGATGAAAATATCAGCAGTGTAGTTATATACTTTTTCATTTTTTATTTTATGAGATGAATTTATTTTATCACTTTTTATTAATTAAATCCCACCTTCCCTTTCACTGATTCAAACAATTTCTTTGAGTTATAACCAACCCCGTTTTTAAAAACATACAGCACCTTGCGTATATCACTGATGTTCTTTGACGGGTTACCATCTATAATAAGCAGGTCAGCAGATTTTTCCATTTCAATTGTTCCAGTTGTTTTATCGAACCCTAAAGCAACAGCACCATTTAGCGTGGCTATTTTTATGGCTTCCAAAGCTGTGAAGCCATCAGCTTCCACCAATAATTCTATTGCCCGCCAATTGCCATAACCCGCCAATGTTCCGCCGTTGCCTGTTGGGTCAGTGCCTACCGTTAGCAGGCCTCCCATGTCATAAAACAGTTTTTCCATTTTAGCGCCCTTTACAAAAGCTTTATCAAAGTCTGTAGGGCCCGGGGTTGACTTAAAGTTGGTCAACATCTTTAAATAAAAATCTCTCGTATCCGGAGACATAGCATTCAGTGCCTGCCAGTCGGGCCGTGGTTGCCCGGTAATATATCCTTCTATTACTGCCATTGTTGAGGTGACACCTACTTTTTTGTCAATTAAATATTGAATGAATTCTTTTACCCTGTCGCCATTGATATCCAGATTAGCTATCGATGTATCTGCTGCTCCATATGCCGGACCCTGATTTTCTTTTTTATCAGATACAAAATCAGTACTGTTAAGAAATCCATGTTCTAAATTGTCAATCCCTAATGAAGCAGCTTCCTTATAAGTAACCGCATCCAGATGACCTGTTATTTTCAACTTTCTTTTATGTGCAGCATCAATGGCAGCCTTCAATGTTGGTTTGTCAACACCCACGTATGCTTTAAAAGACGTGAACCCCTGGTCGGCCCAATAGTTCACAAATACTATTGCTTCTTCCGGAGTTTTTAGTTCATTCATTTGCGGAAACAGTGCTGACTTCCCTTCAATGTACGGTGCAGTAAGTTCTATAGAAGGGCCGGGTGATAAACCCTGATCAATAGCTTTTTTAATACTGATATCTGAATAGGGTTCAATGCTGCCGCATGTTCTGATGGTGGTAGCGCCGGATGCCAGGTAAAGGCGAGGAAAACTAAAGGGTAATTGCCGGACATTCGGAAAGCGGGTGTCAAGATCGTGTGCTGATATATACATGTGCTCATGCAGCATTACCAAACCGGGCATAATAGTTTTCCCATATAAATCAATGGTGCCGGCTCCTTTGGGTATGATTGCTTTTGCATCATCACCTACCCAATTAATTTTACCATTGCTGATGATAACTGTTTGGTTAGGTTTGGCAGCATTGCCTTTGCCATCAATTAACAGGGCATGCTGAAATACAATAATTGAATCATTGTACTCAATATATTTTTTTGTTTCATCACTAAATTTTATTTGTGAAAAAACAGGAGCCATTAAAAAACAGGGAAGGATAAGAGACAGCAATATTTTTTTCATCATTAGAATTTTATTGTTTGTGTTATTTATTGTGTTTTGTTTGTTTGGCTATCCGCAGGATTCTGTGAAAAGCCAATTTTATTTTTATTTTTTTAGTCCACAGGCTGAAGCCTGTGGTAATTCAATGTGGCAGTTTATTGAACAATTCATGGCAGCAATTTAGATTGCAAGCTTTTGAATTGCCTTTTTTGAATTGCCTCCAGTTTTTGAATTGCCTCCTGCTTTTGAATTGCCTCCTGCTTTAGCTGGAGGCAATAAATTAATAATAGCTGGTTGGCTTTTCACAGAATCCTGCGGATAGCCAAATTATTTTCTCTATAATAATTTTGATTAAGTGTTTATTCCTTTCAAAATATGGGATCTATAAATTTCCCCTGATTTTTAATGGAACGGAAAACAAAATTTATTTATTCAGCATTTCTTCAGCGCCGGTCCAGTTTTCAGGGGCTCCGTGGTTAAAATATTTTAATGCCTTTTCCATAAAAATAGTTGCTGTGTTATCATCAGGGTCGTTGGTAATTATATCCTTAAATAACTGTATTGCATTTTCAAATTGCTGCTCCTGGTAACAGCGCATCGCTTTATTAAATTGAGAAATGCTGTTAATTTTTTTATTCCGTACTTCCTCAGCATTACCATTCATACATTCAACAATACTGAGCAGGTTATTTTTTCCTTTCAGCAATACTTTGCCCAGGTGCCTGAACTGGTATTTATTTGAATCAATGATTTGATCCAGCGTTTCGCCACTTAGCAATAGGGGAGATGCGTAATGCTTAGTAAGGCTTTCAATACGGGCTGCTGTATTTACCGTATCAGAAATGGTAGCGGCATCCAGCCGGTGTTCATCTCCGGTGATACCCATGATGAGTGGACCGGTATGCATTCCAATGCCTGCTTTGATTAATGGAAGCCCTTCTGAATGTCGTTGCACATTCAGTTCATATACGGCTTCCTGCATTGCGATTGCTGCCTTTAATGCATCCTCTGGATCTTCTGGAAATAAGGCCATGATGGAATCACCGAGATATTGATTAATGAATCCCCTGTTTGAGCGGATGATGGGACCAAGCCTTGCATTAAAGGAAGATACAAAACGGAAATTTTCTTCCGGTGTCATTTTTTCTGAGAGGTTGGTGAAGTCACGGATGTCTGTAAAAAGTACCGTCACATTTTTTTCCACCAGGTCTCCCAGCATTACATCCGTCAGCGATTCTTTTCCTAATGAACGGATGAATTCGTTGGGTACAAATTTCTTCGTTACTTCATGTATCCGCAAAATGGCTTCTTCTCTTTCCCTCACTTCCCGAATATTTTTTTCATACAGCATGGCGCTTTCAATAGCCGTAGAAGATTGCAGCGCCAGCGTAACCAGTAATTTCAAATGAGCTGCGGAATATTGTTCTGCATTTCTGCCGGCCAAAATAATAGCACCCATAATGCGGTGTTTTACTTTCATGGCTGCATAGATGAGGGATTGAACATCTTTTTCAATGATACCATGCTCTTTCAGTATGGATATATCATTGATAATTTCAGACTGGCCACTCAGCCCGATTTGTAGCAGCAACCTGGGATTGCTGAGCAGGCTTTCCTGGTTGAAAAGTGTTTCACCGGCTGTAGCAGGTATTGTTAGCTGATTACTTTTTTCATCCCACAACACAATTACTCCACTATGCGATGGAATAGAATGTATGGCCTGTTCCAATGTTAGCTGGGCAATTACATCCGGATCAATTGTCTGTGTTAACTTTTCTGAAAAATTATAAATTACATTCAATTCCTGGTAAAGACCCAGCACCTCTGTTCCTAATTTTTTTTTCTCTCCTTCTTTCTTTAGGAGTAAAGATAAAAGACTGGCAATGATGGAAGCACTACCGTTCCCTTTTACATAACCAGCAATTTCATCCTCCACCTGTACAGGGTAAGTTTGTTGTTCACCGGCTGTTGCAGTTCCAAATAAAATATTGTTTTGATCGTCTGTAACACTGATGGCTGCGTTTGTGGTTGCTGCCCAGAACTGAAGCCAGGCAGTTGTTTCACTTCTTTTGCCGAGTAATGATTTTAATGTAGGTTGAGCCATGCCGGTTATAGATGTTAGTAATTGATAACAGAGGATTTATTAAATGAAAGAAATATCAATGTTTAAGTAATACCCAAAACCTCTCTTGCCTTTTTCAGGATTACTTCAGGGTCAAAAGGCTTGGTCATATAAACATCAGCGCCCACTTCCTGCCCTTTTAACCGGTCCATTTCCTGTCCTTTGGCTGTTAGTAATACGATAAACACATTATCTAATCCCAATTCTTTTTTTACCCTTCGGCAAACTTCCATGCCATTCATTTTCGGCATCATCACATCCAGGAAAACAAGGTTTGGTTTTTCTTCCTGGATAATTTCCAGCGCAATTTCTCCATTCTCTGCTGTAAAAAATTCCACACCTTCATCTTCCAGTTCTTCCAGCGTTTGTTCTATCAGCATGCGGATATGTGCTTCATCATCTACTATTAAAATCTTTTGTTCCATTTTTTATTACTTTGATTGATTTAAGTTTTTATTATTGATACACTACAAATAAAACATTCTCCAGGCCTTTCTCAAACCTGAGTGTTTTTACAATATCCTGCTTGCCGGAAAGAAGGGAATTAATAATAATAATGTCTGGTAAATTGGCTACCGCTTTTTCCATTAGCTCTTTTTCTGTTGACTCCATTACATCATAACCTTTTGTTGTAAGCACATCAATCAACGCATTAACAGCAGCGGAATCTTCATCCACTATCATCACTTTCTTTTTTGATTTGCCCTGTTCCAGCAGGCTGCCAATTTCATTAAACAAAAGACCTGTATCAATTGGTTTGGTCAAATACCTGTCTATACCAATCCTGAATCCTCTTGCTTTATCCTGCACCACAGATAATACAATGATGGGTATATCCATTGTTTCAGGATCATTTTTTAAAACAGCGGCTACATCAAACCCATTCATTTCGGGCATCATAATGTCAAGGATGATCAGGTCGGGCCGGTTTGCCCTTACCCTTGCCAATGCTTCTTTACCATTTCTGGCCTGGTCAATATTATAACCTGCATCTCCCAGTTCCTGCTGCAGTAAGGAACGGATGGAATCATCATCATCCACAATCAAAATATTGGATGATCCTTTCAAGTGTAATTGTGAATGGGCTACCTGTTCTTTCAGTTGTCTTACCAGGTCATCAAGGTGTATTGGCCTTGCAGCAGTTGCCTTGTTAATGGGTAATGCAAAAGAAAAAGTGCTGCCTTTGCCACGTTCACTTTCCAGCCATATTCTTCCGCCAAGATGCTCCACGATTTCTTTACAGATAGGAAGTCCAAGACCGGTACCTTTTGGTTTATCAGTTAATGTATCTCCACCCACCTGTTTGAACTGTTCAAACACAGCACCAAAATCTTCAGGTGCAATGCCAATACCTGTGTCTGCAATGCTTACAATGAGCTCGTCTTTTTGTTTGAAAACACTGCAGGTAATAGAACCTTCATCCGTGAATTTTACCGAGTTGGAGATAAGGTTAATAATAACCTGTATCAGTTTGTCTTTGTCACCAATAATTTCAGGAACATCCGTATCAATTTTCCTGATTAGTTTCAGTGCTTTCTGATCGAATAAAGAAGTGGTGGCTGCAATGGCTCTTTCTGCCACTTCAGGCATGGAAACATTTTCCTGGTTGAAATCCATTTTGCCGGCTTCAATCTTTGCCAGGTCCAGTACATCATTGATCAAATGCGTCAGCCGTTCGCCTTCCGATATTACCACCTTCAGGTTTTCAGATATCTGGTTCACCGCTTTTCCTGTTTTAGCATCTGCCTGGTCAACGATCGGGAATATTCTTTCTTCCAATCTTTTTTTAATGATCTTGGCAAAGCCCAATACAGATGTTAATGGTGTTCTCAGTTCATGACTTACTGTAGACAGGAAAGCACTCTTGGCTTCGTTGGCTTTTTCTGCTAATTTACTGGCGGTTTCTGCTTCCATTTTGGCCAGTTTTACTTCTTCAAACAAGGTGGCATTTCTTAAGGCTACCCCCACTGAAGATGCAATGGTGGATAACAGCCGCAGATCGTTTTCATTAAAACGGTTTTCCTGTTCGGTGCTTTGAACGCTCAATACACCTATATTTTCATCACCAACAGGAATGGGTACCCCAAGATAAGAAGCAGCCGGAACACCAATTTGTTTAATTCCCATTTGAGCCCTGAGCTCCTGTAAATCTTTATTGATAAGCAGCGGTTCACCGTTTTGAATGATTTTGGATGTTAGCCCGGTACCTAATTTCATTGGCGGCATGTCATCACCAAACTGGTAAGGGAAATCAATGATCTTTGTTTTTTTATTCAGTAAAGCGAGGTAAACAATATTGGCATTAAACAGATCTTTTAACTGGTCGCCAACTAATTTAATTAAATCATCGGCATCAAGTTGTGAAGCCAGCACTTTGCTGATACTGTTTACTGTACTCAGTTCTGCAGCTCTTTGCTTTGTTTCTGCCAGCAGGATTGTGGTCTCATCAAACAACCGGGCATTTTCCACTGCCACACTCAGGCTGTTGGTGAGTGTCATTAATAATCTCAGGTCAGACTCAGTAAAAGCGTTTTCCCTGTCAACGTTTTGAAGACTTACTGAACCTCTCACAATATCTCCCACAATCATTGGAACAAAGACTGCTGATTTAGGTGCCTTGCCCATGCTTACTCCGCTGCCACCATATTTCTTTGCTGTTTCCACATAGTTTTCATTAATCAAAATTGGTTTATGTGTTTTGATCATTTCCTTGTTTGCCCAGATCAGTGGACGTGGATCAGTGTATTGCCTTTCTCTTTTTTCGATAGCATACCGCCAGTGTTCTATTCCTTTTTCCAGTTCAAATGTGCGGATCATTACTGTTTGCGTATCGAATAATTCACAAAGCCGTTCACCCACCAGCTCGTACATTTCTTTTGATTTAAATTCTTTTACCAGGCCTTCCTGTACACTGTTGATGACTGATAATTCCGCAGTGCGTTGTTCGGTTTCTTTCAGCAGCCTGCTGGTTTCATCAAAGAGTCTTGCGTTTTCCAAAGCCACGCTCATACTGTTGGCTAATGTTTCCAGCAGCCTGATATCAGTTTCATTGAATGCATTTTCTTTATCAATATTCTGGATACTCACATAACCCCTGATATTGTTACCACTGAGTAGCGGAACAAACATCAGCGACCTTGGCATTTTGGTATCTCCTATTGCCGTGATCCCGTATTCATTCCTCGCCATATCCTCCGTTTCAATATAAATGGTTTGCTTCTTATCAATCAATTTTTCTCTCAGTTTATTGAAAGGCCTGTCGTCAAGCTTATATTTCAGTCCGTTTTCAAATACGTAATTGAAATGCTCTATCCCGTTTACCAAATCTAAACTGGCAATGATCACAGCATGTGTTTGAAATAATTTTTGTACCCGGTCGCCTACCAGGTCATAAATACCCTGCATATCCAGTTCTTTTGCCAGCCCTTCCTGCACACTGTTGATCACCGCAAGCTCTGCAGTACGTTGTTCTGTTTCTTTCAGCAGGCGGTTGGTTTCATCAAACAGATTTGCATTTTTTAGCGCTACACTCATGGCTGATACCACGGTTTGCAGCAGGCGTACATCGGAATTACTGAAGGCATTTTCTTTTTCGTAATTGCTGATGCACACCATTCCTAAAGCAGTATTTCCAGCCATGATGGGTACAGCCATAAAGGATTTTTCCATCTGTGTGCCGGGTAGTATGGTAGAACCAAGTTCCGTCATTCGTTCTGCCAACTGCTCATTGATGATAAGGGTTTGGCCCGTTTTAAAAACATGCTTAGACATGCCTATCATCTGTGAAGTTGGAACTTCAATTTTCTGTCCATGATCCCGTACATATGGGTAAAATACCTGTTTGGTTTCTGGAGAAAACAAACGGATGTCAATATCAAGGGTATTCATCACTTCACCTAATTTATCACCCACCAGGTCGTAGATGGCTTGAATATCCAGCTCTTTAGCCAGCCCTTCCTGAATACTGTTTATCACCGCCAATTCTGCAGTACGCTGTTCTGTTTCTTTCAGCAGGCGGCTGGTTTCATCAAACAATCTTGCGTTCTCTAATGCCACACTCATGCTGTTGGACAGTGTTTCCAAAAGTCTTACATCCGAATCGCTGAATGCATTTTCCCTGTCAATATTTTGAAGGGTTACATAACTGGTAATTTTATCTCCTATAACTAATGGAACAAACAGAGCTGATTTTGGGAGTTCGGTACCACTCACAGCCTTCATCCCAAATTTGTTATAAGCTTCTATAAAATCATTATTAATAAGAATTTTCTGGCGTGTTTTAATAAGGTGCTGCCTTAATTTATCAAAAGGTCTGGGTTCAGGATGATAACGGGTTCCTTTTTCAAATACATATTTGAAATGTTCAGTACCTGCCTGGTGATCAAATGTTGCAATACCCACTACCTGTGCATCAAAGAGGTTGCGGATACGATCACCAACGAGGTCGTAAATGGCCTGCATATCCAGTTCTTTGGCCAGCCCCTCCTGCACACTGTTTATCACCGCAAGTTCTGCAGTACGTTGTTCAGTTTCTTTCAGCAGGCGGCTGGTTTCATCAAACAATCTTGCATTCTCCAATGCCACACTCATACTGTTGGTAAGCGTGGTCAACAACCGGATATCAGATTCGTTAAATGCATTTTCCCGATCTACATTTTGTAAGCTGATAGAACCTTTCACCTGCTCCCCAACGATCATTGGAACAAAAACGGCTGATTTAACAGGTAAACCTTCAGTGACTGCAGACTCTCCATTTTGTATTGAAATTTCTTCATAATTATTTTCAATATCCAGCGGTTTTTTTGTGCTTATCAATTGCCTGCTTTCCCATATAAATGGCCGGGGGGAAATTTGTAAATGCTCACCATTTTCTACAGTGTAGTGAAAATGCTCCAGCCCGGTTTCATGATCAAAAGTCCGGATCACCAATGTTTCTGTATCAGGGAATATCTTCAACAGCCGGTCGCCAACCAGTTTATAAATTCCATTCATATCCATTTCCCGAACCAATCCTTCCTGTACGCTGTTGATTACTGCCAGTTCAGCTGTACGTTGTTCGGTTTCTTTCAGTAAACGGTTCGTTTCGTCAAAAAGTCTTGCATTTTCCAATGCAACACTCATGCTGTTGGCCAGCGTGGTTAGCAGGTTTACATCAGCATCAGTAAATACATTTTCACGGTCAAGGTTTTGTAAGCTGATCATTCCATTTACTTTGCCTCCGGAAATCAATGGAACAACCACAATTGATTTGGGTTGCTCACCAATAAGAATAGTATTATCGTATTGCTGGCTTATTTTTTCGTAATCATGGTTGATTACAAATGATTGCCCTGTTTCAATAATATTTTTTCTAATACCATTTGGTTCTCTTGGCCCCAATAAGGTGGTATCACCTTTCTCATAAGCATAACGATCTTCAATTAAATTCAATTTAGCATCGTATGTAACGATATCAATTACCTGGGCATTGAAAATTTCACGAACTTTTTCACCTACCAATTCATAAATTCCCTGGATATCCAGTTCTTTAGCCAATCCTTCCTGAACACTGTTGATTACCGACAGTTCTGCAGTGCGTTGTTCGGTTTCTTTTAGCAGCCGGTTGGTCTCATGAAAACGTCGGGCACTCTCCAAAGCCATGCTCATACTATTGGCTAAAGTGGTCAACAGGTTTACATCTGCATCAGTGAAAGCATGTTCCTTATCCAGGTCTTGCAGGCTGATGATACCTTTCACTTCGCTGCCTGTAATCAACGGAACAAAAACAGCAGATTTTGGCGCTTCTCCATAAATAGGTTTGCTGTTGAATTCAATGGCTTTTTTCTCAAGATCCTCATTGATCAGTATCAATTGACCGGTTTCAATTACATGTTTTCCAAAGCCTGCCGGTGTCCAGGAACCGATCAATGTCCTGTCACCTTTTTCAAAGGAATATTTATCTTCTACCAGGTTTTTGTTTTTATCATAGGTGACAATATCCATCACCTGGGCGTTAAATATCTCTCTTATCTTTTCACCTACCAATTCATAGATACCCTGCATATCCATTTCCCTTACCAGTCCTTCCTGCACACTGTTGATCACTGCCAGTTCTTCCACCCGTTGGCTTAATTGGCCGGTACGTTCTGTTACTATTTTTTCAAGTTCCCGGTGTTTTTCATGCAGGTGGTGGGTACGCCATTTGATAATAAAATAAAGGATTGCAAGGGCAATCAATGCATACAGTGAGTATGCCCACCACGAACGATACCAGGGCGGTAGTATTTCGAATGAGTAGGTAGCTTCGTCACTTTGTTTTCCATTAATACTTACAGCCCTTACATGGAATGTATATTTTCCTGCATTAAGATTAGTATATTCTTTGTAATAATTATTATCCAGGGGCGACCAATCATTTTCAAATCCTTCCAGCCTTGTCTGGTACCGCGTTTTGTTTTCCTGTTCAAAATAGGGCGCTGCGTATTCAAACCGGAGCGTATTGTTTTTAAATGATACAGGAAATGATTTTTGTTCAGCTAATATATCTGTACTTAATCTTGTTTTTCCTGCTCCAATATATCTTATAATTGTTTTGAACGACTGGTCGGTATTTTTTTCCAGATTCTCATCAAAACGGACCAGCGCATCTGTGGTAGCGATCCATGTAATTCCATTTTTCTCAGAGAAGAAATCAGAAAACGAATAATCAGCTAATGAGTTTAACCCGGCATTTTCAATACGATAACCGCTTTCCTTTTGGGGAATGGCCAGCCTTGTTTGCTTATCTATATTTATCCAAACTCTTCCCAGTTGATCTTCTGTTATAAGTAAGTCGGTGCCCACATTACCATTGGGAAATTTTCCAAAAGTGGTATCAGCAAGAAACTGTTGCTTGCTTTTGTCAAAAATGTACAGGAAGGAATCAGCCTGGAAATAGGTAGTTCCATTTATGGGTATAACTCCGCCAACGAAATTTCTTATATCCTTGTTAGACTTAATTGTATCAATCTTTGTTTTAGTTAGATCAGGATTATTTTTTTCATCAGGAAAAATCGAAAGACGATAGGCAACCCCATTCGAGGAACCTGCCCAAATGGTTCCGTCTTTGTCTTCAGAAAAAATTATGATTCTTTCTGTAATTCCAGGAATAAGTCCTTTAAAATTCCAGGGATTTTTTTGCCCAGAAACATTAGTGGATTTCTTTCTGTCGAAGAAACCTAGTCCAAACGTACCTCCTCCCAATAGAAGGTCAGGATATTTCTTTGGAATATATAAGGCTGATAAAGTAAAGTCACCGCTTATAGACGGATGGATAGTAAAAGCCTTTTTATTTTTTATAGCAAATAATCCATCACTGGCAACGAGTAATTCATCACCATTAATTACAAGTGCAAATATTTGATTTTTTGACACGCCGACAACAGGCTCAAAAAACTTGCGTGTGCTGTCATATACCAAAAGACCATTTGAGGTACCAATATATAAATTACCATCAAATCTTTTCATGGTAAGTACGCCAGAATTAATTCCTGATTGTAATGTAAATTGAGTAAGGGGGGAATTTATTTCTATCCGTGAAATACCGTTATCAAGCGCCAGCCATAATGCACCTTTACTATCGAGATAGTTTGCATAAATTGATTCATTCTGAAGACCGGCATTGCGGTTGATTAGTTGCAGCAGGTTTCCCTTTTGATCTATAATAACAAAACCATTTCCTGTAAGCGATAATACATAGTTACCATTTTTTAACTGTATTCCTTTGTATAGTAAATTGCCTGATTTTAATATCGCATCAGCCTTTGTAGCAAAAGAACGAAAGGATTTTCCGTTATAAATATGAAGACCACTATAAAACTGCCCTATCAGGTATTGCTTTTCGCCATTAGGCCCGGAGATGTATGGCATCATTACCTGCATTCTTTCTTTGCCCAAAAATTCGCTGCCCGGTATCAAAACAAGCGAATCGTTTGTCATTTTATAAAGACCCAATCCCTGTTGGTGTACATAGTATTCACCATCCAGATAAAAGGCATACATAAATTGTGATTGGGGCTTCCATACTTTTATATTCGCTTTTCCAGCTTCGTTGTTTTTAGGGTCACGCAACCGGAAGATATACTCCCTGCTTTGAAAATAAATGCTATTGTCAGTTGTATAAATAGTCCAGATATCAAAAAAGTTTCGGTATTCCTTTGGTATAAGATTAAGTAATGACAGGAATTTAGTTTGTCCGAGGCTATCTTTTGCCAGGTAGCCTATATCACCATCAGACCCAACATAAATAGTTCCATCTTTATATTTCGTCATTGATCGCACAGTACCAGCAGTAGAACCAGTACTACGGGGTATTTTTTGCCATTTATTTCCGTCGTATTCCAAAAGATTGCCTGTGGAACCGAAATACATAATTCCGCTTTCATCTTCCTGCACAGACCACACTTGGGGAACTCCATTATAAGTTTTAGCAGAATAATTGGTGATAAAGGGAAGCCCTTTTTCAGATTGCAATTGATCAGCGGTTTGCTGGGAGTATAATAAAACCGGTACACAATTAAACAGCAACAGCAATGGAACTATTATTTTGCCGGAAATAAAACAGGTATGGCCTTTTATCATAACAAAAGTGTTGTTAGCAGAATGAAAACTTTATTTTAAACATGGACTACAGTGATTTTACAAGGGTGGTAAGGCTTAAGGGGCAATTAGCTCATTTCAGTCACTAAATGTAGGTAAAAAATTTCTGAATCTGACAGCCAATTATTTAAAAATTGCTATGCGCTAAAGTGATTGTTAGTTTCATTAACTCATGCAAAAACCGTATCAATCTTTGTTTAAAATCGAACTGTTATTTAATTTCAAAAAGCACCATTTCTATTGCTTTATTTTCCGCTGCTGAAAAATAAAAAGCAGTGCCCGGTTCAATGTATAAATACTTGCCTGCTTCTATTTTTTTTGTTTGATTGGCCGAAGCATTATGAAAAAAAACACCTGAACCTTTGATCAATTCTGCAACCATCGGCCCACGTTCGTTAATGATTGGAGCATGATCAGCAATCGCTGTTATCCGGTATGCAAAGGCTTTTTCATTTTCAAATTCAACTGTAAATGGCAAGGCTGTTTTAGCAGGCGCAGCAGGATCGTATTGGGATAATATTTCAATGTCATTTACATGAAATGCTACAGTGTCTGCATTGCATACCCGGTGCACTAATGTATCTGGTGAAAAAGAACGATACCAGCTTCTTCCCAATACAGAAGAATCTTTTATCCATTGTTTTCCCTTCTCCTGCCAGGCGGTAATTGTTTTGGATAGTATCACAAAAAGAGAAGGTGTTGAATGAATGTGAAATTGCGTAGTATCTCCTGGTGGCAGCCAAACATCCAGCAGCCGGATATATTTATTTTGTAAAACAGGATGATGCCTGGGTTCGTCTCTTACCGGTACCTGGGCTGTTATTATTGCTGTGCAAAACAGCAGCACTGTCAGTAATGCAATTATTTTATTTTTATTTTCTTTCATGATCTTTTCATTCTTTGTAAAATAGTTATACTCCGCAAGGGGTAAAACAGTGAATTTTATTTTGTTGGATAATATTAAAAATGAATCGGTATTTTAATTTATAACATAATTAAAGACCCCTATAGGTATGCGGTACAAGTCCCGATTCAAGTGTAACATCGGGATGCCGAAAAAATCGGCAAGTGACACAACGATGATTCTCATTGCTTCTTAGCCGGTACAACAAAAAATTAACTCATTATTTTATCCCTTGTACAGTATAGGAATATTTTTTTCATGTTTATTTTAAAGATTTGCTACTTCTGTCCACGGTACAATTCCCAGCCTGTCGTTTATTATTTCATTTGTATTGCCGGCATGCAATAGTATGGCTTGACCTTGTGCCTGGTTTTTTTGCCAAAACTGTAAACCCTTTAGCATACTGCTGCTTACTTTAGCAGCTGCTTTTATTTCAATAGCCAAAGGCGCTTCATTTTTTTCTGTTATCAGGTCAACCTCATTGCCCACATTATCCCTGAAATAATACATGCCTTCATTTTGCCCTGCATTAAAATTGTTTTTTCTTATTTCAGTTATCACCCAGTTTTCAAACAAGGCTCCATAGGCATTATTTTTTTTTAATGATGCTGTGCTTTTAATGCCCAGCAAATGACAAAGCAACCCGGTATCATAAAAATAAAGTTTGGGGCTTTTTACAATCCGCTTGTTCATATTATTATACCAGGGCTGCAGCAGGTAAATGATATAACTGTTTTCTAATAAGCCCAGCCATGCTAAAATTGTTTTAGTATCTACGCCTGTTTGTTTAGCCAGTTCATCCCGGTTAAGTATTTGCCCGGCATAGTTGGCACACAAATAAATAAAGCGGTTGAATGCCGCAAGGTTGCTGATGTTTCGTAATAGCCTCACATCTCTTTGCACATAAGTTTGTATATAACTATTAAGCCAGGTGCCGGGTATTAATTGCTCATTCCATATTTCAGGGTATCCGCCGGTGAGTATATGTTTGTTTACATCTTTTGCAGCCAGCTTTGCATTTACCAGTTCAGCATAGCTAAAAGGCAACAGCGATAAATAACCTGCCCTGCCTGCAAGTGATTGGGATACCTGCTCCTGTAATAAAAAATTATTAGACCCCGTAAGAATAAACTGTCCCCGTTTTGTATTGTTATCTAACATTTCCTGCAGGTAACGGAAAATATGTGGTACCCGTTGTACTTCATCAAACACCGCACCTCCCCGGTATTTTTTTAAAAATGCTTCAGGGTGTAGTTCTGCCTCATGCTGTACAGATGGGTTTTCAAAATTTATATATGGCTTGCCTTTAAACAATTGCTTACTTAAAGTGGTTTTACCACTTTGCCTCGGACCTGTAATGCACAATGCCCTAAATTGAGTGAGCGCCTGTTTTGCTTCCTGTAATATCATCCTGGTAATCATGCCAATTCCATTTTTGTAAAAATAGGTAAAATATGGAATTGAACTCCATATTTGTAATAAAAAGTAAAAAGTGGAATTGATTTTTTTTAATTTTCAGA
>JAYVLZ010000160.1:0-6669 GCA_043759175.1 Chitinophagaceae bacterium | reverse complement strand
GGCGCAAATTTGTACATGGATTCATTGAGTGTTGCCATTTTTTGATCACTCAATAATCCATCAAAAACAGAGGGCCTGCTTCTTCCATTTTTTATGATGGCTTCCACCACTTTTTTATTAAACTGTGCAGTATCAATTCCAAGGATATTGCACAATCCAAAAGTATCCACGCCTTTTAATTTATTAGGAACGATCATCAGATCGTAGATGGTAGTATTTTGTAAAATAGCTTTCCGGTGACGGTCATAAATAATTCCCCTGTCAGGGTAGATTACTTTCCTAAACTTTCCCTGATCATCTGCCATAATTTTATATTTGGGAGAAAAGATCTGGAGGTTGGCTAACTGAGCGATAATAATTAGGATCACACCTGCAAATACAAGCATGATAACATTTTTACGGGACTGGTTAAAGACAGACATATTTGGACTCTAAACCAAAAGAGGTTTTAGATTAATTAATATTGTTTCCTTCTGAACAAAACGACTGCAATATAAATTAGTTGTTGATTGCCCTGGACATTGCAGGCAAATTAAGCAGTATTTGTTCTGAATTTTTGTTTACGGGAAAATAATGCTTCTGCAACAAAGATCAGGGCCACACTAATAATTGTTGATAATAAAGTTTTTAATAAGAAATACCATATATCTCCAAACTCCCAGGCTTCCAGCAAAAAGAGCCATCCATGGTGTATTAATGTGAGCACACTTGCATAGACCATGTACTGAAAAAAACCACCCATACTTCTCACCGATGGTTCCTCATAGTTGGAATCAGCACCTTCCTGGGGGATTAAAATATTGATAAGGAAAGGGCGTATGTAGGCAATTAAGACGCAGGCCGCAGCATGAAAGCCGGGGCTGTGCCTAAAACTGTCTAAAGTGAAACCCAGTAAAAAAGCCAGTAACATTTGTATGGTGCGGTTGAGTTTAAACGGCATCCATAAAATAAAAAGGTAATAAACATAAGGTGTTACCATCCGGTGCAGGTGTATTTTATCCAGTACATAAAATTGTACGAGGATTAATAATGCAAACCGTAAAATATTTTTAACCAGCGTACTCATGCGTTGATGATAATAATTGATATGTATGGTTAAACAATTCAGTAACCAGCTAAACTTCTAAACCACTAAACCTCTAACCTCTAAACTTCTAAACCCACTCTTTAATTATTAATCCTGCTTTTTGCTTTTTCCAGCAATTTGTTTATTTCTTCCTTTTGATAATTCTTAATACTGTAAACATATTGCAGGTTATAAAAGTTAGCTGCAGTTTTTAGTTTGATGATGTAATTATTTGTGCTTTTGTCAGGTTCAATCTGGCTGATGGTACCAATGATCATTCCGTAAGGAAAGGTGGGAGTGATGCCGCTTGTCATTACAGTATCGCCTTTTTTTGCTTTGGCACTTTTTCTTACATTGATAAAAGAAACATAATTTGGTTCCTTGCCATCCCAGGTAATTGATCCGCCACCACCATCAGGATCATTTTTTAATATGGCACTTATCCTTGAATCTTTATGCAGCAAGCTCATTACTATAGCAAAGTTTTCACTTACATCTGTTACAATACCCACCACACCATTATTAAGATCCACCACACCTTCATCTTTAGCCAATTGCTGACTGGTACCTCTTCCCAGCACTACAAAATTATTTTGCGTGGTAACAGAATTGGATACCACTTTAGCTCTTTGATACAACCATTTGCGCCGGTTACCCAACGTGTCAAAAGGAATGGAGTCTGTTACTGCTTTATTAACGGTATCCGGGTTTTCAAAATCTGCTCTTAAACTATTCCGCAATTTTTCGTTCTCCTTTACCAATTGTTCATTGGTACGTTTCAGCTGCAGGTAATAATCAACTTTATTGTACTGTGTATTGATTTTGCCGGTGATCTCATTCATGGTGGCTGAACCAACAGCATTATGATATTTGTTGTAATGAGTAATCAGGTAGATGCAAAAAACCTGGAGCAGTAAAAAAAATATGAAATGAAAATATCTGCGGATAAAAAGAAAAACGTTACGCATGGTGTGTCCCTCCTGAACGCAACTTAATGTATTGGAATAAATGTAAAAATGATAATGTATTGTTCATAGTTAAACAGCATAGCATACAGCAAACCACCAAACGCTCTTTACAACAGCCTATGCGTTTTATCTCATCACAAACGGATACCTGTCATAATTTTTCAAGGCTAACCCTGTTCCTCTAACCACACTCTTCAGCGGATCGTCAGCCACATGTACAGGCAGTTTTATTTTGGCAGCTATTCTTTTATCAAGGCCTCTGAGTAAAGAACCTCCACCAGTAAGGTATAATCCACGGCGGTAAATATCACCAGCCAGTTCCGGTGGTGTTGTTTCCAGCGCTTTTAAAATAGCTTCTTCAATTTTGAAAATGCTTTTATCAAGGGCTTCTGCTACTTCCTGGTAGCTTACAAAAACCTGTTTAGGAATGCCTGTTACCAGGTCACGGCCATTTACGGGAATATCATCCGGCGGGTTATCCAAATCTTTCATCGCAGCGCCTACCTGTATCTTAATTTGTTCTGCAGTGCGTTCACCTATCAGCAAACTGTGATAGCGGCGCAGCGCCTCCATAATATCAGCCGTAAATTCATCACCTGCAATGCGGATACTTTGATCACAAACAATACCAGCCAGAGCTATTACCGTGATACCGGTGGTACCACCACCGATGTCAATGATCATGTTCCCAACTGGTTCTTCCACATCAATCCCAATACCAAGTGCCGCAGCCATTGGCTCATGTATCAGGTAAACTTCTTTTGCGCCTGCCTGCTCAGCACTATCTCTTACAGCACGCTTTTCTACTTCTGTGATACTGCTTGGTATACAGATCATCATACGCCAGCTTGGGGCAAACAAAGGTTTTTTTGGGTAAATCATTTTGATCATTTCCCTTATCATCAGTTCTGCAGCATTGAAGTCTGCTATCACTCCGTCTTTGAGTGGGCGGACGGTTCTGATGCTTTCATGCGTTTTTTCATGCATCATCAGCGCCTTTTTGCCTACGGCTAAAATATTTTTTGGATTGTTCCGGTCCAGCGCCACAATGGATGGTTCATTCACCACCACTTCGTCATTGAATATGATCAGCGTATTTGCCGTACCCAGATCCATCGCAATTTCCTGCGTAAAAAAATTAAAAAGACCCATAATTTATGTTGAGAAAATATGATTGTAAATAATGTGGGCAAAGTTGAAGGAAATAATTCGAATTAACAACGGCAAACTCTTTATTTTTCAACATTTTAACCGCTCCATTGTGTAAAACCCTGCAGCCTGAAATACCAGCCCTGCAAAGGTTTGCTAACTTATTTAGCCTTTATAAAAACAGATGGAAGGATTTCGTTTACCCGTTGTTGTTAGAAGAAAGATTTGAAATGCGGCTTATCTGAATTCATAACCAATATCTTCCCTGTAGTAAATACCATCAAAAAACATTTTTTCCAGCATCAGGATTGATTTTTCAGAAGCTTCCTGGATGGTATCGCTGAAAGAGGTAACAGCCAGTACACGGCCTCCGTTGGTTACCACTTCATCTCCGGTTTTTTTTGTACCGGCATGGAATACGATGGTGTCTGCAGGACTTGTTTCATTAAGCCCGTGTATAGGAATGCCAGTGATATAATCATTGGGATAGCCACCGCTTACCGCCACCACAGTTACTGCAGTTTGCTGATTAGTCTGGATCGTAATTTTGTTTAACCGTTGTTGTGATGTTGCCAGCAGCAGTTCTACCAGGTCATTCTCTATTCTTGGCACCACCACTTCTGTTTCAGGGTCGCCAAACCTGCAGTTGTATTCAATAACAAATGGGTCATCACCCACTTTGATCAGCCCGAAAAAAACAATGCCTTTGTACACCAGCTTTTCTGATTGCAGCCCGGCGATGGTGGGTTCAATAATGGTAGTGATCACTTTTTGCATAAATGTTTCATCTGCAAAAGGCACCGGGCTCACAGCACCCATACCGCCGGTGTTAAGACCAGTATCTCCTTCACCAATACGTTTATAATCTTTTGCTTCCGGCAGCAGAACATAGTTCACACCGTCTGTAAATACAAACACACTCAGTTCAATGCCTTTCAAAAATTCTTCAATCACAACCTTTTTCCCTGCCTCTCCAAACTTTGATTGCTGTATCATCAGCTCATATTCTGCCAACGCTTCAATGGTGTAATTGCAGATGATAACGCCCTTTCCTGCAGCCAATCCATCAGCTTTCAACACCACAGGTAATGTATGATTGCGGATGTATTCAATACCTTCGGAATAATTTTCTGAATTGAATTCTTTGTAAGCAGCAGTTGGTATCTGGTGCCGCATCATAAATTCTTTTGCGTAGGCTTTACTGCCTTCTAACTGTGCAGCTTCTTTAGATGGCCCGATGATATGTATATGTGCTGTTGCAGGATTGCCGGTAAAAAAATCATACACACCTTTTACCAATGGTTCCTCGGGGCCTATTATCAGTAACTCAATATTATTTTTAAGACAAAAAGAAGATAGCCCTTCAAAATCAGTAACACTGATGGGAACGTTGGTTGCAATACTTGCTGTGCCTGCATTTCCAGGGGCAATGTATAACTGGCTGCAGAGAGGGCTTTGTTTTATTTTCCATCCTAAAGCGTGTTCCCTTCCCCCGCTTCCGGCAATCAATATATTCATAAGCGTAATAGTTTTTATTATAAATAAAACAGGTTATACGGCAGCGAATTTAATCCACTTGGTTGTGTTAACTATATTATTTTTATCAACGGCATTTTGTTTTTAAGTGAGTTCTTACAAATTTGGAAAGATGATAATTATTTAACTAAAAGAAATTTTACTACTTTGAGCCATTAAAATCATCTCTAAAAAAACCATTGTATGACAGAACAGGTAAAGACCGGTAAACATCCCAGGGCATTGTATGTGTTGTTCCTTACAGAAATGTGGGAACGGTTCGCCTATTATTTAATGGTGGGTATTTTGTTACTCTACATGATTGATACCAAAACAGGCGGAAAAGGTTTTGATGAAAAAGTAGGGGCTGATATTGTGGGAAGTTTTATCGCATTGGTTTACCTCACACCTTTTATCGGTGGTCTTATCGCTGACCGTTACCTGGGTTATATCAATTCAATTTTTTTGGGTGGAAGCCTGATGGCTGCAGGCTATCTGTGTATGTCTATTCCGGGCAATACCGCCATGTTTATATCACTCACACTTGTTATTGTTGGCAATGGTTTTTTCAAACCCAATATTTCAACACTCTTAGGTAATATTTATAATCGTGAAGATCTGAAGCCATTAAAAGATAATGCTTACAATATCTTTTATATGGGCATTAATATCGGTGCATTTGTTTGCAATTTTGTAGCGGCCTATCTTAGAAACAGGTATGGGTGGGGTTGGGCATTTGCTGCTGCTGGTATTGGTTTGATAATTGGTTTGATCTTTCTGGCAGCTAACTTGAAATCTGTGAGAGTTGGGGATGTAAAGAAACCGGTTCAGAAAGAAGATATGTCGCTTGGCCAGATATTGGGTTATGTATTTCTGCCTGCAATGATAGTGGCGGTAATTGGATGGATTGTACCAACAAAAGTTTTTGGCAGCGCTATCATGGGTACCCAGGCTAATGATGCATTTATATTTGCATGCATTCCTATTATCGCATTTTATATTTCGTTATGGGTAAAAGCAAAAGGCCAGGATAAAAAGGGTATTGGCTCTTTGCTTTTTATTTTTATAATAGCGATTGCTTTCTGGACAATCTATAATCAGAATGCAACAGGCCTTACCTTATGGGCAGAGAAACACACGAACAGGGTTGCTTCTCCAACTACTGCAAGCATTACAGGGAAATTATTTCCTATGCAGGAAGTGAGTGATACCCCAAGAATGGTAAATAAAGTAAACGAGTATTTTGTTGAAGAAAAAGATGCCGGCGGAAAGCCGATTCTGGTGATGGGGCCTGATCCATATTTTAATAATGTTCCAAAAGATCAATGGCCCGGTGGTAAAAGTGTAAAGCTTACCAATACGGAATTATTCCAGTCTATTAATCCATTGTTTATTGTTCTGCTCACTTTGTTTTTTGTTCCTTTCTTTGATTACTTAAGAAAGAAAGGCAAAGAACCCACCACTGCTTCCAAATTTGGAATGGCTATGTTTATATCAGGTTTATCTGCATTGGTAATGGTGTTTGCAGTAATGTCTGTGCCATCTGTTTATACACACAAAACATCTCCATTATGGTTATGGGGTACTTACTTTGTCTTCACCATCAGTGAAATATTTTTAAGCCCCATAGGGTTGTCTTTTGTTTCAAAATTATCTCCGCCAAGGTTAACAGCACTGATGATGGGAGGATGGTTTTTGTCTACTTCATTAGGAGGGAAAATTGCTGGTGTAATGACCGGCTTTTGGGATGATTTTACCGACAAGAAGATGTTTTTTTTACTGCTGGTAATTGCAGCTTTCATAGGCGGCATCCTTATTTATTCAAGATTGAAAACGCTGAATGATATTGTAAGAGAAAAAACAGGTTCTGCATAATTCTACTTTGACAACTCAAAAATAAAATAGTGTTTGTTGCGAAGTAAAAATTTCAGAACTTGTGGTCATGTAATTATCACCTATAAATATAGACCA
>JAYVLZ010000159.1:0-6333 GCA_043759175.1 Chitinophagaceae bacterium | reverse complement strand
CCAGCTTTTCTAAAGTGGGTATGGCTAAATAACAGGTTCCCCGTATTTGAACAGATTGGTTTGGTATGGGCCCTCATATTCTTTTCCTGGAGCTTATTTCAGCGTTTTCAGCAATTACAGATGAAAATAGCTGAAGAGACACTTGCAAAAGAAAGATTGGCAAAAGAAAAAGAGATAGAGCGAAACCAGTTAATCGCACAACAAAAAGTACAACTTGAAAAAGAAGTAGAAGAGCGTACCGCTGAATTAAGACAATCCTTACAGGATTTAAAATCTACTCAATCCCAACTTATACAATCCGAAAAAATGGCTTCACTCGGAGAACTCACTGCAGGTATTGCCCATGAAATTCAAAACCCGTTAAACTTCGTCAATAATTTTAGTGAAGTAAATAAAGAATTGCTGGTAGAAATGAAAGATGAAATGGATAAAGGAAATTTAGATGATGCAAAAGCAATTGCCAATGATGTTATAGAAAACCAGGAAAAAATAAACCAACACGGCAAAAGAGCAGATGCAATTGTAAAAGGAATGCTGCAGCACAGCCAAAACAGCAGCGGCATAAAAGAACCAACTAATATTAATAAGCTGGCGGATGAATATTTACGGTTAGCTTATCATGGGTTGAGGGCAAAAGATAAATCATTCAATGCAACCATGAAAACGGATTTTGATGAAACGATTGGTAAGATCAATATCGTTCCCCAGGATATTGGCAGGGTAATTTTGAATTTAATTACGAATGCATTTTATGCAGTAACCGAAAGAAAGAATCAGCAACAGGATAGTTACGAACCAACAGTCTTAGTCAGCACAAAAAAGATAAATGGAAAAGTTGAAATTAAAGTTGCAGACAACGGAAATGGCATCCCTCAAAAAATATTGGATAAAATATTTCAACCCTTCTTCACCACCAAGCCAACAGGGCAGGGAACAGGATTGGGATTATCTTTAAGCTATGATATTGTAAAAGCAGATGGTGGGGAAATAAAGGTGAATACAAAAGAGGGAGAAGGAAGTGAGTTTATTATTCATTTGCCTTTATAAAAAGAGTAGTTAAATTTATAGCAATGAAATCTACAAGCCTTGTTTTATTCTTTTCTTTAATTGTAATTTCTGTGTTTCCGCAGAATATGCATTACGTTGATAGTTTGAAAAAAGCACTCTCCCAATCTGAAGAAGATACCAATAAAGTTAAGCTTTATGCAAACTTAAGTTGGGAATATCAGTGGTCTTATCCCGATAGTGCTCTATCTTATTCTTTACCCGGTTTACAATTAGCAAAAAAACTTCATTTTGAGGAAGGCGAGTTTGATAATCTAACAAGTTTAGGCATGTCATTAACGTTAAAAGGGGATTATTCAAAAGCTTTGGAAACGCAATTAAAAGCAAGGGATATAGCGGAAAGGCTGAACAATCATGAGAAAGTTGAGAATAACCTTTGGTTTATAGGAGGTGTGTATCAGTATTCAGGAGATTATCAGAAAGCTCTCTATTATTTCAATAAAATAAGTCGGAAAAATATACTGTCAGAAGACTCTAAAATTCTTATAGGTATGATTGGGCAATGTTACTTTCATCTGAATAATTTAGATTCAGCAATGTTTTATATTAAAAAAGTTTATGAATTTGATGTGCAAAGTTCTTCACATTGGAGTCCGGTTTATTATTATATGGGAGCTATTAATGAAAAAAAAGGGATTTCACTACCAGCACTTGATTACTATAGGGAAGGTATTAAGCTCTCCCTTAATAGGGCGGATTCTATTTGGGGTTATAATTGGTTGGCTTCTCTCTTTAAAAAGATCGGAATGGAAGATTCAGCTATATTTTACTCGAAAAAGGTAATCGCTGAAGGACTGAAAGCCTCATTCCCATCTGATGTTCAAGGTGCAAGCAAATTATTAGCTGACATTTATAAGTCAAAACATTTTACAGATAGTGCTTTCAAATACCTGGAGCTGATGCTGGTAGCAAAAGATAGTTTTTATAGCGAGGAAAAATTGAAACAGCTACAAAATCTATCTTTCAATGAACAACTTCGGCAGCAGGAAATACAGCAAACAGAAGAGCAATATAAAAACAAGGTAAAAATTTACATACTGCTTGGCGGAATAGCGGTATTGTTATTGTTAGCAGGAATTCTTTACCGCAACAACAAGCAAAAGCAAAAAGCCAATATCAAAATTGAAAAGGCTTATGAAGAATTAAAATCAACGCAATCCCAGCTCATCCAATCAGAAAAAATGGCCAGCCTTGGCGAACTCACCGCAGGCATTGCCCATGAAATTCAAAACCCGTTAAACTTCGTCAATAATTTTTCGGAAGTAAATAAAGAACTGCTGGCAGAAATGAAAGATGAAATTAATAAAGGAAATTATGATGAAGTAAAGATCATTGCAAAAGATGTTACCGATAATGAAGAAAAAATAAACCATCATGGCAAACGTGCCGATGCAATAGTAAAAGGAATGCTGCAGCACAGCCGAACCAGCAGTGGCATAAAAGAACCAACAGATATCAATAAACTGGCAGATGAATATTTGCGATTGGCTTATCATGGGTTAAGGGCAAAAGACAAATCATTCAATGCAACGATGAAAACTGATTATGATGAAAGCATTGGAAACATCAATATTATTCCGCAGGATATTGGAAGAGTTATTTTAAATTTAATAACCAATGCCTTTTATGCGGCCTCCCTGCCCTCTCCCGGAAATACCGGGATAGACGCCGGAGGGTTCTCAGACTCTGAAAAAATTCACGACCCTGCTATTTGGGTCAGTACAAAGAAAGCGGGTGATAAAGTTTTGATTTCTGTTCGTGATAATGGACCAGGCATTCCTCAAAAAATATTAGATAAAATCTTTCAACCTTTCTTTACCACCAAACCAACGGGGCAGGGAACAGGATTAGGATTATCTTTAAGTTATGATATCATTAAAGCACACAATGGTGAATTAAAAGTGGAAACAAAAGAAGGAGAGGGTGCAGAATTTATTATTATTTTACCCCAATAAATTAAGTATGAAAATTTTAGTAGTAGATGATGAAAAAGATGTGCAGGTTCTTTTTGAGCAGCGATTCAGAAGAGAGATAAAGAGCGGAGAAATGGATTTTGTTTTTGCGTTCTCAGGAGAAGAAGCACTGACTTATCTTAACCAGCATGAACATGAAGCCGTTTTAATTTTGTCTGACATCAACATGCCGGGTATGAGTGGCCTGGAGTTGCTGGAACACATCAAACAAAAATACCTTAAACCACCGCCTGTAGTAATGATGATAACCGCCTATGGTGATGCAGAAAATTTTAACACGGCCAAAGAACTGGGTGCAGATGATTTTTTATCCAAACCGGTTGACTTTACTTTATTAAAAGAAAAACTTAAAAAAATACACTGATGGCAAAAATTTTAGTGGCTGATGATGAGGCAGACCTGGAAATGCTTATCAAACAAAAGTTCCGCCAGAAGATAAGAGAGCAGCACTATGAATTTATTTTTGCTGTGAATGGCAATGATGCACTGGATAAAATTCAGCAGCATCCGGATGTGGATATTGTATTGAGTGATATTAATATGCCCGAGATGGATGGACTAACCTTACTCAGCAGGCTGGGAGAATCGAGCCCATTGATAAAAGCTGTAATTGTTTCTGCTTATGGCGATATGGACAATATACGAATCGCTATGAACCGTGGTGCTTTTGATTTTATTACCAAGCCCATCAATTTTGAAGATCTGGCACTAACAATGGAGAAAACATTAAAACATGTCGGGCAACTCCGGGAAACATTAAAAGCGATTAAAGAAAATAATATCCTCAAAATGTACGTGGATGAAACCGTACTCAATTTTATGGGTGGCCGGGAGTTTGAAGCTGCTTTAATGGCAAATGAAACACTGGATGCCACCATCGTTTTTATTGACATCTGCAGTTTTACCTCCATCAGCGAAAATGCAGCTGCAGATACGGTGATAAAATTGCTCAATAATTATTTTGATGTGATGGTGAAAGAGATCATTGCACAGGGTGGCTACGTAGATAAATTTATTGGTGATGCTATCATGGCAGTTTTTAAAGGCGACTATCATTTAGACAGGGCTATTGATGCAAGCCTTGCTGTAAGATCGAAGATTGAAAAATTGCCGGCACCAGAGCATTTTTCTTTTACTCCCAAAGTTTCTATTGGCATCAACAGCGGAGAAATGATCTCAGGTAATATCGGCTCTGCAAGTCTTCGCAGGCTGGATTATACAGTAATTGGAGATACTGTAAATACTGCACAAAGGCTACAATCCGCCGCCAAAGAAAACCAGATCATCATCAACGAAACTACTTACCAAAAAGTAAAGGAGTCGTTCAATTGCCACAAAGTGGGAGAAGTAGCTTTAAAAAACAAGGCCAATACAATGACCATCTATGAAGTACTTGATTAATAAATGGAAGCGCCCCAACGCTGATTAATATTACTTTTCTCAAACAAAAAATTAATAATCATGAAATTATTATTTCTTCCATTGCTGTTTTTATCATCCTTGCTTACTGCACAAAAAATAACTGTTTCGGCTAATAAAACAGCAATTATGGCTTCTGTTCAAAAACACCAGCAGGAATTAATTTCACTCAGCAACCAGGTATGGGGCTTTGCAGAAACAGCCATGAGGGAAACAAAATCTTCAAAAGTGCTGGCTGATTATGCCGAAGCACAGGGATTTAAAGTAACCCGTGGTGTGGCTGAAATTCCCACTGCATTTATTGCGGAGTATGGATCGGGTAAACCCATCATTGGTGTGCTGGGAGAATTTGATGCATTACCGGGGCTTTCTCAAAAAGCACAGCCAACAAGGGAGGCATTAACAGAGGATGCACCAGGTCATGGTTGCGGTCACAATATGTTTGGTGCAGGAAGCCTTGGGGCCGCACTGGCAGTAAAAGAATTAATAGCTGCCGGAAAAATAAAAGGAACAATCCGTTTTTATGGAACCCCTGCTGAAGAGGACCTTTCAGGAAAAGTATATATGGCAAGGGCCGGCCTGTTCAATGATCTGGATGTATGCCTGGACTGGCATCCCGATTATGAGACAAAAGCCAATATGCAAAGCTCACAGGCAGTAACACACTATGCAATTTCGTTTAAAGGAAAAAGTGCACATGCTGCTGCTGATCCCTGGAATGGCCGGAGCGCTTTGGATGCAGCAGAGTTGTTTAATATTGGCATCAATTTTTTGAGGGAGCATGTAAAGCCCAGTGTACGGATGCATTATGTATATACCAAAGCAGGCAAAGTACCCAATGTAATCCCTGATGAAGCAAGTGTATGGTTGTGGATACGGGACAGCAAACGCAGCGGTGTGGTGGAAGTATCCGAAAGGATGAAAGATATTGCCAAAGGCGCAGCAATAATGGCAGGGGTGGCATACGATATAAAAATGGAAAGCGGTTTGTATGAATTGTTAATCAATGAAACCGGCGCTAAAGCATTACAAACTAATATGAACCTGGTTGGCCCGATTACTTATACAAAAGAAGAATTGGATTTTGCAGATAAGATCATGGCGGCATACGGATTGGAAGCAAAAGGCATCAATGGAAATATTAAGCCACTGCAGGCAACAAAAGAAAATCCGCCGGGTGGCTCCACTGATGTGGGCGACGTAAGTTATATTGTTCCCGAAATTACTCTGCTTACCACTACCGCCCCCTTTGAATCTCCCTGGCATTCATGGGTAGTGGTTGCCTGTGGTGGAATGAGTATTGGACATAAAGGAATGTTGTTTACTTCAAAAGCATTGGGCACAACAATGGTTGATTTGTTTGAAAATGAAAAATTGAGAAGTGACATCAAAGAAGAATTTTTAAAAAGAAAGGGAAAAGAAGTTTGGAAAGCAATGTTGCCGGATGGGCCGCCGCCCGTACCAAAAGATTAATTTTGAGACCTTAGCTTTTTATTCCGATGGAGATGAACTTAACAGTCATACATCAATGGCATTAACTTAAGCTCATTCATTCTCTGATAAGGTTGTCAACCTTTTTCAGGTTCATTGCATTATGAGGAAGGTTGACAACCTTATAGTCCTAAGTTAATGACATTGAGTCATACATTGAATATTGTAATCCGGTGTGAGGTAAGCGCTTAAACTAAAACTGTTTTATATCTTTACTGTATGACAAACAAACTAAAACCCATATTTAACAAACGCATTTTTTGGGATGTGGTATTTGAAAAAATTGATTATGATGCAAAAGCAAATTTTGTAATTGAAAGGGTGTTTGAACGGGGCGATGTGGAGGATATACGTAATTGCCGCCGCTATTATGGTGATGAAAAAG
>JAYVLZ010000158.1:0-4848 GCA_043759175.1 Chitinophagaceae bacterium | reverse complement strand
AAAATCAAAACTTAACAAAGCATTAAATAAAAAACAAGACCAGCCGCACAATATTTGACGTACCTATGTTAATAATGGATAACCTCTTCCAGCATCATTAATTGGCACCCAGCCAGTATAACAATTAAAAAAATGATTATGAAAACAGCACCAGAAAATTTCTTAACCCCGGTTGTACAACAGATTACCAATAATACCACCTCGTGGATAGGACACCGATCAGGAGTCAATGAAAATGTAGTGACAGGCCAAACATTTGTAGCTCCTTCCGGAGGAGATTTGGAAGCCATTGAAGTATTTTCAAGTATTGTTTTAAAACCTGGTAAAGTAATTATGACGCTTCACAGCTTTGATCCACAATACAAAAGTTGGGGACCGGTATTGAACACTTCAAGTGTGAACATCAACAACACCGAAGCTGGCAAATGGCTTGCATTTAATATGAAGGGTATGCATTTAGATAAAGGTCAGGCTTATGGTTTTCGCTTAGAAAGTCCTGATACCTATATTGGTGTGGGAGAAGCGGTAAGAAGCCATACAACACCGCCTTTTGGCGCTGGCCAGGAATGGCAGTTTACAAAAAAACAACTTACGGGGAAATGCTTTTCCTATTTCAGTTTAGCATTTAAAGTTGATATGAGAGCTTAACATTTATTGAGTATAAATAAAGATGAACTCATTTGTTTTACAAAGTAAGACAGGTGAGTTTTTGTTTTATGTATATGGAGCTTTTAAAGCAGCGCTGATGATGGTTTCAGGCAACGGTGCATAACAGGTTTGCCATTCCTGCTTCAATTCTGGATTCTTCATTTCATTCCTTTCCCAGCCTTTTCCAGGTTCACATTAAAGCTTTACCTGTAAATGTTTTTTACAAAAACTTCCCTGTATAACTTGCCTCCACTTTTTTCAAATCTGTTGGCTTACCGGCAAATACTACTTCACCACCTCCATCACCTGCCTCAGGCCCAAGGTCAATGATCCAGTCTGCACTTTTAATTACATCCGTGTTGTGTTCAATCACCAAAATGGTATGCCCCTGTTCAATCAATGCATTAAAAGAAGTGAGCAGTTTTTTAATATCATGAAAATGCAAACCCGTGGTGGGCTCATCAAAAATAAATAAGATGCTTCCCTGGCTCTTGCCCTTTCCTAAGAAAGAAGCCAGCTTTACCCTTTGAGCTTCACCGCCAGAAAGTGTATTACTGCTCTGTCCGAGTTTTACATAGCCCAATCCCACATCACTCAACGGCTGAATCTTTTTTGCAACATCTGCTGATGCAGATTCTTTAACTTTTGCATCTGGCGCAGAAAAAAATGTGATTGCTTCATCCACACTCATCTCCAGTACCTGGTAAATATTTTTGTCTTTGTAAGTTACTTCCAGCACTTCTTCTTTAAACCGTTTTCCTCCGCATACTTCACAAGTTAAATGTACATCTGCCAAAAATTGCATCTCCACTATTTGTTCGCCTTCTCCACTGCAGGCATCGCAACGGCCACCATCCACATTAAAAGAAAAATGCTTTGGCTGAAAACCCCTCAGCTTACTCAGCGGTTGCCTGCTGAACAATTCCCTTATTTCATCATATGCCTTTATATAAGTAACAGGATTGCTACGGGACGATTTGCCAATGGGATTTTGATCTACCATTTCTATTTGTGTGATGGCATCCACATCACCGGTAATTTTTTTATGTATGCCTGCTTTATCTGTGCCCTCTCCTTTCAGCTTTTGTAATGCAGGATATAAAATTTGTTTTACTAAGGTGGTTTTACCACTGCCGCTTACTCCGCTTACCACACACAATACATTCAATGGAAACTCTACAGTGATATTCTTCAGATTATTTTGCCTTGCTCCTTCCACCACAATACTCCGCTTCCATTTGCGTAAGTTCTTTGGCGGATCAATGCTTAACTTACCTGATAGATATTTTCCTGTAAGGCTGTTGAGGTCTTTTATCAATGTATCATAATCGCCAGCCGCCACCACTTCGCCACCTAAGTGACTTGCTAGTGGCCCCATATCAATAATATGATCTGCTTGCCTCATCATCATCTCATCATGTTCCACCACCACTACCGTGTTGCCCAGATCTCTTAATTCCTTTAATACACGGATCAGTCTTTCAGTATCCCTGCTGTGTAATCCGATGGAAGGCTCGTCTAATATATATAATGAGTTGGTAAGATTACTTCCCAGACTTCGTGTTAATTGTATGCGCTGGCTTTCCCCGCCGCTTAATGAATTGGCAAGCCTGTTCAGCGTAAGATAACCAAGACCAACATCTATCAATGTTTTTATGCGGTGATGGATCTCTAATAAAATTCTCTTAGCAACTTGTGCTTCATGCTGATTCAATTCCAGCTTCTCAAACCACACCTGCAAATATTTAACAGGCATATCACATAACTGCCCGATATGATTGCCCCCCACTTTTATATACAATGCCTCTTTACGCAAACGATAACCTTTACAATCAGGGCATAAAGTACGGCCACGGTAGCGGCTTAATAAAACCCTGTACTGAACCTTGTATAAATTTTGTTCCACCTCTTTAAAAAAATCATTGATGCCCTGAGTAGCTCCATTTCCTTCCCACAAATAATTTAATTGTTCTTCTGTTAAATCAATGATTGGTTTGTGTACAGGAAAATTAAAATGCTTTGCACCTTTGATAAACTGCTCTCTCCACCAGCCAAGTTTTTCACCTTTCCAGGGAGCAACGGCTGTTTCGTACACACTTAACTGTTTGTTGGGAATCACCAGGTCTGAATCTATGCCTAACACCTGCGAAAAACCTTCACAGGTGGGGCATGCTCCAAACGGATTATTAAAAGAAAATAAATTGGGAACTGGTTCTTCAAATACAATTCCATCCAGTTCAAATTTATTACTAAAGTGGTGTATTTGTTTACCATTCACCTCCATCATCATCTCACCCTCGCCTTCATAGAAAGCAGTACCTACAGAATCTGATATCCGGTGAATATCATCCTCGTCAAAATCTTTTACTACTAAACGATCAACCAATAAAAATAATTTCTCAGGCATTGAGGTTTTATCTGCCTCTAAAAGGTCTTCAATCCTTGAAGGCTCTAAAGCCCCTCCTTTAGTCCCGCCTGAGGCGGGAGGGGAGGCTACTCTTGAAAAGCCCTTCTGCAATAAAATATTCAACTCCTCTTTGGTATTTCTTTTTGCATGATGTTTAAATGGTACTACTATCAGAACTTTATCGCCCTCTTTTAAATGCTTTATTGCATTCACCACATCCGCCACATCATCCTTCTTGACTTCATTACCACTAACCGGAGAAATAGTTTTTCCAATTCTTGCAAACAGGAGTTTGAGGTAATCATAAATTTCTGTCATGCTGCCCACTGTACTTCGTGGCGTACGGGTAATTACTTTTTGTTCGATGGCAATGGCAGGGCATAATCCCTTTATATAATCCACATCCGGTTTATTCATGCGCTGCATAAACTGCCTTGCATAAGCACTCAGGCTTTCTGCGTAGCGGCGTTGCCCTTCTGCAAATAAGGTATCTATTGTTAATGAAGATTTTCCTGAGCCTGACACACCTGTTACCACCACCAATTTATTTCGTGGTATGGTTACCGTTACATTCTTTAGGTTGTGAACCCTTGCACCCTTGATAAAAATTCCGTCTGAAGACTTAGCGGATACAACATTTTCTTTTTTGTTGATTGTTTTGATTGCCATAATTGTATTACAAAAATACCCACTTAGGAGTTTGCGAAATAAAAAAAGAAAATACACTTAGTAATAGTACGATAAACCGTAAACAGTAAATACCACTGGAATAAAAGTACTAACACTCTATTTTTATTTTAACCTAAAAAAAGGTTAAAATAAATTTGCTGCGATACAATTTCTCTCTATTTTTAGTGAACCAATATCCAATTAAAGTGAAAAGCCGGAAAGCCTTTCTATCAGCCTCCCACGCTTTAAATCTCTTCTAATTTTTTATTGGCATTTATCCAAATCTATCTCAAAACCTAAAACCGTTAAGAATGAAATGCCTGATTAATCTAACCGACCAGCAATTAGTACACCTTTACATCGATGGTAACACAGAAGCCCTTTCCACACTGGTAACCCGTTACAAAGACAAGATCTACACCTCTATTTACCTGTTGGTAAAAGACAAGTATTTAGCCGAAGATCTTTTCCAGGATGTATTTATCCGTATAATAGATACGCTGAAAGGCGGACGTTATACAGATGAAGGAAAATTTTTACCATGGGCCTTGCGTATTGCACATAATATGTGTGTGGATCATTTTAGAAAAGTAAAACGCAGTCCAAGTATCAAAACAAGTGATGACCGTGACATTTTTGAAGTATTGAACTTTAGCGAACCAAGTGCTGAACAAAAAATGATGCAGGGCCAGAGCCATGAAAGAGTACGTAAGATGATTGATATGCTGCCCGAAGACCAGCGTGAAGTAATCATCCTGCGCCACTATGCAGAATTAAGTTTTAAAGAAATTGCGGAATTGACCAAATGCAGCATCAACACCGCTTTAGGCAGGATGCGTTATGGCTTGATCAATATGCGTAAAATGATGACCGAAAAACAAATAGCATTATAAGAAAAACTCTACCCAGTTTACAATAAGATTACAACACTGTAACCCCTCATAACACTAAACCCTCCAATTGGAGGGTTTTTATTTTTGGCGCCTCCATCACCTAAAGGGCAATGTCATTTAGTTAAGGATTTTAATTGCCCCGTCCGCTGGCCAGCGGACGGGAACAATTAAAAATAAAATACCCGGGCTTTAACCCAAAGTCTTTGGGCTAAAGCCCGGAAGAGAGAATAA
>JAYVLZ010000157.1:0-9281 GCA_043759175.1 Chitinophagaceae bacterium | reverse complement strand
AATGAATTCAGTTCAAATCGTTTGAAATTTGGAATCTCTGAAACCCTTATCCAGCAATATTTTCAAAGAACTGATATACTTTTTAACAAGACGGTAGTGCTATTAATTCACAAATAAAAATGGCTGCCATTTAAAGCAGCCATTTTTAAATTCTTCAAAATTTTATAATTAATTCTTCATTATTTTTTTAATGAACCTGTCAGTTGGAGTCGTTACTTCCAGGATATAATTTCCTTTAGGTAATTTTTCCAAATCTTTAAGTACAACAATGTTGTTTCCTTTCTGCAGCAATTGTTTATTATTAATTAATTCCTTTCCTTCTAAAGATATAATTCTGATTCCTGCCATAGCATCTGCTTTACTTGATAAAGAAACTTTAATACCGGATGTGAATGGATTAGGATAGGAATTGAATTTTCCATTATTCAATAAACCGTTTATATTGAGTGCAACAGTTTTTGAATAGCTGTATTTTCCACTGTTGTCAACTATTTTCAACCGATAGTAAACAATTGCAGGAACAGCATTCAGATCATCTGCAAATTGATAGGTTTGGGTTACAGATGAATTGCCGTTACCATTTACTTTACCTCTTGAAGCAAAATGAATTCCATCATCGCTTCTTTCTACTTCATAATGATCATGATTTATTTCTGATTCGCTGGTCCATTTAACAACGGCTTTATTGTTAGCCAGCTTTGCATCAAAAGAGATTAGTTTAACAGCCAGCGCACCACTGGTTAAGGTGATATCATCAAACAAATAAGTAAAATTAGCAGTGCCATCGCCAGCAGTTCCCAGATCAAATATCAACACCAATTTTTGATATTGATTAGTGGTGTTAATGGTACTGTAATCAAAGAATAATTCTTCCCATGCATTGGCTACTGTGCCAGTTGCTTCTTTTTCAAAAGCAATTCCACCGTCTGTTTGATTTTCTACCTTCAATAACAACTTAGCACCGACCCTGGGCATAAACACTTTCACTCTGAAAAATTTATTAACAGAGAAATCAATAGGAGCTGCCAATGATATCCATGATCCACCCCAAACCTGTCCCGGGCTCTTTATCATTCTCGCCACATTTGCACTGGTATTGATGCCACTCATTTGAGCATTAGCAATTTTGGTTGTACCACCACCATCAAAATCTGTAAAAGCGTAATTGGTAGCAGCAGATTCAAAAGTTAAAGGTAAAACCGGTGAACTGGTTGGTGGAGGGGTATTAGAAGCACCAAACTGTATATCATCAAAGTAATAAGTTTTTTCACCTGCTGCCGCTCCTGTTACACCAAAGTTGAAGAAGATAGAAGCTTTGTTATAATTGAATGCAAGATTCAATGCCGCTGTGCCAGATGCCTGGCTGGCAAAATTAAATTCCAGTGTTTCCCATGTGTTTGCAACTGTAGTGGTAGCTTCTGTTTCCACTGATTTATTAGGATCAGTATGATCTTCCACTTTTAAACGAACCTTAATTCCTGCATTGGGAGACCACACCCGAATGTTCATTTTAGTTTCTGAAGCTGTAAATGGTATCTTACTGCTAAAACCTGTTTGAATACCACCATTAATTGCAGTTACTGTAGTACCTGCCCAAAGTTCGGCCCCTGCAGATTTGATTACTTTAGCTACTTTGTTTGAGGACAGAGTTGGATCTGCAACGATACTGGATGCCTCTGCACCGCCAAAACCTACCAGCCCGTAATCTATAGTGGCAAGATCAAAACTAACAGGCAGATTCATTTGTGTTAAACTTCCACCTCCGCTATTGGTTAACATGATGTCATCAAACAAGTAGGTGAAATTTGCTGTGCCATCACCCATGGTGCCCAAATCAAATATCAAAGTCATTTTTTGGTATTGATTGGCTGTGCCGATGGTACTGTAATCAAAAGTCAGTTCTTCCCAGGCATTGGCAACCGTACCAGTTGCTTCCTTTTCAAAATTAATTGCGCTGTTTGACTGATCTTCTACTTTCAATAAAAGTTTAGCACCAACCCGTGGCATAAATACTTTTATTTTAAAAGTTTTATTTACACTAAAGTCAATGGGGGATGCTAATAATAACCATGATCCACCCCAGGGCTGACCTGCACTTTTAATCATCTTAGCCACATTGCCACTGGTATTAATACCACTGCTTTGAGAGTTGGTTATTTTAGTTGTACCGCCACCATCAAAGTCAGTAAAAGAATAAGTGATAACACCAGATTCAAAATCTAATGGCAATGTTGGAAGAACTGGTCCGCCACCACCACTGGTAGTTAAAGTGATATCATCGAAGAGGTAAGTAAAGTTTGCAGAACCATCACCTGCAGTGCCCAGATCAAATATCAATACAATTTTTTGGTATTGATTACTTGTGCTGATTGTGCTGAAATCAAAGGATAATTCTTCCCATGCATTTGCAACGGTGCCGGTTGCTTCTTTTTCAAAATTGATGCCGCCGTCTGTTTGATTTTCTACTTTCAATAAAAGTTTAGTACCCACCCTCGGCATGAAAACTTTTACTTTAAAGGTTTTGTTGGCAGAAAAATCCATTGGTGATGCAAGAGAAATAAAACTTCCGCCATAAACTTCCGGAGCACCCTTTATCATTTTACCCACTTTAGCGCTGGTATTGATCCCATTGCTTTGCGGATTTGAAATGACCGTAGTGGCGCCACCACCAAAATCGCTGAAAGTGTAGTTAATTGTGGCCGATTCAAAATCCATTGGCAACACTGGTGGTGTTTGACCAAAAGAAATAAGAACAAGTAAAAGAGCTGGTAACAAAAGATAGAGTTTTCTCATCTTTAATTTTTTTTAAGGTAAAATAAATGGAGTGTGGAACAGGCTTACAAAAAGCCGTCTAAAGGAAAGCCGCCTTTGACTTGAGCAGTCAAATAGCGATTAATCAGTCAGAAAGTTTTGGCAAGTACTTGTGTAAGACACCAGAACTTAAAAAATATACTCTGTTTACATAAAAATAATTTCACACGCTAAAGAGGAAGTAAAATACTGGTAATTTGAAATATTTTTAATAAAGCTAAGATGCCTGTAAATATTTTTTATATCAGCAGTGATTTTTATTTATTCAAGGATATAAAATGTTTATTTTCTTGTAATTTCGCACTCTCAAAATTTTAAGTATGCAATTATCTTCTTTATTAGACCGTTTTGCCGAACCGGAAACATTGAAAATGGCCAAACTGGGCCGTGAGTTAAGAGCCAAAGGTGTGGATGTAATTGATCTAAGCCTGGGTGAACCTGACTTTGATACTCCACAGCACATTAAAGATGCGGCTATTAAAGCCATTAATGATAACTGGAGCCATTACACCCCCGTGCCGGGTTTCCCGGATCTTAGAGAAGCTGTTTGTACCAAACTAAAAAGAGATAATAACCTTGATTATAAGCCAGAAAATATTGTAACCTCTACAGGAGCAAAACAAAGTTTAGCCAATGTGATACTGGCTATAGCTGATGATGGTGATGAAGTAATTATCCCAACACCTTACTGGGTCACTTATTCTGAACTGGTAAAAATCGCCAGGGCAAAAGTAGTAGAGATACATGCTCCGTTGGAAAGTGGCTTTAAAATTACTCCGGCGCAGTTAGAGGCTGCTATCACTCCCAAAACTAAATTATTCCTGTTCTCTTCTCCCTGCAATCCATCGGGTGCCGTGTACAGCAAAGCTGAACTTGAAGGATTGGCGGAAGTATTCAGAAAACATCCGAACGTTTATATCATAGCAGATGAAATTTACGAGTATATTAATTTTGTGGGCAAGCATGAAAGTATTGCACAGTTTAGTGATATCAAAGACAGAGTAATTTTAGTGAATGGATTAAGCAAAGGCTTTGCTATGACGGGATGGCGCCTTGGTTATATCGCTGCCAATGTTGATATTGCAAAAGCATGCGAAAAATTACAGGGACAATTTACTAGCGCTACCTGTTCCATTACTCAAAAAGCAGCAGTGGTAGCGCTTACAACAGATCTGAAACCTTCTTTGGAAATGACAGAAGAATTTACCAGGAGAAGGGCTAAAGTATTAGAATTGATAAAAGATGTTCCTGGAATTAAATGTTCTGAACCAGATGGTGCTTTTTATATCTTCCCTGATGTATCTTCTTACTACGGAAAAAGTAATGGCGAAAATAAGATCACCAACTCTGCTGATTTTGCCATGTACCTGTTAAATACTGCTCATGTATCTTCTGTAATGGGAGAAGCGTTTGGTGAACCGAAATGTGTACGCTTTTCTTTTGCCAACAGCATGACAAATATAGAAAGAGCGTGGGCAAGGATTAAAGAAGCGCTGGCTAAATTGAAGTAATCGTTTTATTTTGTCTTCTTTCCGGATGTTTTTATAGTAATTTTATAAAAAAGTTATGCGGATGATTTATGCTGATATTACGCTGAGGAATGCCAATGAAATGGCGTTAGTGAAAAAAGGAGTGATGCATGAAAGTGAAGTAAAATCAAGTGCTGTAAATGCAATGTGTGATAGTTGGAGCCTTTATGCTTGCAGTGCCGGAGCATATTGCAACACAATTAGATTTGCCTGAAGTGGAAAGCAGGGAATTCAGAATGGCTGATGGTTCGGCGGCAAAGCTACCTGTAGTTGGCCCGGTATGGATAAATTTTAAGAACAGGCAAACCATTTGTTTTGCAGTAGCTACCAGGGATAGTGAAGTATTATTAGGAGCTATACCAATAGAGGATATGGATGTAGTGCTGGATATGAAAAATCAGAAGATGGATATTAATCCTGATAGTCCTTATTATGCAAGTATGAAGATGAAGTAGTGCCCCCATCCCCTAAAGGGGTGCTAAACAATCACAAGTTCCCATTAGCAAATTTCTTTAGCATCATGTTTAAATATTGAGGTTTTGCCTTGCACCCCGCTGGCCAGCGGGGATGGGGGTAAATATTTCATGTAACTTCATCACCTGCGGTATCAATAATTCCTGTTCATCATTGGTAATAACATAATCGCATAGCCGCATTTTCATTGCTTCATCAATTTGTTTGTTCATCCGGCTTAGCACTTCTTCCCTTGTTACTTTATCTCTTTGCATTACCCGGTGTATTCTTACTGCAGCTGGTGCATATACTCCAATTACTTTATCCAGATATTCCTGTGAACCGCTTTCAAAAATGAGAGCTGCTTCTTTGATGGCATAAGGCGTTGTTTGACGAAGCATCCACTCTTCTGCATCTTTAATGGTAGCCGGATGTATAATTGAATTGAGCAATAATAATTTTTCCTCATTGTTAAAAACAACAGAAGAAAGATAAGCTCTGTTGAGCTGACCATCAACATAGGTTTGGTTCCCAAAAATTGATTGTAGTTTTTCTTTTAATCCTTCATCTTCATTCATCAGTCTTTTGGATGCATCGTCTGCATAATAAACAGGAATACCCAGCACTTCAAATATTTTTGATACAGTGCTTTTACCGCTTCCTATTCCGCCTGTGATGCCAACTCTAAGCATTGCAAATCATTTTCTGATCAATATGTACTGTATAAAATAATGATGAAAGTTGAGTAGAAAAAAATGATAAAAATGGAAGAACAAATGTTTATTAAAGATATAAAGTACCGCTCCCTCTCTTTTGGAGAGGGAGAAGGAGGGTGAGGCTTTATTTTGTCTCCGCTACAGGCTTATTCAGCGTTGCAGACATTTCCAAACTGATGCTGCTTTTCTCAATCTTTAAATAACTGCCGGGACTTACTTCCAAACTGATAGTACCATCTTCATTTACTTTATTGATAGTGCCGTGGATACCAGCAATCGTTACCACTTTATCACCTTTTTTAAGATCGTTGATAAAAGTCTTTTGCTGCTTTGCTTTTTTTGCCTGAGGACGAATCATAAACAGCCAGAATACTAGAATCATCATACCCATAAAAATCAAAGACATGCTGCTGCTGCCTTTTCCCTGGGGGTCCATTAAAAAAATACTGAGTAATTGCATTGTGTATGTATTGGTTTAAAAAATATGTTAATCAGCCAATCGTTTTACTTCACCCGATAACATCAAATCAGGAAAAGAAGGTTTGGCGTTGGAAGATACGATGATTGATTTTTCCTGGTGACCAGCTTTTCCTTTGCTGTTAAATACCACTTTTATAAAACTGGTTTCTCCCGGCATCACTGGTTTTTCCGGCTTCTCAGGAATTGTACAACCACAACTTGCATGGGCGTTAATAATCACCAGTGGTCTTTTCCCGGTATTTTTAAATCTGAAATTATACTCCACTTTTTCACCTTCCGTAATAGTTCCAAAATTATAGGTAGTATCAATTAATTCTATGCTTGTAGAATCTTTCAGGGCAGACGTTGTTTTTTGCAATGAATCATCTGCAATTTTATCCTTTCTTCTCACATCGCAGGATAATAATAATGCACTTGTAATTAAACAGATCAAAATAAACCTCATCATTTACTAAACTTTTTTATTAATTGTATTTATTATTGCTTAGTCACTATTTAGTCTCTTATCTAAACCTTCTAAACTTCTAAACTAATTTACAGCACACTGTTTTTAAAATTTTTCTTATGGATTTTTCCTTCGGCTGTTAGTTCTTTATGAATATTATCCAGTATGCCGTTGATGAATTGACCGCTTTGTGAGGTGCTGTAATCTTTTGCCAGATCAATGTATTCATTGATGGTAACCTTGGTAGGGATGGTTTCAAAATACAGAAATTCGGAAATGCCCATTTGAATAATAATCAGGTCCAGTGCTGCAATCCTTTCAGCATCCCAGTTTTTTAATTTGGGTTTCAGCAGTTCCATGCTCACATCCTTTTTTTCAATGGTGGTTTCCAGCAAACCTTTGGCAAAATCCATTTTTTCTTTGCTCACAAAATTGTTGAAGTCGTAGGAGTGTGGTTTCTGCAAAAAATTCAGCGTTAAAATATTCATCATCTCCGCATCATCATCCCAGTTAATAAAATGCTCTTCCAGGTGGCTGATGAAATTTTCGTTGGGCAGCATCAGGTTAGTGAAGATAAATTCCATTACTCTCTTTTCAGCTTTTTTCTCTCTGCCATCAGCTGTAATGTATTCTGCATATTCTTCAGATTCCGCCAGTGCCTGGTAGATTTTTTTTGCAAGGTCCTCATCCAGGATATTAGATGGCTTTAATTCATTCACTGCCGCTGCAAAGCTGGGCAATTCTAATATCTTCCACAGTAATTCATTACCGGCAATTTTGGTATTGATATTCAAATCATGTGCAGTGGGCAGGTGTTTAGATGCCTTTTTGTGTGCATCCTTTTCAGCATACCGGGCAACCTCGGTCAGAAAATAAATAAGATACAGCAACAGCTTTCTCGACTGCTCTATTTGTTTTCCTAAAAGTTTGTTCGCTTCAGGGATATTGGTGGCGTTTCCTGTGCTATCCAATGTGTACAGCGCCTGCATTACCTTAATCCTGATATTTCTTCTGCTGATCATTTATCGTCCCCTTTTTTAGAAAGCGCAAATGTACAATTTTAAATGCCTACACATGGTAACACTGACAAAATTAAATAGCATGACAAGCGGCAACTGACTATTTTTCACCAGAAATATTTAGATTGGCGGTTTTCTAAAACAAAACATGACAACTATTCTTTTAACGTTGTTTGGTATAATATTAGCATACATTTGCTGCCCGGTAAAAACGATCCCCGGGCTCATTATTCAATCTAACAAAATCAATACAATTATGGCTAAAAAAATCAGTATTACCCCACTACATGACAGGGTAATTGTGAAAGCGGCGGCTGCCGAAGAAAAAACTGCAGGTGGCATCATTATCCCGGATACTGCAAAAGAAAAACCACAGCGTGGTGTTGTCGTTGCTGCCGGTCCCGGTAAAAAAGACGAACCAGTTACAGTAAAAGCTGGCGATACCGTTTTATATGGTAAATATGCCGGAACGGAAATCTCTATCGAAGGAACAGAGTACCTGATCATGAGAGAAAGTGATATTCTGGCAATAGTGTAAAGGCAATGTGCTGATTAGCTAATTTGCTAATCATGTAATTGCTGGCGTAAAATAAAAGGGTAGCGGTTTATATGAGTGAATATATTTAAGCTGCCACTCTTACATAAAAAACAAACAACTCAATTTTTAAACCCTGTTAATTAGCACATCAGCTAATTAGCACATTATCAAATTAAAGTACTATGGCAAAAATGATATACTTCGATATCGAAGCAAGAAACAAAATGAAAAAAGGCGTGGACACTTTGGCCAACGCTGTAAAAGTAACACTAGGTCCAAAAGGACGTAACGTGGTGATTGAGAAAAAATTTGGTGCCCCACAGGTAACTAAAGATGGTGTAACAGTAGCAAAAGAAATTGAACTGGAAGATGCTATTGAAAACATGGGTGCACAGATGGTAAAAGAAGTGGCTTCTAAAACTGCAGATATTGCAGGTGATGGTACCACTACTGCTACTGTTCTTGCACAGAGTATTATTTCTGAAGGATTGAAAATGGTAGCCGCCGGTGCTAACCCAATGGATCTGAAAAGAGGTATCGACAAAGCAGTAAGCATTGTGGTGGAAAGCTTAAAAGCTCAATCACAAACTGTAGGAAACGACAGCAAAAAAATTCAGCAGGTAGCAACTATCTCTGCTAACAACGAAGAAACCATCGGTAAATTAATTGCTGAAGCTTTTGGAAAAGTTGGTAAAGAAGGTGTGATTACTGTAGAAGAAGCTAAAGGAACTGATACCACTGTTGACATTGTGGAAGGTATGCAATTTGACAGGGGATATGTATCTCCTTATTTTGTTACCAACAGCGAAAAAATGCAAACAGAATTGCAGAATCCTTACATATTAATATATGATAAGAAAATTGCTGCAATGAAAGATATTCTTCACATCCTGGAGAAAGTTGCACAGAGTGGCCGTCCGTTGCTGATTATTGCTGAAGACCTGGAAGGTGAAGCACTGGCAACATTAGTAGTAAACAAATTACGTGGTACCATCAAAGTGGCTGCTGTTAAAGCTCCTGGCTTTGGCGACCGCAGAAAAGAAATGCTCACCGATATTGCAATTCTAACATCGGGTATTGTTGTAAGCGAAGAACAAGGATTTAAATTAGAGAATGCTGATCTTACTTATTTAGGACAGGCTGCATCTATTACCATTGATAAAGACAATACCATTATTGTTGGTGGCAAGGGTAAAAAAACTGATATTACCGGACGTGTTAACCAGATAAAAGCCCAGGTTGAGAACACTACATCTGATTACGACAAAGAAAAATTACAGGAACGTTTGG
>JAYVLZ010000156.1:0-2120 GCA_043759175.1 Chitinophagaceae bacterium | reverse complement strand
TCAGGTTTTATGATATTTGCAATAGTCATGCTGGCAAGTGCGGGTTTTATGAAGCTTAGAGGTATGATTTAGCAAAAAATTCTTTAAAAGAAATTAAAGATTCTTTTTCTCATTTTTATCAAAAAATACAGTGCAGGTAAATAGTTCAATTGAATTATTTATCTGCCTTTTTTTTGATTCAAAAATTATTTATTAAAAAAAACATATTTCCTATATTATTCTAACTTTAAAAACTTTTGTATGTAGATGTATTTACTACTAAAAAAGATAATATCCATCACGGTTTTAAATAAAAAACAGCCTAAAAAATTATTTTATTAGAAAAATCTTCCAAAATTTACCACAATGATCTGGCCAAAAAAAAATTTTAATATTTTAATTACTTATAAAAATTCTCTAACTTTAGGTTTCAATATTCTACACTACGATTTTATATAACGATCCATTTACACCATATTAGTGGACCTGGTAAGTTACTCTTTAGTAAGCTAATTATTTTTATCACCTAACTAATCAAAACAAACTAAAATGAAAAAACAATTACAAAAAAAGTTTGCAGCTTTCATCATGTTGTCAATGGTGTTTTTAGGAAATTCATACGCCCAATGGGGTGTTAATGGTACTCATATTTACAACACTAATACAGGCAAAGTAGGCATTGGCACAGGAGCTACTGCAGTTCCTCCGGGTACATTGACAGTTAAAGGCTCGGGTGGTGTACCCGCTTCCTCATGGGTTAGTGCAGGGGCGCCACTGTTTGTTGGCTATGGTGAGACCGGAATTGGTAATGCAGATTATATCTTAAACATGGGCGCCGCAGCCGCTAATGCCCGGCCTGTATTTATAGGCAGAAGAAGCCGTGGTACATTGGCAGCACCAACAGTAGTTAGTAACAATGACTTCTTAATGTCTTTTCTTGCTTCCGGTTATGATGGTACTGCATTTCAAAACCCGGCAGGTATTGATTTTTATGTAGATGGTGTACCTAGTGCAGGTAGTGTACCTGCCCGTATTTCTTTTGTTACAGGTGCCAATAGTTCACGTGCAGAACGATTTAAAATTGGAAGCAATGGCGATGTTACTACTACAACTGGTAACTTTATTATGGGTTCTGGTGCTAAAACCATTCAGTTTGCTACACCATTAGCAACAGGAGGTACTGCCATGATGTCTATGTTCCCTTCAGGAACTTCCAATGCAGATCGTATGGTAATGCAGCACTCTCCAACATATTCCAACTGGGGTTTGCAATATCAGGACTCGGCTGATAAATTTAATTTTCTATCCGGTGGAACGCCGGTGTTAACAGCACATCTTGGCTATCAGACGGTAGGAGTGGGAACATCTAACCCAACTTTGGCAAAATTTGTAACAGAAGGAGCAATTGGCAATACCGTGGCACTGTTTCGTGGCTCTGGTAACGGTACCAGCACGGGCTTGTCTCTTGTTACGGACTGGCCTGGATTATATTTCAACTCTTATTTTAACGGCAATCAAAAAGCCATGGCACCTGGTTATGCTGGTATAGTAAACTTCAATCCTGTAGCAGGCAATTTAATATTTGCTACCAGCCCAACTACTGCTGCAAATGCAGGAGATGCTATACCAACTGTTGAAGCCATGGTCATTAACAATGCAGGAAATGTAGGCATAGGTAACGGAACACCTTCTTCACGTTTGCAAGTTGTAGGTGCTTCTACCAATTCTCTTTTTCCGGTAGTTAATGTGTCAACCTCCTATATTGGCTCTACTGATGTAATCGGTGTTAACTCTGTTTCAAAACCAGCTGATGGGTATGGCTTCGGGGTCTATGGAACCGGAGGTTATATGGGTGGCTACTTCACTGCTGATGCAGGTGCTTATACGGGTTCTGGGTTTGGTGTATATGGGTATGCATCTGGTTCTGCAGGCACCCGGTATGGTGTTTATGGCACAGCTGCCGGCGGTGCTGATAACTGGGGCGGTTATTTCCCTGCTAAAACCTATACTTCTGAACTTAGAGTTGGGGGTACACAAGGAGCTACAGGCTTTGTTGCTGCCATCAATGGTAAACTAATAGCTACAGAAGTACGTGTACAACCGCAAGGTAGCTGGCCTGACTATGTATTTGGCAAAGACCA
>JAYVLZ010000155.1:0-8901 GCA_043759175.1 Chitinophagaceae bacterium | reverse complement strand
ATCTTCAAAAAATAATTGATACAGCCCGTCTTTTATTTTTCAGTCCAGTTCCCTCCGCCATTCACTCACACCTGATAAAAAAAGTAAGATGAAAAAAATTATCCTTGCTGCCGTAATGCTCTTTGCAATAAACAGCATCGCTACGGCACAAAAAAAAGTAACCATTGGCACAGTAAGCACCGACACAACTGCTATGCTTGAAGTAAACGCCAGCAACAAAGGTGTATTGATTCCAAGGATGACCAATGCACAAAGGGAAATCAAAATGGTATTGGTATAGAAGCTGCAAACAGCACCAACCATTGGGATTTTTTTGTTACCGGAGCAGTTGCTTCTAATTTTAGTTTATGGTACAATAGCGCTTTCAAAGGAACTTTTGATTATGTAACTGGCACTTATACCGCAGCCAGCGACAGGCGGATGAAAAAAGACATTACACCCCAGCAACCAGTGCTGAATAATGTAATGCAGTTGCAGGCTTATCAATATCATTACTTAGATAACCAGCCCACCGACAGGTTCAGCAATGGTTTTATGGCACAGGATGTACAAAAAATATTTCCTGATGCAGTGGTGGAAAATGAAATGAAAGATGGTGAAAAAAGACTGGGCATCAACTATCAGTATTTTACCGTGCTTGCTATTAAAGGCTTGCAGGAGCAGCAAAAAGAAATGGAGCAAATGAAACTACAGATGAAAGAGATGATGGAGGAAATTGGAAGGCTCAAAAACAGGAAATAAGAAGCCCCTCCTAACCTCCCCAAAGGGAAGGAACAAGGCAGGCGCCGCAACAACAGGGGCAGGGTTGTATTTAAATGTGTTAGGTTTTGCAAAGGGCTATAAAGCTGAGAAAAGAAAAAATGCTGACGGGCTGGCGGATTGAAACGGATGCCCCGGTGAAGCACTGTGTGTTGGGTCTGTGCCGGAGCAGCAGTGAAAAGCCGCAACTGAAGTTGAATAATGTTTATATGCACAAAGCCCCTCAAAATTTTAACGATGGTTCAGGCCGCCTTTAGCGTCCCGACCCGGTGCCAATGAAACGATGCAGTAATAAATTGAAATTCCTGCAGTACTAAACCTTAACTCATTTCTTCAAAAAATCCCCCACCTCACTCATCCACTTTGTATGCTCTTTTTCACACAGCGACTCATGACCACTGTTCTCATAGACCACTAATTTTTTTGGTGCAGAAATATTAGCATAGATCAAATCAGTTTCTTCCTGCTTTACCCGTGGATCTTTTCTGCCCCATTGCAACAGTACAGGGCATTTTATTTGTTTTACAAATTCTGACGGCTTCATTTTAAAAGCCCAGAAGCCATGTTCCGTTCCTCCCCAAAAAGTAATAAAGGTGGCCAATGGTTCACCGGGTAATCCCATCATTTTTATCCTTCCCTCTGCCGCCTGCAGGATGGAAGCAAAAGGCATTTCCAAAATTACTTTCGACGGCTGCAATGGATAATCACTCATGGCTTTGCTTACAGCAGCAGCACCCATTGAAATGCCCCAGAGTATAATATTTTTTTCCCCCTTATTTTTTATAAAATCATAAGCCAGTTTTACGTCTTCGCTTTCATAATATCCAATAGAACTGGTATTGCCACTACTGTTACCGTGTGCCCTGAAATCAAGCAAGAAAGTATTATATCCCATTGTTCTAAAACCTGCAGCTTCTTCCAGCACTGAAGTTTTTTTACTGGCGTGCCCATGAAACAATATCACGGTTCCTTTGGCAGCAACAACAGGTTTTATATACCAGCCCTGCAACTTTATATTATCGCTGGTGGTTAAGTAAACATTTTCAAAAGTGGAATCTGCCGGCACCTTATTTTTTTGCTTGTATGCATTGATGCCAAATAAAATATCTTTTGTAATGCCCCATCCTGATTTCATTTCACTTTTATTTACCGGTACTTCACTGGCTTCATAAAAATGAGTGAACTTGTAGGCATGAAAAGCGGTGATCACATTTAATAAAATAAACAATACTATCACAGTGCGGAAAAGGAACTTCATAATGCGTTTCATACAGCAATAAATTTTTTCAAAAATAGCTTTAATTATTGTTGTGAGCGGTAATTTATGAATCCTTTTAAGGCCTATTTTTGAGCCTCATAAAATTTTTATTAAAAAACATTTGATATGCAAGTTAACAGAAAGATATTCTTTTTGCCCCTGCTGCTGATAAGCATTGCAGCTATGGCGCAGACTGAGAAATACCAATGGAAGGAGGCTGTTTTAGGAGGATACAAATACAAGTATGTAACCAATGATCCTGCAAAGGCAAGGTTCTACACCCTTAAGAACGGACTGACGGTAATATTAAGTCCTACCAACAAAGACCCACGCATTCAATGCTATGTTGCCACCAAGGCCGGCAGCAAAACTGATCCGGCAGATCATACCGGGCTGGCACATTACCTGGAGCACATGCTTTTTAAAGGCACCGATAAATTTGGCTCTTTGGACTGGAGTAAGGAAAAACCACAATTAGATAAAGTAGATGCGTTGTATGAAGAATACAACCATAGTACGGACACTGCTAAACGCAGAACCATCTATCACCAGATAGATTCTGTGTCCGGAGTAGCTGCAAAATATGCCATCGCAAATGAATATGATAAAATGATGAGCAGCATGGGAGCACAGGGTACCAATGCTTTCACTTCTTTTGAGCAAACAGTTTATACAGATGATGTTCCGTCCAGCGCCATAGATAAATACCTGAGAGTACAGGCAGAGCGTTTCCGCAACCCGGTATTACGCATTTTTCATACCGAACTGGAAGCAGTGTACGAAGAAAAAAACCGTACGCTGGATAATGACGGACGTAAAGTGTTTGAAAAATTATTTGGCGAATTATTTAAGAACAATAATTATGGTAAACAAACCACCATCGGTACCATTGAACATTTGAAAAATCCATCATTAGAAGCCATCCGGAATTATTATAATACTTATTATGTTCCCAATAATATGGGTATTATTTTGAGTGGTGATTTTGATCCGGATGCAATGATTAAAAAAGTGGATCTGGCCTTTGCATACAAACAAAATAAGTCAATACCTAAATATACTTTTCAGCCCGAAGAACCGATAACAGCTCCAGTTACCAAAGAAGTAATCGGGCCGGATGCAGAGAATGTTACCATCGGGTTCAGGCTGCCGGGTAATAAATCAAAAGATGTATTGCTGGCTGATTTGGTTGGTCAGATATTAACCAATGGCAAAGCAGGTTTAATGGATCTGAACTTAGTGAAGAAACAAAAATTATTAAGGGCATCTGCCTCAGCGTTTACACTGATTGATTACGGCGTATTGTTTATGCAGGGAGCTGCCACACAGGGGCAAACGCTGGAAGAAGTGCAGGCACTGATGCTGGGTGAAATTGAGAATTTGAAGAAAGGAAATTTTGATGATAACCTCATTACTTCCATCATCAACAACCAAAAGAAAAATAAAATACTGGCGACAGAATCTTACAGTTCAAGAGCAAGCGATTTGATGGATGCATTTACATCTGAAATTGACTGGAGGGATCAGGTGGCTTACACGGATTTACTTTCCAAACTCACCAAGAAAGACATCATCGCTTTTGCTAATAAATATTTTCAGAATAATTATGTGGTGATTTTAAAACGCAAGGGTGAAGATAAGAATGTAGCAAAGGTTGATAAGCCTGCCATTACCCCGGTAGAGACTAACGCCAATGCACAGTCTGAATTTGTGAAGGAAGTAAATGCCATGCCAGCCACCGCAGTAAAACCGGTATGGCTTGATTATAATAAAGATATGCAAAAAGGAAAAGTTGGCCCTGCTGAAATTTTGTATGTGCAAAACAAAGACAACAGCATCTTCCGCCTGCGTTACCGATTTGAACTGGGTACCTGGAACAATAAAAAATTAGGAGTGGCTGCACAATACCTGCAATTTTTGGGCACTGATAAAATGAGTGCAGAAGATATTACCAAAGCATTTTACAAAATTGCCTGCAGTTTTAGTGTAACACCAGGCCCTGAATTTACTACTGTAATGATTGAAGGTTTGCAGGAAAATTTTACCAAGGCAGTGTCATTGTTTGAAAATTTATTAAAAAACTGCAAAGCAGATGAGCCTGCATTAAAAGCCCTGAAGGCAAGATTGCAAAAAGCAAGAACAGATGCTAAACTAAATAAAGCAGCCATCATGAGCGGCCTTGTAAACTATGCAAGGTTTGGACAAAAGAATCCTTACAATTATGTATTGAGCAATGACGAACTAAACAACCTTACTGCTGATGAACTGGTAAACATGCTGCATGGCCTTAATAAATATGCTCATCAAATTTTGTATTACGGCCCTCAGCCTTTGGCGGCATTAACTACGGGATTAAAATCAATTCACACCATCCCTGCTTCGTTTGATGCCAATCCGGAAAAAGCCAGTTTTCCGTTTGCAGTGCAGGAAAAGAATCAAATACTATTTGCAGATTATAACATGGTGCAGTCAGAAATTCGCTGGGTAAGGAATACAGTTCCTTATGCGGCAGACCAGGAACCAGTAGTAAACGTATTCAACAATTATTTTGGTGGCGGCATGGGGGCGATTGTATTTCAAACCATCCGGGAATCGAAAGCACTTGCATATTCTACTTTTGCTTTTTATGCTACCCCTGATAAAAAAGAAGATCCATTCTATACTTTTGCGTATGTAGGCTGCCAGGCAGATAAATTCAATGAGTCTATTACAGCAATGAACGAACTGCTGAATGACTTGCCTGATTTACCGGAGAATATCAAATTTGCACAGGCTGGCATTAAGAAAGACATCGAGACCGAACGTATTACACAGGATGGTATTATCCTGAATTATCTTGCCGGACAACGAAAGGGAATTACAGATGATATCCGTAAAAATATTTATGCTGCTGTTGATAATATTGGTTATTCTCAACTAAAAGATTTCCATACACAGAACATTGCTCATAAGCCATACACTTATTGTATTGTAGCTTCTGATAAAAGAGTGAAAGAAGAAGACATGAAAAAATATGGTGACGTAAAAAGGTTAACCCTTGAAGAAATATTTGGTTATTGATTACATCATTTCTGCCATCATAAAAAAGTGCCATGTATAAAAGCATGGCAATTTTTATTTATACCTTTCATTAAAAAACGCCTTGTAGGGTGAAATGAATAAAGGATGCAACTTACGCTGCATCCTTTATCACCTAAAACTAAGGATGTGCTTTATTGCTTTATGATCTTTACAGATGCTGTTGTACCTGCTGACTGAATTCGAACAACATAATTGCCCGGTTGCAATGCAGCCGTTTTTATTTGAATATTGTTTTTGTTGTTTAACTGGTAAGCACGGCTTGTTAACATCCTTCCATTCATGTCAAATATTTGTATGATCGCTTCATCAGTATTTGAGGACAATGAAACATAAATATGGTTATGCGCCGGATTGGGATAAACAGAAACTGTTTGTAATGGCGATATTATTTTTTTTCCGCCAAAGTATTCATAGTTTTTGCAACCAGTGTTGTGGTAACCGTCACCGTAATTTGTTCTTCATCATACAAAGCAGGAGTGCCATTGTCTGTCGCCCTTACTTTAAAAGTGAAAGTACCGGTAGCTGTCGGCTTCCATATAAATACTCCTGTGGATGCAGCAATAGCAGCACCTGCAGGAGCACTGATGAGTGAGTACGTAATTACCTGACCTGCGTCTCCATCAGTAGCAGTTGCTTTGAATGTGAGTGTTGAATCTTTTTTGATGGATTTATTTCCGATGAGTGCTAATACAGGTGTATCTGCTACAGCCACCACAGTAATTTTTACAAATGCCGGAAGCGAAGCAACACAACCCACACTTACATTGAATGCAAATGAATCAATCCCGTTAGTATTTAAACTGGGTGCATAAATACGGCTGGCCGCTGTGCCTGTAGAAACTGTTCCTTTTGCAGGCGCTGTTACAATATTAAACAGCAACGGACTGCCACCCGTTCCTGCAAGTGTTATTGTTTTTGCAACATCTTCATTGGTAGTGACACTTTGTGCGGTAGCAACTAAATTATTTACTGGTTCTATAATGAGGCTGCCAAACGGATTACCACCATCGGTGCTCAAATTCAACTGACGCAACACGGTAAATGTGCCTGTAGTTGTTACTTTAAAAATGGTGCCTGCATTATTTGTACCACCAATGCTGGTCATACCATAGAGGTTACCATCATTGCCCACCAATAAATTTCCTTTAGGTGTTTTGCCATCGGTGGTTCCATTCAAATGTTTTATTACTGAAAAAGCATTTGCAGTAGTTAGTTTAAAAATGGTACCTGCACTGCTGGTGCCGCCACTACTCGTCATCCCATAAAAATTTCCATCAGTATGTTTTACCAAACTACCCAAAGGATAACTTCCATCCATTGTACTGCTGAAGGAACGGATTACTGTAAATAATCCGGCTGATGACACCTTAAATATTTTTGCGTTGTTACTGGTCATCCCATAAAAATTTCCATCATTTCCCTGCACCAGGTTTCCTTCCGGAGCACTGCCATCTGTTGCATATACCAGGTGCCGCAATACGGTATAGGTTCCCGTAAGACTGATCTTGAAAATAGTGCCGCTGGCGCTGGTACCTCCAGTGGAAGTCATGCCATATAACAAACTGTCTTTGCCCTGCACCAAACTTCCTTTTGGTGAACCTCCATCTGCTGCTACCGAAAAATGTTTGAGCACAGAAAAAGTGCCTGCCGGGGTTATTTTGAAAATGGTGCCATAGCCGCCTGTACCACCATCATAAGTGGTTCCATAAAAGTTACCATCTGTTGCCTGTATCAAACTTCCGTGTGGACTTCCGCCTGTTACATTGCGGTTGAATGAAAACAAAGTAGTAGTTACACCTGCACAAATTTTAAACACGGTACCGTAGCCATAAGCGCCGCCGGTACTGGCTGTTCCATAATATGCACTGTCTTTTCCTTTTACCAAAGATTCGTAAGGCGTGTTGCCATTTTTTGCACCGTTAAAACTGGCAATCACGGTTACTGCACCTCCCGCAGTCATCCTGAATGCACTGCCCCCGGCATATACACCGTCTGCACTGGTAAAGGCGTAAAAGTTTCCATCATTGCCTTTTACAAAACCACCATTTGCAGTACTGCCCTCAGTTGCAGGAACAAATGAATGCAGCAAAGTAAATGCACCTGCTGTTGTAATTTTATAAGCAGTGCCTGCAGTATTGGCACCACCGGTACGGTTCATGCCGTACAATACGCCATCTGAATTTTGAAATAAATTTCCATAAGGATTGCCCCCGTCTGTTGATGCAGCCAAATGACGCAACACGGTATAAACACCTGATGTTGTTATTTTAAAAATAGTACTATTGCCATTAGTGCCGCCACTGTAGCAACTTCCATAAAAATTACCATCCGTTGCCTGGATAATATCTCCCTGCGGATAGGCGCCATCGGTAGTGCTGTTTAAATGACACAGCACCGTAAACACTCCTGTCCTGGTAATTTTAAAAATCGTGCCAAAGCCATATGTACCACCGAGATAAGTGAGGCCATACAAATTCCCATCCTTGCCTTCTGTAAGGCTGCTGTAGCTTTGTGAGCCATCAGTAGTTTTATTCATGTGACGTAACACAGCATAAACTCCTGTTGTTGTGATCTTGAAAATTGTTCCATACCCATTTGTTCCGCCACCATAGTTTATTCCATACAAAACACTGTCTTTACCCTGTACCAAATGTCCTTTTGGATTGGTACCGTCTGTTGCATAACTAAGATGTTTCAACACGGTGTACACCCCGGCAGCAGTCATTTTAAAAATGGTACCGTAACCATTGGTACCTCCGGCACTCATCATACCATAAAAATTTCCGTCAAAACCTTTGATAAGTTCACCAGTGGGTGCAGCACCATCTGTTGTACTGTTGAGATGGCGAACAATTGTAACAACACCCGATGAAGACATTTTAAAAATCGTACCGCTGTTGTAAGTGCCGCCGGTGTTGGTCATGCCATAAAAAAGCCCATCACTGTTTTTATACAGGTCGCCATTGGGATACCTGCCCCAGTCTGCAAAAGTTTTAAAAACATTGAATGCAGTGCCATCTGTTTTAATGGTAAATGCAGTACCCTTGCCTTCCATACCACCATTAGAAGTGAGGCCTGCCAGTATATTTTGTGCATTGGTGTTAAGCGTTACCATTGCAATACAAGCGATCGTTAATATTGCCTGCAGCTTTTTTGTAAACATTTGTTTCATGACTATGATTTTTTTGAGAAACAAATGTGGTTGATAAAAATGCTGTGGGAAAGGATGAGGTGTATGGATTGAGGAAATGTGTGGATGAGATGGAGGGGTATACCCCGGTCGGCACCGAAGGTCAGACCGGCAGCAGACTATGGAAAAAGATGAGATGTATGGATTGAGGAAATGTATGGACGAGATGAGTGATAATTTTTTAAATTTGCATGAATGAAAGAAAATGAACTACAGCAATTTATACTGGATAATTATCCAAAGGAAAATGAATCTGTAGAGTGGAAGGTTTTTGGAAATTTAAAAAATGCTGTTTCTGGACATAAAGGAGAGGATATAATATCTTGTGTATCTGCAATAGCAAATATGAATGGTGGAGTATTGATTATAGGAATACAAGATATTACCGCCAATATATTGGGAATAGATAACTTCCAGGATTATACAGTAGAAAACTTACCCTTTAGACTAACCGGTAATTGTACTAATCTTAATTCGGAGGGGTTACGTGTTGATTCACACAAAACATTGGACACTAAAAAGACTATTTGGATACTTCATATACCTAAACATAGACCAAGAAAACCTGTAGTTGCTCATAAAATGGCTTGGCAAAGAATTGGCGATAGTTTGG
>JAYVLZ010000154.1:0-8809 GCA_043759175.1 Chitinophagaceae bacterium | reverse complement strand
TATCATAAATAGTAAAAATTATTTTTCAACTTTGTTAAAGTAGAAGTAATAAGGTCGCAGCAATTTAATGAGGGCGTTTTCTATTAAGGTTAAAAACTTTGCCTTATGAAATTTTGCCTGCCCCGATTATTTCGGAGGTACATAAGTTTAGAAAATAAAGTAACATTTTAACTACTTATAATTGCAAGCCATTTCAGCGTCTCAAAATAAAAATTAGCCAAAAACAATCATTTTTTTTAACCATGCCAAAACTTTATCCCAAACAACTTTCTTATGGTGACAATAATGCGGTGATTGCTTTGAATGAAACAGAAGTGGCTAAAATATTTTCCGGGGATACCAGGAGCGATGTGGGTTCTGAAGCGGAGAAGATGAAATTTGCAAATGAAATAAATGAACTGGTAGTAAAATTTATTCGCCTGGATTTTGATGAACAGAACAATTGGGATATGCTGGTGATGGAGCGGATATATGCGGTAGATTTCAGAAGTTATGAAATAGAAAAAAGAGAACTGTGGATGATTGTTTTTGAAGATGAATTGTCGCAATACATCAAGCTGGTTTTATACACCGGGATCTGAACCGGCCTTCCAACCTGCCGGGAGAAAAGTTTGATAATATTTTGCTCACTGTTAAAGGTATCCGCCTGATTGATGTTGGTGTATCTGCCCTTTAAAAAATGCAGGATATATACTGTTTAATAAAAAGGTGGAGCTGGGTTTGCAGGAACTGGAAATTTTTAAATCATTTTTTTATTGTGATAACCATCCCCGCCGTAAAGTTTTAAGCCCCTGCAAATAATAATAATCTTCCCCCATTCTCGGTATTGCAAAAAGACATTTTTGTTTCTACATTTATAGAAGCAAAAAATCTCCCATGAAATTTATAACTCCCATGCTAATGCTTTGCCTGCTTTCATTTAAGGCAACAGCACAAAGCGATCCTGAATTTCCAAAAGAATTTATCATGCATGTGAAACTGCACAATGGCATGGTGACAAACTTTAGAGGCACTGCCCCGGATGTATATATCGGCGGCATCCAGTTAATACCCCAATACACCTTTGTAGAACACAGGATAAGGGGTGGTGCGATTGCAGATGTGTATTACACCGGTAAAAAAATACAGGCAGCATTTGGCCCCACCGTTTCTTTTAAATTAAAAACCTTTCATGCAGCTCCTTTTGGCAGTGCAGGTAATCTGCATCTCAGCATTGATCACCTTTGGGGAACCAATAAAGAACGTTTATTAGGCGGGGCCATTAACGTGGATATTGGGAATAAACTTGTGGTGGGACTTTCCGTACACCGGGATTATAACCTGAATACCTGGTGGCTCCAAAACACACTGGGTATCCGCATTAGCAAAGTGAAAAAAACTCCGGAACCATTTAACCAATAAAATTAATTCTTATGAGCAGGGCATTAGTTATTAGCGGCGGTGGCTCTAAAGGAGCTTTTGCTGTAGGCGTATTAAAAAATTTACTGAGTAAATTTCCGGCATTGGATTTTGATATTATTGTTGGCACCAGCACCGGGTCGTTGATTGCGCCGCTGGCAGCATTGGGTAAAATTGACCTGCTGGAACAATTATATAAAACACAAACATCAGACAGCATTGTGCTGCAAAAAAGATTGGGTGACCGCCTGGGTGATGTAAGTATTTTTGATGCCAATCCTTTGTGGAAACTGGTATTGCATTATTTCGATGATCAATGTTATAATGATGTGCTGGCAACCAATAAAAAAATATTCCTCACCACCACCTGTTTGCAAACCGGGGAGCTTACGGTATTTACAACAGACAGTAATCCTTTTCAGCCCGAACATTACGAAGTGAAGACATTAGTTAATGCAGATCATTTTCGTAAAGCGGTGATGGCTTCTGCCTGCCAGCCGGTTTTTATGCAGCCCATTAAAGTAAATAAAAATGTAGTGGGCGAAGCCAATCCAAATTTTCAGTTTGTGGATGGTGGTGTAAGGGAATATGCAGGCATACAAATGGCTATTGACAATGGGGCAACAGAAATATTTACCATTCTGTTATCTCCGGCAGGTAAAGACACAGACACAAACGAGCTAACCGATCTGTTCTCCATATTAAGAAGATCCATTGATATTTTTACAGATGATGTTGGAAAAAATGATCTTATCATTCCAAAACTGTACAACGATGCTTTGGTGTACATTGATGCTGTGAAAAAGAAAATGGCCAGTGCCGGTGTAAGTGCCAGCCAGGTAAAACAATATTTTGAAATCAGCGGATTGGAAAGTCCGTTTGAAGATAAAATAGCTTTAAAAATGTATCTCATTCGGCCAACCGAACCTTTAGGCGGCGGCCCCGGCGGTTTAACTTTTGATCCGGTGGCTATGCAGGAAATGATTAATAAGGGACAAACTGCTGCGAATGATTTTATTGCCGGAATTCCAGCATCAGATATTACCTGGGCGTAAAATTATTTTATAGCCGCTCTAAACGTATAAGTTCTGCCCGTCCGGCCTTGCAGCGCTGCAGTACCTTATAGGTTTTGCAGCTACTTAGTAATTGACAAAAACAAAAAACCCGTTATAAATAACGGGCTATAGAATTATCATCTGCAGTTTCTAATAACGATCGTCCGACCAGGAACTCATCAACCTTTTCGGCGCAATCCCGGCCTTCCTTTATGGCCCATACCACAAGCGACTGCCCCCGGCGGATATCACCTGCTGTAAATATTTTAGGAATATTGGTCTGATAAGTTTTTTCGCTAGCTCTCACATTCCCTCTTTCATCTAATTCCAATTCAAGTTCCGCAATCATTCCTTCATGTTGGGGATGTACAAAACCCATTGCTAAAAGTGCCAGTTCACAGGGCAATTTCCGCTCACTGCCTTTAATCTCTACAAATTGAGCAGGTTTATTATCCATTACCTTCCACTCCAGTTCTACTGTAATGAGTGCTTTTAGGTTGCCATTTTCATCTCCAATAAATTGCTTGGTGGCTATAGCCCATTTACGGTTACAACCTTCTTCGTGTGATGAAGTTGTTTTTAAGAGCATTGGATAAGTGGGCCAGGGCATATAGGTTGTCCTGTCAGCAGGAGGTTGAGGTAATAGTTCAAACTGGGTTACTGAAGCGGCCTTGTGCCTGTTACTGGTGCCCACACAATCACTACCGGTATCCCCACCGCCAATCACTACTACATTTTTACCTGTTGCTTTAATTTCTTTTTCGGTAACTGATTTATTCGCAACCCTTTTATTTTGTTGCGTTAAAAATTCCATCGCAAAATGTACCCCATTCAACTCCCTGCCCGGGATATTCAAATTTCTTGGAATGGTGGAGCCACCTGCCAAAACAATTGCATGATACTCTCTCAACAGATCGCTAATGCTGATATTGACACCCACATTGGCATTGCATTTAAAAATCACTCCTTCTTCTTCCATTAATTTAATCCTGCGGTCAATTACCCATTTCTCCAGTTTGAAATCGGGTATGCCATATCTTAATAATCCACCTGCTGCGTCATCTCTTTCAAAAACAGTAACCAGGTGACCTGCTAAGTTCAACTGTGCTGCTGCAGCCAATCCTGCCGGACCACTACCCACCACCGCTACTTTTTTGCCAGTACGGGAAATATTTTTTTGTGCCTGCACAAAACCTTTTTCAAAAGCAATCTCGATAATGTGTTTTTCTATTTCTTCAATGGTAATAGCAGGCTGATTAATACCTAACACACATGCGGTTTCACACGGGGCTGGGCATATCCTCCCGGTAAATTCAGGAAAATTATTAGTAGAAGATAGAATATCGTAGGCCTCTTTCCAGTTCTTACGATACACCGCATCATTAAATTCCGGGATCACATTTCCTAAAGGACATCCATTATGGCAAAATGGAATGCCGCAGTTCATGCATCTTGCTGACTGCTGATTTAATTTTTCATCGGTATATTTTTCAATGAATTCATTATAGTCGTTCACACGTTCCTGTGCCGGACGCTTAGAAGGAAGTTCCCTTGTAAATTCTAAAAAACCTGTTGGTTTGCCCATTTTAAAAATCAATTAGTTTGTTATTAATTTATCAGGGTAATTTTTATGAACCCGTCATTTGCACTTTTATCAACAGCAGTGGTATTGCCTAAGGCTATACACTCTTGTACTTTACCAATACTATCCGGCATTTACTTCTCTGCAACCACTTTATCTTTCTTTTTAGCCAGTGCTTTTTTATAATCCTTCGGAAATACTTTTACAAAATTTTTCAATTGATTTTCAAAATCATCAATTACAAATTTTGCCACTGAACTCTTTGTATAATTGAAATGATTTTGAATTAGCACCAGCAATTCTTCCTTATCATCTCCAACGGGATCCAGATCAACCATTTCTTTATTACAAAGCGATTCAAAATTTCCTTTCACATCATATACATATGCAATTCCACCACTCATGCCGGCTGCAAAATTTCTTCCGGTGTTTCCTAATATCACCACTTTTCCACCAGTCATGTATTCACAACCGTGGTCACCCACACCTTCTACTACCGCAATAGCACCGGAGTTACGTACGCCGAAACGTTCACCAGCCATACCTCTTATATATGCCTCCCCGGAAGTAGCGCCGTAAAACGCTACATTGCCGATGATGATATTATCCTCCGGAACAAAATTGGCTCTTGAAGAAGGATAAACAACCAGCCTTGCCCCGCTCAACCCTTTACCAAAATAATCATTCGCATCTCCTTCCAGTTCCAGTGTTACACCTTTGGTATTGAATGCACCAAAACTTTGTCCTGCAGTACCCGTGAATTTAAAATGAATGGTATCATCAGGCAAACCAGCGGACTTATATTTTTTAGAAATTTCGTTGGATAAAATTGTGCCTGTAGTTCTGTTAATATTAATAATATCGAATGCAGCGAAAACTTTTTTCTGTTCTTCCAGTGCTGGTTTTGCTGCTTCCAGTAATTTCCAGTCCAGCACATTTTTCAATTCATGATCCTGGTCTTCCATGTGATACAATCCAGTATAAATGGAAGCCGGTTCTTTATATAGCACAGGAGAGAGGTCTAATTTTCCATACTTCCAGTGATTTACCCCTTCTCTCATTTCAAGACAATCTACCTGGCCAACCATTTCATTGATGGTTTTGAATCCGAGCTGAGCCATGATTTCTCTTAATTCTTCAGTTAAAAATTTAAAGAGATTTACTACACTATCAGCATTACCGGTAAAGCGACCACGCAATTCAGGGTCCTGAGTAGCCACACCAACAGGGCAAGTATTCAGATGACATTTACGCATCATAATACAACCTTCTGTAACCAATGCTGCTGTAGCAACTCCCCATTCTTCTGCACCCAATAAAGTTGCGATAGCAATATCTTTACCTGTTTTCAACTGGCCATCAGTTTGCAATACCACACGGCTGCGTAATTTATTTTTTACCAATGTTTGATGTGCTTCTGCTAATCCCAATTCCCATGGAAGGCCTGCATGTTTGATAGAACTGATTGGTGATGCACCGGTGCCTCCATCATTACCGGAAATCAATACTACATCCGCTTTTGCTTTTGCAACTCCTGCAGCGATGGTTCCCACACCAGCTTTAGAAACCAATTTCACATTGATTCTTGCGGCCCTGTTTGCATTTTTCAAATCAAAAATTAACTGGGCCAAATCTTCAATAGAATAAATATCATGATGGGGTGGAGGAGAGATTAATCCTACCCCCGGTGTGGCATGTCTTGTTCTGCCAATCCAGTCATCCACTTTATGTCCCGGTAGTTGGCCACCTTCACCGGGTTTTGCACCCTGGGCCATTTTAATTTGCAATTCGTCAGCCTGTGTTAAATAATTACTGGTAACACCAAATCTTGCAGACGCTACCTGTTTGATAGCACTACGCATAGAATCACCATTGGGCAATGGCTCAAAACGAATTTCATCTTCACCACCTTCGCCTGTATTACTCTTGCCACCTAACCTGTTCATGGCTATCGCCAATGTGCTGTGTGCTTCATGTGAAATAGAACCAAAGCTCATTGCCCCAGTTGCAAATCGTTTCCAGATTGATTCTGCGGATTCCACTTCATCAATAGAAATGGGTGTACGATGATAATTAAACTGAAACAAACTTCTTAATGTACAGGCTTTTTCCCCCTGTTCATTTACAAGCTTGGAATATTTTTTAAATGTTGCATAATCATTCAGCTTGGTTGAATATTGCAATAGGTGTATGGTCTGTGGATTAAATAAATGGAATTCACCTTTACGTTTCCACTGGTACACACCACCCACAGAAAGTCGATTGACAGGTTTTTCTTTTCTGCTGAATGCGAATGAATGCTTAGCTAAATTTTCTCTTGCAATTTCATCTAAACCCAACCCTTCTATACGTGACACTGCACCGGTAAAATATTTATCTACCACTGTTTGATTCAGCCCTACAATTTCAAATATCTGTGCACCCTGGTAACTCTGTAAAGTGGAAATCCCCATTTTAGAAAATACTTTCAGCAAACCTTCATTTACTGCTTTGGTATAATTCTTTTTTAATTGGTCGGCATCCAGCTCTGATTCAAGTCTGCCATTTATTTTCATATCCCGGATGGTGGATAATGCCAGATATGGATTGATAGCCGTAGCACCAAAACCAATCAAGCACGCAAAATGATGTACTTCCCACACATCACCGGCTTCTACAACAATACCTACTTTTCCTCTCAAACCTTTACGAATCAAATGATGATGTACTGCCGCCGTTGCAAGCAAAGAAGGGATTGGTGCATGATCAGAATCAATAGCCCTGTCCGTTAGTATCAACACTTCAAAACCATCTTCCACTGCATCTACAGCATAACGGCACAGCCTGTCCAATGCTTTTTGTAGTGATCCTGGTTTACTATCTGCCCGGTAATAGGTCTGCAATGTTTTTGCCTGGAAGATACCTGTGTCAATACTCCTGATTTTTTCCAATTCATAATTTGATAACACCGGATGTTTCAATGCTACCGTGTGACAACTCAAAGGATCTTCCAGCAACATATTGCCGTTGTTACCCACAAACGTTGATAGAGACATTACCAAACGCTCCCTGATTGGATCAATGGGCGGGTTAGTAACCTGTGCAAATAATTGTTTGAAATATGCACTCAGGTGTTGTGGTTGGTCACTCAGTACAGCAAGTGGTGTGTCGGTCCCCATCGAACCAATTGGCTCTTTTCCATCCAATGCCATCGGTGCAATAATAGTATCGAGGTCTTCTGTAGAATAACCAAATGTTTTTTGATATTTGAATACCTGCTCTGTTTCCAAATGAGTAAACATTACTCTTGGCTCAGGTAATTCTTCCAAACGAATTTTATATTTATTCAGCCAGTCACCGTAAGGTTTTTGTGAACAAATATTTTTCTTTAATTCATTATCACTGATGATTCTTCCCTGCTCCATATCCACCACAAACATTTTACCGGGCTGCAGCCTTCCGTTCTCTTTTATCAATGCAGGGTCAATTGGCAATGCACCACTTTCAGAAGCCATGATCACCCGGTCATCTGTGGTTACACAATATCTGGACGGACGCAATCCATTTCTGTCAAGCGTAGCACCAATAATTTTTCCATCGGTAAATGATATAGACGCCGGGCCATCCCAGGGTTCCATCAGCGAAGCATGAAATTCGTAAAATGCTTTTTTAACAGGATCCATTTTATCATCATCGTCCCATGCCTCCGGTATCAGCATCATCATTACGTGCGGTAATGTTCTGCCAGTTAATGTCAGCAATTCAATCATATTATCAAGGCAGGCAGAATCTGATTGTGCTCCTGAAACAATGGGCAATAACATCTCCATTTCTTCCTTCGGAAAAAAGGAGGATTCAAAACCTTTTTCATTTGCTTTTAACCAGTTCAAATTCCCCTGCAGTGTATTGATCTCACCATTGTGAGCAATGTAGCGGAATGGTTGAGCCAGCTTCCAGGAGGGAAAAGTATTGGTAGCAAATCTTGAATGAACAAGGCCGAATGCAGACACCACTCTTTTATTACTTAAGTCCGGAAAATAATGTCGTACCTGCTTGCTTGTTAGCTGGCCTTTATAGACCACGGTTTTAAACGACAGCGATGCAATATAAAATCCGATGGCATCTTTTCTTACGGTATTATTAATAGTGTGACTGGCATAATTACGCAGCACAAATAATTTTCTTTCAAAGTCAATTGGATTGGTCATGTGATCCGGGCAGGCAATGAAAACCTGCTCCATCACTGGTTCTACAGACAATGCAGTAGGGCCAATATCGGAAGTATTTACCGGAACACTCCTGTAAGTAAGAATTTCCAAGCCTAATTTTTCTGCAGAGCGGTTAAAGATTTCCCTGCATTCTTCACGGAGTTTTATTTCTTTTGGAAAAAAGATTACTCCTACCCCATATTTTCCAAATGCTGGTAAATGAACTCCCAGTTTAACGCACTCATCAAAGAAAAACTCGTGTGGTATTTGTATCAGGATGCCTGCACCATCACCTGTGTTTACTTCACATCCGCATGCACCCCGGTGCTCCATGTTTTCCAACACGGTTAATGCGTCACTAATATGCTGATGGGATTTATAGCCTTTGATATTTGCCACGAAACCAATACCACATGCGTCATGTTCAAAAGACGGATCGTATAACCCTTGTTTGCCTGCCATAGTTAATGCAAGTTTTAATGATAAATTGATAAATAGCATAACATAGGTTACACTTTTTGTTGTAGCACAACATAGGTAACAGTTTTTACAGTTCTTTGACATAAAAAGTTGATACTCATCAAAAA
>JAYVLZ010000153.1:0-22395 GCA_043759175.1 Chitinophagaceae bacterium | reverse complement strand
TAAAAAAATAGTATGGTATTAATTACAATTACTCCAATTTTTTTATAAACAGTACTGGAATTTAATAAGGCTAATTGAACAAAAAGACAATGCTGTTTTAGCTGAATTGATAAAAAATGTTTTTAGGGAATTTAAAATAGACGGCCCGGCACCGTTCATACCGAAGTAACATTTGGATATGAACAAACTGCTTGCCGAAGGAAAGACAAGCAATGAAATAGCATCACAGCTTTTTTAAGTGCTTACACTGTTGACACCCACCGCAAAAATTTACTTACAAAATTTGAAGTGAACAATACAGCGTTGCTGATAACAATGGCAGCAAAGTTTGGGATACTGTAAAGGTTTAACGCAGGGCAAAAAAAACTTTATTCAAACGCAAAGCATACAAAAAGTAATTCTGTACATGGGAGATAAAATGTTTATCAATGTATGAAGTCACTAAAATAGTCGTTTTATACTAACCAGCTTTGTATGTATTAGGATTTTTAATTTGTTTGGTCTTAAAAGGGAACGCCAACTTTAAAAAAGTTGGCGTTCCTTGTGAAATTACTGTGAGTGTTTACCGGTTAATAAAAATTTCTTTCGTAAAACTTTCTCCATTGATGATGCAATGAACCATGTAAAGCCCATTGGCTATTTTTCCATTTATTTGCACAGGGATAATACCATTGATATTGCTGATCTTGTTGCTGTACACTTTCTGACCGTATCCGTTTATAATTTCCACCACTGCATTGATACCCGTTTTATTTGTTAATCCATTTATGGCTATATTGAAATGTCCGTTTGATGGATTAGGATAAATACGAATGGTTGTTGCAGGATATTCCACCGCATTGGAAACAGGCAGTGCTGCTTTGGCGACAGCTATTGGCGCAGCATCATCATTTACAATAGTGCCTGTACCTGTTGCATTACTTATTTGAGCATTTACAGGGGCGCTGAGTATTACAGTAAAGGTTTCATTGGGTTCAAAAATTTTATCTTCAATGATAGAGATAGAAATCGTTCTGGATAAAACACCGGGATTAAAAGTGAGTGTACCCGATTGGGCTACATAATCACTGCCTGCTACAGCGGTACCATTCTGTGTTGCATACCTCACCGTAATTTTTTTGGTGGAAGCCCTGCTTAGAGTTACTGTGAACACCATATTTGATCGTTCCCTGTTTCTGCTGCCTTCTGGTTTGGAAACATTTGCTATGGATAAACTACTGATTAACGGACATCCTTCATCAATACGTCCGTCGCAATTATTATCAATACCATCACATATTTCCGCAGCCCCAGGATGTACAGCAGTATTGGCATCGTTGCAATCCCTTCCAAGGGTAGTTGTTTTATAACCGGCAGGTATAGCTGTACCATAGCAAACTGTTGCCTGGCCTGCATCGTAGCCATCATTGTCAACATCAATGTATAAGACAGCACTGCGCCATTTGGTAAGATCGGCTGGTGCACAGTCTGTATTATTAACAGAATAGCCGGCTGGTGGGGTAGTTGCGTTTACAGCACATACCTGCAGGGCACTGCCACTACCAAACCCATCACCATCTGTATCTGCATAAAAAGTGAATGCACCATGTTTAGTGGCATCTGCATCATTGCAATCAGTATTGTTTGCAACATAGCCAGCAGGGGCAGCACATTTAGCGGTAGTTGTAATGGCAGGATTTCCATAACCATCACCATCAGCATCCCTGTAGTAAGTTACGGTTGGAAAACCTTCATCAATCTGTCCGTCGCAGTTGTTATCAATGCCATCACATATTTCAACAGCAGCAAGACTTATTGCAGCGTTCGCATCGTTGCAATCTGTGTTGTTGGTACTGTAACCAACAGGTGCAGTTGACGAACAGAGCATGGCTGTTGTGGTACTACCATAACCATCCCTGTCTGCATCCACATAATACTGCACGGGTGCATGAATTGCGGCATCATTATCGTTACAATCGGTGTTGTTTATTGAATAACCCAAAGGTGCCGTAGCAGCACTTACAGCGCAAACTTGTTGTGCAATTCCACTGCCGAATCCATCACTATCTGTATCTACATAAAAACTGAATGTTGCATGCACAGCAGCATTTGCATCGTTGCAGTCTGTACCAAGTGTGCTGGCTTTATAGCCCGATGGGATATTTGTGCCATAGCAAATACTTGCCTGCCCTGCATCATAGCCACCATTGTCGGCATCAATATAGAAGGCTGTACTTCTCCATTTGGTAATATCATCAGGAGCACAATCAGTGTTATTTACTGAGTAGCCTGCCGGTGCTATAGCAGCATCAACAGCGCAAACCAGTTGAGCCGTTCCACTGCCGTATCCATCGCCATCGGCATCCGTATAGAAACTAAATGTTGCATGCACAGCAGCATTTGCATCGTTGCAGTCTGTGCCAAGTGTGCTGGCTTTATAGCCCAATGGAATATTGGTGCCATAGCAAACACTTTCCTGTCCTGCATCGTAGCCATCATTGTCGGCATCAATGTAGAGGAGGGCACTTCGCCATTTAGTATCGTCAGTTGGTGCACAATCCATGTCGTCAGCAACCCCATCACCATCGGTATCTACTGTAACACAACCATCATCATCCATACCATTACAGTTTTCATCAATACCGTTGCACAATATTTCAGCCATGCCCGGATTAACAGCAGCATTGTTATCATCGCAATCACCACCTGCACCATTGTAAAATATATAACCCGGAGGCAGGGTATAAGCACCACCACTGCAATTGATCTGCTGGTAAAGACTGAAATCAGTGTAGCCATCTCCATCCCTGTCTATATAGGCATAAATTGGCGATACATTATCATCAATCATACCGTTGCAGTCATTATCCAGGCCATCGCATATTTCGTAAGCACCGGGATGTATTGCGCTGTTGTTATCGTTGCAATCAGTACTGTCAGCAACGTACCAGTAGCCATTATAAATGCCGGGATAAAAATAATCTGTTGTAAATACATTCGGGTCACCATAGCTGTCATTGTCACTATCCCTGAACAGTTTTACCACATCTACCAGTCCATCGCAGTTATCATCAATGCCATTGGCATAAATTTCTGCTGCACCGGGGTGTACGGCTGCGTTAGCATCATCACAATCGCTGTTGTTGGTTACATAACCTGTTGATGCAGCATCGCAGGTTTGTATTGTGATGAGTGGGTCGCCATAACCATCACCGTCTGCATCGGCGTAGTAAGTAACGGGCTGGTCATCAGCAATGCCGTTGCAATCTTCATCAATGCCATTGTTACAAATATCAACAGCGCCGGGATGGATGCTGGCATCATTATCATTGCAATCAGAATTATCAAGCACATAGCCTGTATGGCTGGCACCGCAGATATAGGTGCTGCTGTTTGTGTTGCCATAGCCATCGCCGTCTGCATCGGCATAATATAATGTGCCGCCTAAAATTGTATTGTCGTTATCATTGCAATCAAGCCCAAGCGTATTGGCATAGTAATGTGGTGGCAATACACCAAAACAATCCACCACTTCCTGGCTATAATAACCATCGTCATCATTGTCAATAAAAAAGAGGCCGCCCTGCCATACGGTATTGTCATTGTCATTGCAATCATAGCCAATAAAGGTAGTGATGTAACCTGCTAACGGTGGGGGTACCGTGGCACCATAGCAACCGGAATAGCTATCAGTTGTATAACCATCGCCATCATTGTCGTGAAAATATGTTACCTGTTGCCATACTGTATTATCATTGTCATCACAATCAAACCCCAATGTAGTGGGTGAATAACCGGGAGCAAAAGTATTGCCATAGCAGGTATAACTTCCACCGCCGCCATAATATCCATCCCCATCCGCATCATAATAAAGAAAACCCTGCTGCCAAACGGTTGGGTCGTTATCATCGCAATCGCTGTAGTATATAGAATAGCCAGTGGGTGGGGTATTGGCATCCACCGCACATACATTGGCCGGATTGAAAGTGCCATATCCATCATGGTCTGCATCTATATAAAAAGTAAACTGCTGTTGCAGTGTAACGGTAATCCCATTGCTGGTGGCAGCAGCTGCGGTGGTACAGACATCATTGTTTATAAATACGCAGGTTACCACATCGCCATTGTTAAAGGCACTGTAATTAAGCACTGGTGAATTGTTGCCAATATTTGTACTGCCATTTAATTTCCATTGGTATATTGGGTTGCTGCCGCCATTGACCGGGGTGGCGGTAAACGTTAGCTGGTTGCCGGAGCATACCGGATTGCTGCCTGTGGTGATTGCTATAGTTACAGATGGCGTAACGGGTGCATTTACAACCATTGTAATACTGTTGCTGATTGCAGTATCTGGTGATGCACATGGCAAGCTGCTTATAAGTTTGCATGTTATTATATTACCATTTGCCAATGAAGCATCTGTATAAGTGGCACTGTTAGTACCCACGTTTGCAGCATTTTTTCTCCATTGATAAATTGGGGTGCTGCCGCCATTAACAGGTGTGGCAGTAAATGTAACTGATGTGCCTGCACATATAGTGCCTGTGGGCAATGCAGCAATGGTTACAGATGGTGTAACCGGGTTGGAGCATGGAGCAGTTATGATACGGGCTAAATTATTTACCGGGGTACCATTGTAACTTGTGAAAACTCCCCCTATAATAATTTTTCCATCGCTTTGTGCAGAAATTGAAAATACTACACCTGAATTATTATCGTTGTCAAGCCCTGTGCCTGCATGGAAAGCAGCATCCAGGCTCCCATCCTCATTTAGGCGGTCTATTCCTTTTATACTACCAGCGTTTGTACCTCCCAGGCCGCCAAGAAGAATTTTTCCATCTGGCTGAACAATGACTGCATAAGCAGCAGTGCCTGGCACACCATTGGAAAAACTGCCATCCAAACTGCCATCAGCGTTATGGCGTTTGGGGCTTCCATTACCCACTTCAATAACTTTTCCATCAGCCTGCAGTGCCAATGCCTGAATACCATAACCGAAACCTGCGGTATTGCCTGCATCAAAGCTGTTGTCCAAACTGCCATCTGCATTTAGCCTTGCCAATTGGCTTCTTGCTATGCCATTAACGTTTGTAAAGGTTCCTCCTATAACAATCTTTCCATCCGGCTGTATTATTATTGCTTTAACAACACCATCGGTATTTGCTGAAAAACCTGCATCAACACTGCCGTCGGTATTAAAGCGGACAAAACTTCTAAGAGAACCGTTACCAGTGTAATCATAGGAAATCCCAACAAGTATTTTTCCATCCGGTTGTATGGCTATTGAACGATTATTAAAAGGAGCACCAAGCTGTTGCTGCCCTGGTCCAAAATTTGGGGGAATGTTAAAACCAGCATCAATACTGCCATCTGTATTTAGCCTTACCAATCTTGCATTAAAAAGCAAAAGTAACTTATCATCATTTTGAACAGTTGGAGCTGTAAAACCACTATTTGTAAATAATAAGCCAGGGTTGTAGCTTTCGTCCAGGCTGCCATCTGTATTTAGTCTTGCTAAACGATTTCTTGCAATTCCATTATAGCTTGTAAATTCTCCAGTAATAATAATTTTTCCATCGCTTTGTATGGCGGTGTTATAAATTGGGTATTGAGCCGCCGATGGCACCAGCAGCAGTTGTACTATCCAAACTGCCATCTGCATTAAGCCGTTTTACATAAGATTTATCATTTAAATAATCATTAATGCCGGTTATTATTTTCTCATTGCTTTGCAACTCCAAAAACCAAACAATGCCTGCACCTCCTGCTAAAATAACCCCAGGGGCAGCAGTAAAGCCGGGGTCAATGGTACCATTGGGCATCAGTCTTATTATTTTACCCGGTACAGGAACAGCGCTGCCTGATACATCAGGCGCATATCTATAATTATCAAAAGAACCTGCCAGAATAATTTTACCATCGGCCTGAAACTTAATATCTAAAATACTATTTGAATAGCCCGATGTATAACCAGCATTAAAAGCATTATCAATGCTGCCATCTGCATTAAGCCGGGAAAGTGTTGCATAACCACTACCCCAGGGGAGACCGCCAAATACCACCAATTTATCATCTGGCTGAACAAATACTTTGGAAAAACTATGATATGTTGATGCTGGAAACGGCGTTATAAAACTGTTATCAACAGAACCATCAGTATTCACTCTCAAAATTTCATAATTAGTAAAATTTTGACCCACATTAGTAACTGAGAATCCTGATAAAATTATTTTCCCATCACTCTGCAGTACAGTATTTCGGATAGATGGGACGCCAGAAGCGAAATTGATAGATGCACCCGGGTTAAAACTATTATCCAGGCTGCCGTCTGTATTGAGCCGTGCAATTCCTTTCCTGCTTACTCCGTTGTATTCATCAAAATTTCCTGAAACAATAATTTGCCCGTTTGACTGTATTGAAATTGATTGTAAAAAGAAATTAAAAGAGTTAAGATGAAAACCTGTACCAACAGCAAAGCTGTTGTCAACACTGCCATCCGTATTAAGGCGCATAATGCCATTGCCAGGCACGCCATCATAACCTGTAAAGCCTCCGGCAATAATTATTTTTCCATCGGCCTGAACAGCCAAAGCACCAATGGATAGAATAAGGCCCTCAGTCAGCCCATTATTATTAAAACTTTCATCTAAAGTGCCATTTGCATTAATGCGGATTACGTTTGCACTGCTGGAATTGTTTGCATTAATGGTAACGCCATTATAATTGTTTATAACGCCGCTAATGAGGATTTTTCCATCCTGCTGTTTAACGGATTTATCAAATGAAGTGCCTGTAGTAACTCCCTGCGTAAACACCGCCGATGCCGGGTTAAACGTAGTGTCCAGCACTCCCGGCTGTGCATACCCTGCCTGCGGCAGCAAAGCAATTAGGCAAACAATAAAGGCACTGATGATGGGTAAAAACTTTTTCATAATTGTAAGTTGATGGTGTGAATAGTTTGTTTGGTACTTATAAAAGTTTACAGCTTTTTGAAAGGTGTAAACTTTAAATAGAAATAAGGTAATCGGATTTTTTATTGTGTTTTCTACTAAGATTTCTTTACAGCTTAGTAGAAAAATATAATGAAAGCACCAACCTTATTATTTGTGGGTGCTGCCCACCCACTCCCGGCAGTTCATTCATTATACTACTGCCTTTTTTATTTACTCAAAGATGTTGTTTTCAATCAGGGGTTACAACCTAACGTTTCTTAGGGATGGGATTTTTTGCACTTGTAAAACTAGCGATGCTGCACAGCCCAAACAATCCCCAAAACTGGGTATTTTGTATCTACCGGGAACTTGGTATTTTATAAGAATAGTTGTAGGTTATTTATATGCCGGTTTTAATACGGTTTAGTTAACAAGCCGTAGTGGCGGCACCCGTTACGGCTGAGGTTTAAATAAAAGTATCTGTACTCCAAATTGCAACTCCATTATTGTCATATCTGTTCCATCCGTAAGAATGAAAAAAAATAATGCCGGTAAAATGCCTGGAAATTTTTTAAATGTTTATATCTTTTTAAAAAGATATAATCGCTAAAATTGTATTATTTAAACCGCTTATACAGGCACATTCATTACACCCAGTTGTTCCATCAGCACCATTGTATCGGCCATAAGCCAATGGTGTACTATTTTTCCATTTTCAATTTCATAGCTTATCACAGCGGATTGTTCAATGCTGCGGTGTGTAGGCGGAATGCCCATAAACGCTCCTTCGTGGCGGCCTTTGATCCTCGCCCTAACCACTACTTTATTTCCTTCGGCTATCATCTCATCAACAAACCCTTCGTATTTGGGAAACACGGAATCAAAAAAAAGAATATGGCCTATCAGTTCTTCATCTGTGATGTACTGCTCCAGTAATTCACGTGTTTTGGTAACACCATTTAGGGCATTAATATAGCGGATGATAAATTCCTTGTTTTGTTTTTGCTGTTCCATATTTATAAAGTTTTAACAAAGCTACTTGCAGCAGCAAAACATTGTTAGTTCATTTGTTGCGTTCTTTTATTCATTTGTTGCATGGCCGTTGGTTTGCCGGTATGCAGAAGGCACTATGCCATATTGCTTTTTAAAGATCTTTGTGAAATGGCTCACAGTTTGAAACCCGGTCTTAAAAGTTATTTCGCTAACGGTGCTGTCTGTTGTTTCCAGCAGTTCTTTTGCTTTTTGCAGCCGCATCATTTTAATATGGTTGGCTGGTGCTTCTTTAATAAGCGACTTCACCCGGCGGAACAATTGTGTCCTGCTAAGCGACATCGCTTTGCATAAAGTATTGGTATCAAAATTTTCGTCTTCCAGGTTTGCTTTTATGAGTGCATTTATTTTCTGCATAAAAGCGGCTTCCTGCGGCTGGCTTTTTTCAAGCGTTGCCATCAGTTTTTCTGTTTGTGTAAAATGCGAGCGGAAACGTTTTGAACTTCTTTATAAAATTGGGGAACATTATTGCCGGATGCAGTTGCCTGTGCCGGCTTATTTGTTTCAGTATTTACATTTAGCTGCAAAGCAATAAGCAAACGGTAGATAGTGCCATTAGTTAATGAGTAGCCGGTAAATGTATAAATGCCCTGTGTGCAAATTTCATTAACCCGTATTAAGTTGATGCTGTCGTTTTCCACTTCCACCTGCAGGTGCTGGTTACCGGCGCTGTATAGTAACCTCAAAATGATCTTACTTTTCGGCGGCAGCAGGTTGATGATATTGCAAACAAGTTGCACAACAGATTGCGACAATAAAAAAGGCTGGTATTGCAGCACCTGTTTTTTAATGGTGGATGAAAAACCAATGCTCACATCGTTGGATAGTGCATACGGTTGTAAGCCTTGTGTAAGGCATTTTAAAAATGGAATAATATCGGCTTCGGAAGGGTAAATCATATTGCTGCTTTCTTTTAACTGCAGGCAAGTAATATTTATGTGTTGTGTAAATGCACTAAAAGATATAGAAAATTTTGCTGAAATTTTTATATATCTAAACGCATTTAAACTTCATTTACTTTTTCCCTGAACAAAAGTATAATTCCCCAAATAGACAGGATAGCTGTTGGTACAATGCCACCCCAGCTATTGTTATTCCCAATACCAGTAATAACAGCGTGAATATTGTTAATTGCAGTAAGCGTTCCTGAAATGGCAATAAAAATTAAAAATCCTCTTCTTGCTTTTGAAGCAAGTGAATTTCTTGCGGACAAAAGAGCAATGCCGCCACCAGACAGGATAATGCCGTAGCTGCGGAAAGTAGCGATAACCCCGTCTGTTAAAACAGGATCAACAAGAAAAAGATTTGCCAAATATTGTGGGCTAAAAACTAATGGAAGCCCAAAAATCAGGCACAGGATGGCATCGAAAATAAATAGATTTTTAACTGTCATAATAATCGGTTTTAAGGTTTAAAAAAAAAGTACTTGAAATATTTATTTAATAGTTGCAAATTAAAATCTACATTTCTTGTAATCTTCATCAATCCAAAAAGTTATTTCATGGGGTTTTCTGCAGAAAAGTTATACTATTCAAAAAAGTAAAATGATTTTACTTTAAGTTGTAAACATAATAAAACATTTGTCTTAAAACAATCCTGATAATTAGGTATTTTCTGTACTACCTGATAACTGGTATTTTATAAACTATGCCGGAATTTGTATGTTGATATGTTTATCTTTAGAAAGAGGTGGAAATAATAAAGCCATTTGGCAAAAACTCTTTTGATGCTGCATGATAAGTTTCGATGCCATATTCAATGCTATGTTCCTGGCGGTATTCGTTTACCAGGTGCTTTATTTTTTGGTGCAGTATGTGGTGCTGAAAAGGATAGAGCTTTTTTATTACAGTATGTTTTTGCTAAGCATCAGCGTTTTGTATTATGTATATTCCTTGTCAGTGATTTTAAGCAGTAATTTCAAACCGGGAAGTAAGATGTTTTTTTCTTCTATACAATTCTCTTTCCAGTTCATCTGCACTTTTTTTTATTGCCTGTTCGTTAGCCACAATCTGGAGCTGAAAAAAAATGACCCCCGCCTTTTTTCTTTATGGGAATATTATAAATACTATAACTTGTTTTTTTTAATTGTGTTTCTAATACTTGGCTTATTAAAGATAGAAAACGAAATATTATTAGGCATTGTTACGCTGCTTTCTTACCCATTAAGTATTTTTCTGATTGCAATGCTTTGGCGAATAAAAACCACTTATGCCAGAGTTGTTTTATGGGGCAGTTCCTTCCAGGCTATTGGTTCGTTAACAGCTTTTTTATTAGTGAACTTTGGTGATGAAAAATATAAACTGTATGGCGGCAATGCAGGTGTACCGTTACAGATAGGCCTTCTTTGCGATGTATTTATTCTTGGTTATGGCCTTTCCTTAAAAGCTGCAGAAAGTGATAAAAAATTAGTACAAACATTAATAGAAAACCACCAGATAGTAGAAACAGAACGCAGCCGCCTTGCAAAAGATTTGCATGATGGATTGGGTGGTTTGCTCTCCGGCATTAAACTAACGCTGAACAGTGTGGCAGATACGGTGCCTGAAAGAAATACTGTGTTGTTTACAAAAGCAAACAACCAGTTAGATACTGCTATAAGAGAAATGCGACGGGTAGCACACAACATGATGCCAGAAGCATTATTAAAGTTTGGCCTCGGCGAAGCCATCCAGGATTATTGCGATGGCATCAATGAAAGCAATATCGTGAAGATGAAATACACACAGATAGGTTCATTGCAGGGGCTTACACAGTCTGCTGAAATTGTGTTGTACCGCATTGTACAGGAGCTTACCAACAACGTATTTAAAAGGCAGTTGCGATATTAAGTCAGAAAAAGGAAACGGCACTTCTATTAACATTGAAATACCTGTTTAACATGGAAAACAAAACAACAAAAATATTATTGGTGGATGACCACACATTGGTGCTTGAAGGGATGAGGGCATTGCTTGAAAGAATTCCTGATATACAAATTGCAGGCACGGCAGGCAATGCCTTTGATGCGATTGCATTGCTGAAAAAAATGGTTGTGGATATTGCTTTTGTTGACATCAACCTGCCAGATATCAGCGGTATAGAATTATGTTCAAAGATTAGAAAAGAATTTCCGCACACACAGGTGATAGCACTGAGCACCTTTAAGCAACGCAGCTATGTAACACAAATGATTGGCAATGGAGCCGCAGGCTATTTAATAAAAAGTGCCGACAGGGGAGAAATAGAAACGGCCATACAATCGGTGCTGGCGGGCAAAATGTATTTTAGCAATGAAATCGGAAATAGCACTGAAACAATCAATGAAAACGATCCGCCCACACTTACAAAGAGAGAAAAAGAAATTATGAAATTGATTGCAGAAGGAAAGACAAGCAATGAAATAGCAGGCAAACTTTTTTTAAGCACTTACACTGTTGACACCCACCGCAAAAATTTGCTTACCAAATTTGAAGTGAACAATACAGCGCTGCTGATAACAATGGCTGCTAAGTATGGGATTGTATAATTTACCGTAATACAGTTCCGTAAAAAATATTTTTAGAATAAAAAATAAGAGCAGATCAATCTAATTCATCTGCAAAGCAGGTAACCGGTAAGTCTGTGCATCATACACAAATAATTCATCTATTTCAATGGTCCAGTATTTAGCTAAGGGAGATTGCATCAGGTAGCTGTTCACTTCTTTTTTGGTAAGTGCATTCATAATTACCCAGCAGCGCTGGGTTTCCATACTTACGGAATAATAATCTATCACAGCTTTATCAATAAGGCTGTTGATATAAACTCTGTGAGAAGGCACCAGGCTCATAAACTCGTCATCCATTTCAAAATGAAGGGTTACCTGGAATTTGATGTTTTGATTGTCGGTTAAATTTTCCATGGTACAATACTGTTTTGCCACGCTGGTTTAAAAGGTGCGGTTATTTTAATATAATTGTCAGTGAAGCCTTCCATCATTCCATTTTCGCCCTGCGATTCAAATAATACCTTTCTTATCTGTCCAACGTGCTGGTTAGTGAAATATTGCATTTTTTGATAGCTTAAATTCCGCAATTGTTTATTTCTTTCGTTCCTGATATGTACAGGCACCACAGGTTTCAAATCCGCTGCATGGGTGTTGGCCCTTTCTGAATAAGTGAACACATGCAGGTAAGAAATATCCAGTTGATGTAAAAAGTTAACCGTCTCTTTAAAGTCTTCATCCGTTTCTCCCGGAAAACCAACGATCACATCTACACCTACGCAACAATGCGGCATCATGGTTTTAATAAGGCCCACCCGTTCAGCATATAATTCCTTTTTATACCGCCTTCTCATCTGTCCCAATATTTTATTACTGCCGCTCTGTAAAGGAATATGAAAATGCGGCATAAATTTTTTGCTGTTGCTTACAAATTCAATTATCTCTTTGGTAAGCAGGTTGGGTTCAATAGAAGAGATTCTAAATCTTTCAATGCCTTCCGTTTTCTCCAGTTCTTTTACAAGTGAAAAGAAATTTTGTTTTTCATGTTGCTGTTTTTGATCTCTCTTTTGGAGGTTGGTGGGGCTAAAATCCCCTAAATTAATTCCCGTCAATACCACTTCTTTTGCACCTTTAGCAGCGATATCATTTACCAGCGCCAAGACATGATCAATACTATCGCTGCGGCTTTTTCCTCTTGCCAAAGGAATGGTACAGAAAGAACAATTGTAATCACAACCGTCCTGCACTTTTAAAAATATCCTGGTTCGGTCGTTTAAGGAATGGGAGGCGGTAAAAATGTTTACGTCTTCAATATCGCAACTGCAAATTTTTGCTGCATCACCTTTGGTAATCTCTTTTAAATGATGGGCAATATTGAATTTTTCTGCTGCACCCAGTACTAAGTCAACCCCTGGAATTTCTGAAATTTCTTTTGGTTTTAATTGTGCGTAACAACCTGTTATAACCACCATTGCTTCAGGCGCTTTCTTCTGTATACGGCGTACCAGGTACCTGCATTCTTTATCCGCATTATCGGTAACAGAACAAGTATTGATTACATACACATCTGCCACTTCATCAAAATTCTTTTTTTCAAAACCATCATTTTCCAGCAACCTGCCAATGGTGGAGGTTTCTGAAAAATTTAGTTTGCAGCCCAGCGTATGTAATGCTACGGTCTTTTTCATTTGCTGCAAAGATAAGCAGCCATCTGAAATTTATGAAAATATGCACTTGATATATCAACTAATAAACATGATAAAGTATTTATTTAATTCTATTTTTGTAAAACGATTGCGGTGATTTGATTTCTTAACACTGTGGTGATTTTTTTAATTATTTCATTTGATGGATACGGCATGAAAATAAAATCTTTCTTTGCAAAGCCTTTTGCTAACTATATACACAAACAAATAAAGAAAGGGATGGAAACAGCTGTACATGATCAGCTGGACATTTTCAACCATTTAATAAAGGCTGCGGCTAAAACCGAATTTGGAAAAGAACATGGATTTGAAAATATTAAATCGCATGCAGATTTTGTAAAACAGGTGCCCGTGAGGGATTACGAAGAATATAAGCCCTACATCGAAAAAATAAAACAAGGCAAGCACAACATCTTGTGGAAAGGCCAGCCCATTTATTTTGCAAAGACAAGCGGTACCACCAGCGGTGTAAAATATATTCCCATTTCTAAAGACTCTATTCCCAATCACATCAATTCGGCACGTAATGCACTGCTGTGTTACATGGCAGAAACGGGTAATACTCAATTTGCAAACGGTAAATTAATTTTCTTAAGTGGTTCACCAGAACTGGAAAGAGTAGGAGGTGTTCCTACCGGAAGATTGAGTGGAATAGTAAATCATCATGTACCAAAATATTTACGATCTAATCAATTGCCCAGTTACGAAACCAACTGCATTGAAGAATGGGAAGAAAAATTAGACAAGATTGTGGAAGAAACAATTAGCCAGGATATGACACTGATTAGTGGTATTCCGCCATGGATGCAGATGTACTTTGACAGGTTGAAAGAAAAAAGTGGTAAAAAAATTGGCGACTTGTTTCCCAATTTTAGTTTGATGGTGCAGGGTGGTGTAAATTTTGAACCTTATAAAGCACGGCTGTTTGAAAGCATTGGCCGCAAGATTGATTGTGTGGAAGTGTTTCCTGCCAGCGAAGGTTTTTTTGCGTTCCAGGATTCCCAGCATGCAGAAGGGTTGTTGCTGAATACCAACAGCGGAATCTTTTTTGAATTTGTACCTGCAGCAGAAATTTTCAACAGTAATCCAACAAGGCTTACGTTGAGTGATGTGAAAGTGGGAGAAAATTATGCATTGATAGTAAACAACAATGCAGGTTTGTGGGCTTATAATATTGGTGATACCATCAAGTTTGTTTCCACCAATCCTTACAGGATCATTGTAAGCGGAAGAACCAAACATTTTATTTCAGCTTTTGGAGAACATGTAATAGTGGAAGAAGTGGAAGGTGCTCTGCTGAAGGCAGCTGGTGAGGAGCATGTACAGGTTACCGAATTTACGGTGGCACCAATGGTGGCAATGGATAATGGTAAAAGCTATCATGAATGGTTTATTGAATTTGAGCAGGCCCCGGGGGATATGAATGCCTTTGCAAAAAAGATTGATGATAACCTGCGGCAGAAAAATGTGTATTACGATGATCTGATCGGCGGAAACATTTTGGATCAACTGAAAATTTCAGCGCTGAAAAAAAACGGCTTTATAGATTACATGAAAAGCATTGGCAAATTGGGAGGACAAAACAAAGTGCCAAGATTGAGCAATGACCGGAAGATTGCTGATGAACTGAGAAAGTGGGTGCAATAGATTTTTCAACCATTCCGATGTTCTGATAGAAGGTTAAAAAAAAATTCCACATTGTATTTAAAAAAAATATATTTTTGTGCCCTAATCGAAAAAGAATCAGGAAGTGAATAATTCTTACTTACATATTAGCAGCACAGAATGCAGTATTTCTTTTAATACCTGCGTTGTTGTTAATGTTTACTCCATCCGCCCCAGGCGCTTTCCTCGTTGCTGATAGGCCGAGCAATATTCAATTGCCCCTGTCAGTGAAAAATCTCCGAGCCGGTTCTAACAATTTTTCTAACACTTTAGTTTAATTATTTAACTAGTGGAAACCAATAACATTATTATCAGGGTTGCAAACAGCAACGATACTCAATACGCAATTACCATCACCAGCGAAATGGAAAACTCTGCCAAAGCAAGAGGTACAGGCATTGCAAAGCGTAGCCCCGAATACATTGAGAAAAAAATTACCGAAGGTAAAGCGGTCATTGCAGTTACAGAAGATGGAACCTGGGTTGGCTTCTGTTACATTGAAGCCTGGGGGCATGAACAGTTTGTAGCCAACAGCGGATTGATTGTAGCGCCACCATTCAGGAAGAGTGGTGTGGCTAAACAGATCAAGAGAAGAATATTTGATCTGTCAAAGGAAAAATATCCGCATGCAAAAATATTTGGGCTTACTACAGGCTTAGCTGTGATGAAAATTAATTCTGAACTGGGTTACGAACCAGTTACCTATTCTGAATTAACAGACGATGAAGAGTTTTGGGCAGGCTGCAAAAGCTGTGTAAACTTTGATATCCTGATGAGCAAGGAAAGAAAAAACTGCATGTGTACGGCTATGTTATACGATCCTGCAGATCACCGGGAGCCTGAAGAAACAAAAGAAGACTTTAAAAAGAATTCAAAAATTTATGAACGCCTGATGGAGATCCGCCAAAGCCGGTTGCTGCGTTTCTTTAACCGCAAGCAAACTGGTGGCGATACAAAATCAGTAAAAATGGTTTTAAAATATTTTTTCAATTTATAGTTTAACAGAAAGATGAGTAAGAAAGTAGTCCTGGGTTTTAGTGGTGGATTAGACACTTCATATTGTGCAAAGTATTTAACCATCGAAAAAGGATATGAAATACATTCCATCATTGTAAATACTGGTGGGTTTAGTGACGGGGAATTAAAGCAGGTGGAAACACATGCATACAAGCTTGGCGTGAAAACACATACCGCAGTTGATGCAGTAAAAAGTTATTACGATAATATTATTAAGTACCTCATTTTTGGAAATGTATTAAAGAATAATACTTATCCGTTAAGTGTAAGTGCAGAAAGATTGAGCCAGGCATTGTGCATAGCAGAGCATGTAAAAAAAATAAATGCAGAAGCAGTTATACACGGAAGTACCGGCGCAGGCAACGACCAGGTGAGGTTTGATATGATCTTTAATATTATGATACCCGGAGTGGAAATCATCACACCCATCCGGGATATGAAACTGAGCAGGGAAGAAGAGATTGCTTACCTGAAAAGCAAGGGTGTGGAAATGAACTTTGAAAAATCCATGTACTCTGTGAATAAAGGTTTATGGGGCACCAGTGTTGGGGGGAAAGAAACATTGAATAGTAAAGGACTGTTGCCTGAAGAAGCATGGCCCACGCAAGTGAGTGAATCTGGTGTGAGAAATTTGGAATTAGGTTTTGATAAAGGCGAATTGATTTCAATAGATGGAGAAAAATTTAGTCATCCAACAGAGGCAATAAAAAAATTGCAGACTATTGCCGGGCCTTACGGAGTTGGAAGAGACATTCATATTGGTGATACCATCATTGGCATTAAGGGCCGTGTAGGTTTTGAAGCAGCTGCACCCATGATCATTTTAAAAGCTCATCATGCTTTGGAAAAACATGTGCTTACAAAATGGCAGCTCAACTTGAAAGACCAACTGGCGTTGTTTTATGGTAATTGGCTGCATGAAGGTCAGATACTGGATCCTGTAATGAGAGACATCGAAGCATTCTTCATTAACTCACAACAAAACGTTACCGGAAAAGTATTTGTTGAACTGAGGCCTTACCGTTTTCAAATTGCCGGTATTGAATCCGCTTATGATTTAATGAGCAGCAAGTTTGGTAAATATGGTGAAATGAATAATGGCTGGTCGGGTGATGATGTAAGGGGTTTTACAAAAATATTTGGCAATCAGACAATGATTTATCACCAGGTTAAAGACAGTGCAGATGGGGAATAAAATTAAAGTTGGAATCATTGGAGGAGCTGGCTATACTGGTGGTGAATTAATTCGTTTGCTTATCAATCATCCTTTTGCTGAAATCGTTTTTATAAATAGTAAAAGCAATGCAGGTAATCCTGTTTATAAAGTTCATTCAGATTTAATTGGTGAAACGGATCTGAAATTCACAGATGATGATACTTCTTTAAAAGATGGTAGTGTTGATGTTGTTTTTTTATGTGTTGGTCATGGTGATGCAAAAAAGTTTTTGACAGAAAATGAAGTGAATGATAAAATAAACATTATTGATTTCTCCCAGGATTTCAGGCTAAAAGAAAAATCAACTTTTAATAACAGGCAGTTTATTTATGGTTTGCCTGAATTAAATAAAAAAGAAATTCAATCTGCAAAAAATATTGCAAATCCCGGCTGCTTTGCCACTTCTATTCAATTGGGTTTATTGCCACTGGCAAATGCAGGATTGCTGCAGGATGTTTATACAACAGGCATCACTGGTTCTACAGGAGCAGGTCAGGGGTTATCAGAAACTTCTCATTTTAGCTGGAGAGCAAATAATATACAGGCATACAAAACTTTACAGCATCAGCACCTGAATGAGATCAGTCAGTCGCTTCATCAATTGCAAAAAAGTTTTCCTCCCAACCCTTTAGGAGATGGGGGTATTAACTTTGTTCCGTGGCGGGGAGATTTTACAAGGGGGATTTTCATCAGTTCTCAATTGAAGTGTGATCAGTCATTGCAAGAACTAAATAACTTGTATGATGCATATTATTCTGATCATCCATTTGTGAGTATCAGCAAAGAACCCATCTTCTTAAAACAAGTGGTGAATACCAATAAATGTGTCATCAATATTGAAAAGATGGGAAATAAAATTGTTGTTCATTCAGCAATTGATAATTTATTAAAAGGGGCAAGCGGCCAGGCAGTGCAGAATATGAACCTGATGTTTGGTTTGGAAGAAAGGACAGGTCTTAATTTAAAAGCTAATTATTTCTGAAAGCCCCCTAAATCTCCCAAAGCGGTACTTTGGAGTTTGTGGACCTTGAAAAGCTTTTGAAATAGCTTTAATTACCCTTATAAATTTAACAGTGTTTTTATTTATTAATAAAGTAACAAACTAGTTTCCCTTTGGGAACAGGGGCTTATGAAATTATTCGACGTATATCCACTAAATGACATAATCATAGAAAGAGCTGCAGGTTCTTATGTTTGGGATGATAAAGGCCAGCAATATTTAGATATGTATGGCGGGCATGCAGTAATCTCTATCGGTCATACACATCCGCATTATGTAAAACGTTTGGAAGAGCAATTGCATAAAGTTGGGTTCTATTCCAATTCAATAAAAATTCCGATACAGCAGGAACTGGCAGATAAACTTGGTAAAGTTTCTGGCAAGGAAAATTACCAGTTGTTCCTGTGCAACTCTGGTGCGGAAGCAAACGAAAATGCACTTAAGCTGGCTTCGTTTTATAATGGCAGAAAAAAAGTAATTGCTTTTAAAAAAGCATTTCATGGAAGAACTTCACTTGCTGTAGCGGCAACAGACAATCCAAATATTGTGGCACCGGTAAATCAAACAGATAATGTGGTATTTCTACCTTTCAATGATGAGGCGGCATTACAAAAATATTTTAATGAAAACGGTAATGATATTTCAACCGTAATTATTGAAGGCATACAAGGTGTTGGTGGCATCAATGTTGCCAGCGACAGTTTTTTGCAAAAAATAAGAAGCCTTTGTGATGAATACAATGCATTATATGTAGCCGATTCTGTACAATGCGGCTATGGCCGTACAGGTAAATTTTATTCACAGGATTTTAGTGGGGCAGCTGCAGATATTTATACAATGGCAAAAGGAATGGGTAATGGATTTCCTGTGGCGGGGGTTTCAATAGCACCAAAGTTGAAAGCTAAACATTTTATGCTGGGCACCACTTTTGGAGGGAATCATTTAGCCTGTGCTGCGGCACTGTCTGTGCTGGAAGTGATGGAAGAAGAAAACCTAATGCAAAATGCTGCAACCATTGGAGATTATTTGATCAGTGAATTAAAACAATTGTCTAAAATAAAAGAAGTAAGAGGAAGAGGATTGATGATTGGCATTGAGCTGCCTGAAGAATTAAAAGATGTAAAGAAAAATCTATTATTTAAACATAAGATTTTTACCGGCGAAGCAAAACCAAATGTAATAAGATTATTGCCGGCGCTGAATATTACAAAAAAAGAAGCAGATATTTTTTTACAAGCACTCAAAACAGAATTGGCTGGATGAAAAATTTTATCTCTGTAAAAGACGTAACAGATATTAATGCACTGGTGGCAAAGGCACTTGCATACAAAGCAAATCCCTTTGCAGATAAAACACTTGGTGCAGGAAAACGAATTGGCCTGATCTTTTTGAATCCATCATTGCGAACAAGGTTGAGTACACAAGTAGCAGCGGCAAATTTAGGATTGGAAGCAATTGTTTTTAATGTGGACAAAGAAGGCTGGGCAATGGAATTTGAAGATGGCGCCATCATGAGCGGCCATACGGTGGAGCATGTAAAAGATGCGGCACCCATCCTGGGAAATTATTTTAATATACTTTGTATCCGTGCATTTCCTTCTTTGCAAAACAAAAGCGATGATTACAGTGAGCAGGTGATGAATGCATTTATGCAGTATGCCGGCGTGCCGATTGTAAGCCTGGAAAGTGCAACCTTACATCCATTGCAGTCACTTACGGATATTCTTACTATCACAGAGCATTCACAAAATAAAAAATCAAAATTGAAAGTGGTTTTAACGTGGGCTCCGCATATCAAACCTTTGCCACAATGTGTTCCTAACTCCACGGCACAATGGATCAATGCCTGGGGTGAAGCAAATTTTGTGATCACACATCCTGAAGATTATGAACTGGATGAACAGTTTACAAATGGCGCCACTGTTACACATAACCAGGATGAGGCTTTAAAAGATGCAGATTTTGTGTACGTAAAAAACTGGAGCACTTTTACTGACTACGGAAGAATATATACGAATGATCCATCCTGGATGCTGACAACGGACAAATTAAAACTGACCAATAATGCCAAAGTGATGCATTGTCTGCCTGTAAGAAGAAATGTGGAACTGAGTGATGAAGTATTGGATAGTGCAAACAGCATTGTAACACAACAGGCATCTAACAGAGTGTGGGCTGCACAGGCTGTGTTAAGTGAAATATTAAAAAGCGCTTAACTAACCCCGGCGGCGGCTTTGGCCCCGTCGGCGGTTGTGTGAAAAGATGAATAAAATATTTTCAATAACAACAGAAAATGGATAAACTCTTTATAATAAAGATTGGTGGCAATGTTATTGATAATGCAGAAGCGCTATCAAAATTCCTTTCATCATTTGCCGCTGCACAGGGCAATAAAATTTTAATACATGGAGGAGGAAAGATTGCAACTAAGATCGGCGACAAATTAGGTATTGAATCAAAATACATCAATGGCAGAAGAATAACAGATGCTGAGACGATTGATTTGGTTACGATGGTATATGGAGGGTTGGTGAATAAAAAAATTGTAGCAACCCTCCAATCTTTTAACTGCAATGCAATTGGCCTTACGGGTGCTGATGCAAATTTAATCCCGGCTACTAAGAGACCTGTTCTTAACCCCGCTTTAGGGGACGGGGGCAGCATTGATTATGGTTTTGCAGGAGACATTAAAGCTGAAAATTTAAACACAACAGTTTTAGATATTTTTTTACAACAGCAACTCACCCCGGTAATAGCACCTTTAAGTCATGATGGCAAGGGACAAATATTGAACACGAACGCAGATACCATTGCATCAGCAATCGCAACCAGCTTATCTAACAAGTACGATGTACGATTGATCTATTGTTTTGAGAAGAAAGGAATATTGGCTGATGTTTCAAATGATGATTCAGTGATCAATTTAATAACAAAAGAAAAATACCGGCAACTGCTGCAGGATAAGAAATTATTTGATGGCATCATCCCAAAAATAGACAATGCTTTTGCTGCTATTGACAGTGGTGTAAAAGAAGTATTGATTGGCCATGCGGATGATTTGTTGCAAAACCTTACAGCCAATACAAAAGGAACCTTGATAAAATGATCATAGAAAAAAAAATATACGAAGATGCAGTTGGACTGCTGAAACAACTGATATCAACGCCTTCTTTTTCAAAAGAAGAAAATGATACAGCAGAGATAATTATTGCTTTTTTTGAAGAGCACAATATTCCATGTTCAAGAGTGGGAAATAATATTTATGCAAAAAATAAAAACTACGATCTTTCAAAGCCTTCTGTTTTACTCAACTCACACCATGATACAGTAAAGCCCAACCGTGGTTATACCATGGATCCATTTACCCCGGTAGAAAAAGATGGTAAGCTTTTTGGATTAGGCAGCAATGATGCAGGTGGATGTTTGGTTTCACTGATAGCAACTTTTCTTCATTTTTATAATATGGAAGATGCCAAACACAATGTAGTGTTTGCTGCCAGTGCAGAGGAAGAGATCAGCGGTGTAAACGGAATTGAACTGGTACTTCCTTTTCTTGGACAAATCAATTATGGAATTGTAGGTGAACCTACCAAACTGGAGATGGCAGTAGCAGAACGGGGGCTGATGGTGATTGACTGCACGGCACAGGGTAAGGCCGGACATGCTGCAAGAAATGAAGGAGAGAATGCATTATATAAAGCAATGGATGATATCACGTGGATTAGAAGTTGCAGGTTTGATAAAGTGAGTGATCTGCTGGGAGAATCCCGGCTCACCGTTACTGTTATTGAAACGGAAAACAGGCAACACAATGTGGTACCATCCCAATGCAAGTTTGTGATTGATGTAAGGGTGAATGAACTGTACACGTTTGAAGAAATACTGGCTGATTTAAAATCAAATTTAAAAAGTGATTTTAAACCCCGAACTACCAGGATGAAATCGACCTCCATTCCCCTGGATCATTTACTGGTGAAGGCAGGAACAAATTTAGGCAAAGGATATTATGGTTCACCCACCACTTCTGATAAAGCATTGATGCCGTTCCCAACCTTAAAGATGGGGCCGGGTGACAGTGCCAGAAGCCATACTGCAGATGAATTTATTTATCTTTCAGAAATAGAGGAGGGGATTGAGACGTATATTAAATTGGTAGAACAAATACTTTAATTCAAATATTTAAAAAATGGATAGTTTAATCAATATTATGAATGAATGTCTTTTATTGCAAAATAAGATTGCTTCATTAATTAGCAGCTAAGGATTAACTGATAAATAGCATAACATAGGTTACACTTTTTGTTGTAGCACAACATAGGTAACAGTTTTTACAGTTCTTTGACATAAAAAGTTGATACTCATCAAAA
>JAYVLZ010000152.1:0-5124 GCA_043759175.1 Chitinophagaceae bacterium | reverse complement strand
TGCTGGGTGGTATTATTTTTAATGCAGCCAATATTCTTTTCTCTGCAGCCATTGCTATTGCAGGCATGGCAGTAGCTTTCCCGGTGGGTATTGGCCTGGCATTAGTGTTAGGAGTTATTATAAATTATAACGGTGCTGAAAAAGGAAACCCCATTTATTTATTTACCGGAGTTGCTTTAATAGTTGTTGCCATTGTGATCAATGCTATTGCTTATGGCAAGAAAAATCGATCATCAAAAGGGGTATCTGCAAAAGGTATTATTATTTCATTGATCGCAGGTTTGCTCATGTCTTTTTTTTACCGCTTTATTGCGGCATCCATGGATATGGAAAATTTCGAAAATCCTGCAGCAGGAAGGATGACTCCTTATACAGCGGTATTTGTTTTCTCCTGCGGTATTTTTTTTAGTAATTTTTTATTCAATACTATTTTGATGAAAAAACCAATAGAAGGCGCTCCTGTTTCGTACGCTGATTATTTCAAAGGAAAAATTTCTACCCACCTCGTTGGCATTTTAGGGGGATTGATCTGGGGTATTGGTAATTCATTTAATTTAATTGCAGCAGGCAAAGCCGGCCCGGCTATCTCTTACGGACTTGGACAGGGAGCTACACTGATTGCTGCGTTGTGGGGCGTTTTTATCTGGAAAGAATTTAACAATGCACCCAAAGGAACCAATGCTTTAATAGCATTTATGTTTTTCTTTTTTGTGCTTGGATTAGGAATGATCATTTATGCTGGCTTATAAAAGTTTGGTTTTTCTCTATTTATTTTTATATTTTGTTTACAGCTTTCCTCTCTGCGCCACAGCTATACAAAATATAAAAATAACCATATGGCAAACAAGCATGATATTGACTTTACTTACACCACACTGGACAGCATCTTTCGTATGAGTATTGGCGAAACTGCAGACTTTAGCGCTGCCATGTACAATGGAGATTTTAGCCTTTCATTAAAAGATGCACAGCTTGCGAAGCATGCTTTTATTACTGACCAGCTCAACATTCATCAAGGCAGCAGGGTAATAGAACTGGGTAGTGGCTGGGGGCCATTCCTAAAATATATTAAAGAAAAAAAAGCTGCCATTGGTATCGGGCTTACCTTATCTGACGGGCAGTACAATGCCTGTAAAAAAAATGAGTTTGATGTGTATATTAAAGATTGCAGAACAGTAAAGCCGGCTGACTTTGGAACTTTTGATGCGGCTGTATCAATCGGCGCATTTGAGCATTTTTGTTCGCTTGAAGAATATAAAGCAGGGCTGCAGGAAAAAGTGTACAATGATTTCTTTAAAACAGTTGCTGATCTTTTACCATCCGGAGGAAGATTTTTTTTGCAAACCATGACCTTTGGAAAAAACATGATTGACAGTGATGCGATGGATATACATGCTGATAAAAATTCCAATGAATACCTGATGGCATTAACGGCAAAGCACCTGCCTGGCTCCTGGCTTCCCTATGGTTCAGAGATGATCATACGTACAGCAGCACCTTATTTTAAATTAGTAAACATCAGCAGCGGCAGACTGGATTATATTGAAACCATCAAACAATGGAGAAAAATGCTCAGGAGTTTTAGCTTGAAAAAATACGCTTTATACTTACGCTTACTAATACCCCTTATGCGGCAAAAAAAACTTAGCCATATGTGGCAGGTATTTAAGATCAGCCCGATAATGGTTTGCTTTGAAAGGGAAACAATGGAACATTACCGCATTGTTTTTGAAAAAATTTAAACCTGACAAACCTGTTGATGACATTAAAGTGAATATGACTGATGATGTAAAATAATTTCTTCATTGTCCAGATTTGTAAATTGAACTACCCCGATTGCAATCCATTTAGAAGCTGCGTGAATTATTTGTTTTACTGTGATAATTGTGATTAAAGATGCCCATTGGTATGCCGATGAAAGGATTGTGACACAACAATGTTGCTATAAAAAACTATAGCTGGTATTAAAAAGAATTAAGTCAATCAGCTTCCTAATCTCCTGATCCCATTATTATTTTATCCACCTCTTCTATTTGCCTGTGCTCTTCTTTAAGGCGTTTTATTTTTTTGCCGTAAGATATTTTTGTGATCAATACAAATAAAACAGGCACCACAAAAATGGCAAGCGTGGTGGCTGATAACATACCGCCAAATACCGTCCAGCCAATTGTTTTACGGGATTCTGCAGCAGCTCCGGTTGCAAAAGCCAGTGGCAACACACCCAAAATAAAAGCCAGCGAGGTCATAACAATGGGGCGTAAACGCAAATTGACAGCCTGCAAAGTAGCGGCAACAATTTCCACACCGGCATCCACACGTTCTTTAGCAAACTCCACAATCAGGATGGCATTTTTTGCTGCCAGTCCTATCAATGTGATCAAGCCAATTTGTGCATAGATGTTATTTGTCAAATTGGGCAACAATAATAAAGTCAATATTGATCCGAATGCACCAATGGGTACGGCAAACAATACAGAGAAAGGAATAGACCAGCTTTCATACAAAGCAGCTAAGAATAAGAATACAAAAATGATGGAAATGGCAAAGATCAAAGTGCTGCTGTTTCCGGCAGCTATTTCTTCACGGCTCAACCCGGAAAATTCATAACCGTATCCAACAGGTAGAGATTTAGCAGCCACTTCTTTTAATGCATCAATTGCCTGACCGCTACTGAAACCCGGTTTGGGAGATCCGTTTATTTCAACAGACCTGTATATATTATAATGCGAAATAACAGAAGGACTTTCTGCCACTCTCGTTGTAACCAAAGAACTAAGTGGTATCATATTACCCTGGCTGTTGCGTACATAATATTTCCCCAGTTCGTCTATTGAAGACCGGTAGGTACTGTCTGCCTGCGCCATCACCCTGAAATTTCTTCCATACAAATTAAAATCATTGATATAACTGCTGCCGAGTAAAGTAGACATAGTGCCGTAAACGTCTACCACTGATACGCCTAACTTTTTTGCTTTTTCTTTATCCACGTCCACCTGGTAACTGGGTGTATGCGTAGTAAAAAAAGTATACGCCATCCCAATTTCTGGCCGCTGATTTACTTCAGCTAAAAATTTTCTTGCCACCGTTTCAAATGTCTGAATATTATCAGTGCTGGTAGTTTGCTGCAGTTCAAAGGTGAAGCCGGCTGTCTGTCCTAAACCTGGTATGGCCGGTGGCCCAATGGCCAATATCCTTGCCTCTTTTATATCAGCAGTTCGTTTCTGAACTTCCGCAATAATACTCTGCAGTTGAGTTTCTTTGGTTTCCCTGTCGCTCCATGTTTTAAGATTTACAAACATGGTACCCACATTTGATTTGCCGGAAAAAGTTATAATATTTAATCCGGCCAAACCACCCACTAATCTTACTCCGGGTATTGATTCTACCCTGCTCATAATTTTTAGCAGCATTTCTTTACTTCTCGTGGTTGAAGTTGCTTCCGGCATTTCATAGGTTACATACAGGCGGCCCTCATCTTCAGAAGGAATGAAACCCGATGGTTTACTTTTGAACATGAAAAACAAACCAACAAATAAACAGAGCAGCATGATCAATACCAATGGAGTTGCCTTTATCCATTTTGCCACACCTTTAGTATATGAATAATTTATTTTTCCAAAGCCTTTATTAAACCATGCAAAGAATTTTTCCAGCAAATTTTTCTTTGCAGTTTCATCTTTAGATGGCTTCAGCATAATGCTGCACAATGCAGGTGTAAGAGACAATGCTACAAAAGCTGATATAATTACTGACACGGCAATAGTGATTGCAAACTGCTGGTATAAACGTCCTACTATCCCCGGGATAAAACCAACAGGAATGAATACTGCAGCCAATATTAAAGCAATCGCTATTACGGGGCCGGATATATCTCTCATTGCTTTTTGAGTAGCTTCTTTGGGAGATAGTTTACCATGATCAATATAATGCTGTACCGCTTCCACCACCACAATAGCATCATCCACTACTATACCAATGGCCAGCACAAATGCAAACAGCGTTAATGTATTAATGGTAAAACCAAAAGGGATAAAAAAGATAAATGTTCCAATGAGTGAAACAGGAATTGCTAACACAGGGATCAGTGTGGCCCTCCAGTTTTGTAAAAAAATAAATACAACAAACACCACTAATAACAATGCTTCCACCAATGTACGCAACACTTCTTCTATCGAAACCTTCACCACAGTTACGGTCTCCAGCGGCATATCGTAATCAATGTCTTTAGGAAATGTTTTTTTCAGTTCCGTCAATGCTTTTTTAATGCCGTCAAAAGTTTCCAGTGCATTGGCGCCCGGCGCCTGATAAATTAAAATGAAAGCAGCAGGCTTGCCATTTACATAGGCATTGCTGCCATAATCAAACTTACCCAGTTCTACTCTTGCCACATCTTTTAAATAAACAACCGTACCAGTGGAAGGAACCGTACGAACAATGATATTTTCAAATTGTGTTTTTGTATTGATACGGCTGTTGGTTAAAACGCTGTATTCAAAACTTTGAGTGTTTGGTTGAGGATTACCTCCCACGGTACCTGCAGCCACCTGCAAATTTTGTTCAGACAATGCTGCCGTTATATCACCGGGAGTCATTTCCAAACTGGCGAGTTTTTCAGGATTGAGCCAGATACGCATACCAAAATCATCCGACCTTGAAACAATATCTCCCACACCTTTTACTCTTTGTAATGCATCCTTCAAATAAATATTGGCGTAGTTGCCAATAAAGGTGGCATCATGTGTGCCATTGGGTGAGAACAATGCAAGGGCCACCATGATACTCGGATTACGCTTACGAACAGTAAGGCCTAAACGCTTTACAGCATCGGGCAATGTTGGCTGTGCAACGCTTACCCGGTTCTGTACATCCAGCGCTGCAATATTAACATCCGTACCAATATCAAAATTTATATTGATGGAACTCTGACCGCTGCTGGTACTGTTGCTTGACATATATGTCATGCCAGGCGTACCATTAATCTGTGTTTCGATGGCAGTGGTGGTAGTCTGTTCCACTGTCTGTGCATCAGCGCCTGTAAAATTGCCACTAACCGTTACTGTTGGAGGAGTAATATTGGGATACTGGGCCACAGGTAATATCAGCATTGCAATAAAACCAACCAGC
>JAYVLZ010000151.1:0-2635 GCA_043759175.1 Chitinophagaceae bacterium | reverse complement strand
GTCTGGTACAGCCCATGGTTTTTTCTCCTGATTATTTACTATAGTGAAACTAATACCTGTTAAGCCAATGGCTACCGTGAGTAGAATAAGAATCTTTTTCATGATATTCCTTTGTTTTATTGTTATTAATTTAATTATTTTATTGCTTGTGCTTATTAAAATCAAGTGCCAAGATACCTTAAAATGATTAACCCAAAATTGACCAAATTCTTTTTTTACATGATTTTAGTCATGTTTTTTTTTGAAATATTCTGTTTGCTTTCAAACAAACTGTTCTCATTAATCAGCATAATGATTGCACTTTTTATTTTCTAAAATAATAATCCCATTCTGAATCAATATTCATCATATCAATCAATACAGGATCTTTCATTCCATTAAACAGTATAATCCCACACATATCATTTTTTGTATCCAGGTCAGTAATAATTATATTTTTATCCGATTTCATAAATTGAAGATACCTGGCTTTGGATGTTTCTATGATCTTTACTGTCGGCAGATTTTTTTTCAATACCATCCGTGCATTTCTCATCTGGAAAAAACAATCATGCACGGCACTGTCAAATATCATACTGTCAGTTATTGCTTTGATTTTTTCAAATTGTAATGAGTCTGGATAATAAAATACAGCTGCGGGGAAATCAATTGTCAATGTATCAGTGTAACTGGCAGGAGGTTTATTTTTGTCATTTCCCCTATTATTATTTTCAGTTTTTGATTTAGCCCCCACTTGCTTTTGATCGGTGCATGAAATTAAAAAGAGAAAAGAAAAATATGCATTCAATAAAATGAAAACACAGTAATAAATTATTTTATTTTTCATTTGAGTCTTGCATTCAATTAAACAAAAATAAAATATTTTTTATGAGAACCCTACGCTCTATCCTGTCAGAATTAATCCTACTATTAACCCCCGGCAGTATACCAGCCGGGGGTTAATCAAGGAAGGAAATTTATACATGTTTAATAAGTCGTATCATTTTAATAATTCCACAACCTCGTAATGTTAAAACCTATCATGAATTGGCCACCTTCAACCTTTGTTCCATTATTGGTATAGCCAAATGGGTTGTATTCATTATAAAGATTATTTTGTTGTGGATTCAAACTGTAATAATTACCTGCAAATATCTGGAATGAGTGATTGCTGGTATTAACCTCTAACCCAAAAGAAAAATTAGGATGAGGATTTTTAGTGGCATGTTTTGTAATTGGCTGATCATAATTGACCATAAATGCCAACACATTGGTTAATTTATACCTTCCAGAAAAAGCAATGGCGAAATGATCAAACTTCATTTCTTTAAATGTCTCCTGCCCGGTGCTGTCGTTTTTTGTATAATAACCTTTTACCGCATTCTGATGGGAAACACTTGGTGCTATCTGAACTGAAAACTTATCAGTTATCTTTCTGGCAATGATCAACTGGTTGAAAAAAGACAAACGCTGAGATGAATATTTATAAAGGCTGCCATCAGCATCTTTCCTTGATTCATAAGCCATATTGCCATAATAGGTAATACTTAAAGGAAATTTTCCTTTGGTTTGCTGCATGATCGCATACTTGGCGCTTCCGTCCCACAACATTTTATCTTTAGTTATACCTATACCAAGAAAAAGTTTATTGATAGGAGCATATCCAAAGCCAAGCCTGATATTTGATGGGGCAAATAATCCCCAGAAATCCTTATAGCCTTTTTGAACAGTTCCAAACCTGTGCTGGATATCCATTTCAAAAGTTCCTTTTACCGGTACCATCACTGTTTGGTTGTCAATGATCCAGATACCCTGAAAAGTATTCTTAACCGGTTTAACCTTAACGGGTTTGGCTTTAACCTCAGTTTTCCCTGTGCTGTCCTGCGCCAGTAAACCTGTCTGTAATAAAAACAGGCAACTGGCCATACATACAGTTAGTGCTAACAGGCGTTTTGGTATTTTTATTTTTAGTTTCATTTTTAATATTTTTTTAGATCACTTAATTAAGATCACATATCACTTAGTTGTTCAATGCTCCGGTTCTTATCCAGTCATATATTTTTTGCCTGTCTGTGGCAGAGGGAATATACTCCTGCATTTCTCCATTGATCTGTTTGTATATTATGCTTTCTTTTGGCAAATTGGTATTCACGAACCCACCACCGGTAATCTGTAGATAAGATTGATCCAATTTCATGTAAGGTTTGTGAGAACCCGAAACATGGCATCCTGCCAAAGCACATTTTGTATTTACCAAAGGGGCTATGTCATTTTTATAACTCCATGCTTTTGGAGGAGCATCCGGATCAACCGCAGCTTCTGGCAGGATAATATCCTTGTAGCAACTGCTTAAACCGAATCCTATCATAAAAATGAGAGCCATATATATCAGTAGTTTTTTCATTTTACTTCTTTTTATTGATTACTTATTATTGAAGTTCATGTTACATTCAATATCAATTTTATCAGCTATACTTGTGCTGGTTATTCCATAATCCCTGCAGTTGAACTGGAATTTCAATTGAAGACCAAAAACGTTATAAGCTGCTGCAGTTCCAAACTGAACCCTGGTTTTTGGTATGTATTTTAATTTACCAATAACTGATTTTGTAACAGGAGCACCTAATTTACCCTGCCAGGTAAGGTTAAATGTTAC
>JAYVLZ010000150.1:0-6677 GCA_043759175.1 Chitinophagaceae bacterium | reverse complement strand
ATGGCAGCAATCATTTTAATCAGCAATATTTTTTTCCAATGCATGGGTGTTTTAAAGCCATGGCAAGAGATTTTGATGAAGACGGAGATTTGGATATTGCTTCCATTTCTTTTTTTGCTGATTATAAAAATCATCCGGAAGAATCTTTTATCTATCTTGAAAATAAAGGAGGTTTTAATTTTCAACCTTACAGCATACCAGGTACTGAGGCAGGAAGATGGCTGACCATGGATGCAGGCGATATAGATGGAGATGGAAACATGGATCTTGTGCTTGGTAATTTTTCCATTGCACCTTCATTTATTAACTCGGCCACCGATTGGAAAAAAGGCCCTCCGTTTATCATCTTAAAAAATATTATGAAAAAATAACGGGAGACCTGAAATAAAATATTTGAAATAAACACCAACATTATATATGAAAATTTTCCTGAGATTTACCTGCTTTTTTTCTATGTTATTTCTTTTGACAGCCGGGTGCAAATCAAAAAAAACAGTACAGTTATCTGATGCCGAAATATTACATCATAACCAGGACCTACTAACACAGGTTATTATTTATGATGTGTTTACCCCGCCGGTAGCCAGCAGAATTTATGTGTATTCTTCACTGGCATCTTATGAGGCTATCCGCTTTAGTAAAGAAGGTGCTTCTTCCATAGCAGAGAAACTGCATGGTTTTGGAAAAATGCCCCAGCCAGAAAAAGATAAAAAATATAATTATACATTGGCTGCTACCAAAGCCTTTTTTACTGTAGTGCGTAATGTAAAAGTTTTTTCTGTGGACTCTTTGAAAGTTTATGAAGAATCAGTTTACAACCAGTTTAAAGAAAATCTGGATGAAATAACTTTTAACAGGTCTGTTGCTTTTGGAGATACAGTAGGTAAAGTAATATTGGCAAAGGCAAAGGTGGATGGTTATTTATTATCAAGGGGCAAGCCTAAATATTTAGGCAGTGAAGAAGCAGGTAAATGGAGACCAACTCCACCAGATTATTTAGACGGTGTAGAATGGTGCTGGAATACAATGAAGCCAATGGTACTGGATTCATCATCGCAATTTATGCCGCCAAGACCTCCGCAGTATAGCACAGATACCAACAGCATTTTTTATAAAAATGTAAAGGAGGTTTTTTTGATAAGTAAAAATTTAACGGAAGAACAAAAAACCGTTGCCCGTTACTGGGATGATAACCCTTTTGTAATTGAACATTCCGGGCACTTGATGTTTGGGAATAAAAAAATAACTCCAGGAGGACACTGGATGGGCATTGCAGCCATTGCTGCCCGTAAAACAAAAGCTGATCCTGTTAAAATTGCACAGACGTATGCTTTAACTGCCATTGCTTTGTATGATGCTTTTATTTCCTGCTGGGATGAAAAATACAGGAGCAATGTAGTAAGACCAATAACGGTTATTAATGAATCTATCCAGCAGGGCTGGACTTCCTTTTTGCAAACACCTCCTTTCCCGGAATATACAAGTGGCCACAGCACTATCACTGCATCTGCATCTACTGTGCTGGCAAAATTATATGGTGATCATTTTGCTTTTCATGATACAAGTGATTTGAGGTATATCGGCATGCAGAGAGATTTTAATTCCTTCCAGGAGGCTGCGGCTGAAGCATCCATTAGCCGTGTGTATGGCGGTATTCATTACAGAACTGGTGTGGAGGCGGGGGCAGCGCAAGGTAAAAAAGTGGGTGAGTTGATTGTAAGTAAACTATTATACTCCGCAACGGAGAAAACAGTGAATTTTTAATTAGTAAAAAGAGGGGCAATTTTGTAGATACTAAACAACAAGATATGCCCACTCTTAATTTCAACATCAGTGAAGCTGACATTGATAAGCTAAATTACGAACGATATACTTATCTTGACCCGCTGGTACAAAAAAGAATTTTTGCAGTTTATTTAAAAGCCACTTTCCGTGGGAATAATACAACAATAGGTAAAGTGGTTGGCTTGCACTACAATGCAGTTGGCAAATGGATGCAGGTTTATAAAACAAGTGGTTTTGAAGCGTTGCTAACGGAAAATTATGGAAGCAAAAAGAGTGAGTTGGAAGATCATGCCCACAGCATTTTAGAATCCTTTCGAAAGCAACCGCCAATGACAGCATCCAACCTCCTGGCAGAATAAATGGTCTGGCATATTTTTAATTTGCAAAATGATAAAATTGTTTCTTTTGATATTGGCGAAAAAATAAAACAATAAAAAGAAATTAAAAATGGAGAATTGATTGATGAATTAATTTATGCTTTGAGGCGGTAAATGAGCATAAAATAAAAACTGGCATGAAAAGCTTTTGCTAATTTTTCACTCGTGAGCGGATCTTTTTATTCTTGAAATACCTCATCACTGTGCTGTTATCCTTCAGCTGTTATGAATTAAATCCTGAAATATTTTAAATGTAATTATTACCTTCAATTCCATTCTTAAAAAACAGCCATATGAATAAGCGGACATTTTTAAAAACATCTTCCATGTTAACAGGTGGAGCGTTGCTCTCCCGTTTTGCTGGTTGCACACCGGAACCAAAAAAAGAACACATGAAAAACTGGGCAGGTAATTTAGAGTACAGTACTGGTAATGTGCATTATCCAAAAACAGTTGCCGAAGTACAGGAAGCAGTAAAAAAATATAAGAAGATCAGGCCGCTGGGTTCCAAACACTCCTTTAATAAAATTGCAGACAGTACTGAAAACCAGCTTTCATTGCAGGAAATGAATAAAGTAGTTTCATTGAACAAAGAAAGTAACACTGTAACCATAGAAGGCGGAATGCGTTACGGAGAGCTGGCTCCTTATCTTCATCAAAATGGTTATGCACTGCATAATCTTGCTTCATTACCTCACATTACTGTAGCTGGTGCTGTGGCTACAGGTACACATGGTTCCGGTGTAAAGAGTGGTAATTTATCAACAGGTATTTCAGCAATAGAATTTGTAAATGCTGCCGGTGATTTGGTTACTTTATCAAAACAAAAAGATGGAGAACTATTTAATGGAGCCGTGGTAGCATTGGGTGCATTGGGCGTGGTAACAAAACTAACGCTTGATCTGCAGCCAACATTTAATATGAAGCAGTTGGTGTACCGCAACCTGCCCATGAGTGAACTGAAAAATAATTTTGATGCGATAGAGACAACTGGTTACAGCGTAAGTCTTTTCACCGACTGGAAAAATAAAAATGTAAATGAAATTTGGGTCAAGAGCAGGGCAGAAGCTGCTGATACAGCAGCAGCACCGGAATTATTTGGCGCTAAACTGGCCACACAAAATATGCATCCTATCGAAACAGAATCTGCAGAAAATTGTACAGAGCAGATGGGTGTGTCCGGTCCGTGGTATGAGCGGATGCCACATTTTAAAATGGGTTTTAAACCAAGTGCAGGCAAAGAATTGCAGAGTGAATTTTTTGTACCCATTGAACATGCATACGATGCTATGATGGCAATGGAAAAACTAAATTCAACAATTACCCCACATTTATTTATTTCAGAAATAAGGACAATAGCTGCTGATGATTTATGGATGAGCCCCTGCTACAAGCAAACCTGCGTAGCATTGCACACCACCTGGAAACAGGAAGATGAAGTAATGAATTTAATTCCATTGATAGAAGAACAACTGGCGCCATTTAATTACCGGCCTCACTGGGCAAAATTATTTACCATATCGCCAAAGCTGTTACAATCCCGGTATGAAAAATTAAATGACTTCAAGCAGCTCATTCATCAATATGATCCAGACGGAAAATTCAGAAATGAATTTTTAGACACCAATTTATTTAGCTGATTACTTTCAAAGAATATAGTCCATGGATAAGAGAGTACAATTTGATTTCGAAATTTATTTCACCAATGGTGGAAGTATCAAGGGTGATGATATTGCTGAAAAAGCACTGGCGGATTATTTGATTGAAGATATGCGCCTGCTGATGGTGGGTGAAGCAAAAATTTTAAACAAAGAAATTATCAGCGAAGCACATAAAAGAAAACCAATTAGTTCAGCAGCCGGCCAAACTGTTTTTATTGATCTGAGCCATACCATTGAAGATGGACTGGTAACTTACAAAGGGTTACCTGCTCCCATCATTTGTGATTATTTAAGCCGGGAAGATTCAAAGCATTTTTACGAAGCAGGAACCGAATTCCAGATTGGTAAAATTGAAATGGTTGCCAATACCGGAACCTATCTTGACTGTCCGTTTCACCGGTATGAAAATGGTAAAGATCTTTCTGAAATTGGATTGGAAGCTTTTACAGATCTGAATGCAGTTATGATCAGTGTACCCTTTACAAATACCTTAGCCGTTACAGAAGAACACCTGAAAAATTATGAACTGAGAAATCATGCAGTGCTTATTCACACCGGCTGGGGAGATAAACACTGGAACACAGAAAGCTACTACGAAGATCATCCTTATCTTACTCAGGCCGCTGCTGAATATTTAAAAAGCTGTGAAGTGAAATTAGTAGGAATAGATTCTCATAATATTGATAACACCAAAGGCAGAAGCAGACCGGTACACACAACATTATTGGGTGCAGAAATTTTAATTGTGGAGCATCTTTGTAATTTATATCTGCTGCCACAAGATGGATTTACATTCAGCGCCATACCGACAAAGTTTAAAGGGGTAGGAACATTTCCGGTGAGGGCTATGGCAAAAATCAAAACAGGAATCTAAAAATAAGGTACCAAAAAATATTTGATAGGGCTGCAACCATTAATAAATATTAATTGTCAATTTATCGGCTATCAAATTTTTTTATGAAAAGATTTCTGTCATTAACTTTTATTTGCCTGTTATTATTGTTCTTCGCTTCTGGTTTACTTACAGGATGTGCAAAGAATAAAATTAATAACTCTTGTGGAGTTAACTGTTCTTCTGTTACAATTTGTACGGCCGTGTATATATCTTTTAGCGTTAAAGTAAAAAATTCAGATGGCTCGGCTTACAAGTTAGATAGTTTTGTAACTGTCAGGATGGAGGACAATAAAATACTCGACATAAAAAAAGATAACTCATCGTATAGCGATTCAGTGAACAGAAGCAATGGACTGTACCTGGTTTTTAGTGATGCTTTTGGTAATCTTACTGATCAATGTGGAAAGGAATTTAATTTCATCGGATACAAAAACAACATTGAAGTTGTAAATGAAAAATATGTCTTTAACCACGACTGCTGCCATATCCAATTTGTTAGTGGAAAGCGTGAAATAACAAAATAAAAGGCCGGTAAATACCCGGGTGCTTATAAGTAAAACGTACATCATGAAACCCTTTCGTATCAACATATCTCCCTTTCGTCGCATCATTTCACCCTCCGCATGTTTGGAGTAGTTTTAGTAAGTAACTTGCCGGCATGTCTTCAAAATGGTATGCAAAAAAATGGGTAACCGTAGTGCTGCACATTGCAGTGTGGGTACTGCTTTTTTCGTTGCCTTACATCCTCAAACCTTCTTTAAACGAAAGCCGGCCTTCTACAGAGAAAGCAGAACCAGCCCTGGTACATTTGCGCTATGTCTTAAACGATCTTATTTATATCAGCTTTTTTTATTTAAATGCCGTTTATTTGATTCCGCAGTTTATTTATAAAAGAAGTTATAAGCGATATGCTGCTGTTATAATCATCAGTTTCATCCTTATTTTATTTATAACATGGGCTATTTTCTTTGTATTGCTGGGCATGCAGCATTTTAATATCCGGGGGCATATTTTATTTAATTTATTTTTCTTCCTGTTCTTTTTTGCAGGCAGCACTGCTTACCGCATGATCAAAGACAGGACCCGTGCTGATAAGTTAGCCCGGGAAAAAGAGAATGAAAATCTTAAAACAGAATTGTCTTTACTGCGTTCACAGGCCAGTCCGCATTTTATGTTTAATGTGCTGAACAATATGGTGGCACTGGCACGAAAAAAATCTGACTTACTGGAACCATCGCTGTTAAAATTTTCTTCCCTTATGCGCTATATGCTGTATGATGCAGACGAAGAAAAAGTAGGTCTTGAAAAAGAGATAGATTATCTGCAGAGTTATATCGACCTGCAGCAGCAGCGCTTTGGAAAAAATGTACAGATCAATGTAAACCTCCAGCAGTTTGATGATAATTATGAAATAGAACCCATGCTGCTCATCCCATTTGTAGAGAATGCTTTTAAACATGGAACCGGCATTATTGAAGATGCACAAATTGCTGTTACACTCAAAGCAGAAAAGGGCATGTTATATTTCAATGTGCAGAATAAATACGATCCATCCTCCATTGAGATAAAAGATAAAACTTCCGGTATTGGGCTCACCAATGTAAAAAGAAGATTAAATTTATTGTATGGCGATAAGCAAAACCTGCTCATCAGCCGTAAGGACAACTGGTTTACCATTTCACTTCAATTAAATTTAAAATAATGCTTCGCTGTATAGCTGTAGATGATGAACCGCTGGCGCTTGAACTGCTGGAAGACAATATCAGCAAAGTACCTTATCTCCAGTTAGTGGCCACCTGCAGCAATGCGATGGAAGCAATGAAAGTGCTGCAGGAACAAACGGTTGATCTTATCTTTTTGGATATACAAATGCCCGGCCTTACCGGTTTACAATTTATCCAGAGCTTAAATATCCGGCCCATGATCATCCTTATTACAGCCTATGAAAAATTTGCACTG
>JAYVLZ010000149.1:0-18415 GCA_043759175.1 Chitinophagaceae bacterium | reverse complement strand
ATTTTCTCCAGGTATTGTATTCCCTGTGCCAGGCCGGTAGTAGGAATGGCTTGCATGCCAGTGGCACTGCTTTGATGTATGATGGTCGGCTTGTCTGCACCTTTGTAGTTTGGGTGTGCATAATATTCTCTTCCTCCCGTAAAAATATCGCTGCCTTTTGCAAGTAACTGCAGCATTAGTTGGTAAGGAGTAAATCCCAATCCGAGCAACATACTTTCATCACGATAATAAGGACTTGCATAATCGCAAGGTTGCAATTGCATGGCTGTGGCTAATTGTATCGCTTCATGCCCACTGGATGTTGAGTGAACATATTTGCATATTTGCCGGTTGGCTTCATATGTTTCAGCCATGGCTTTTGCAATACACATTAAATCATATGCCTTTAGCAACACATCGTTCGTTAACATTTTTCAAAAATATAGGATTAAATGAAATGGTACTGTTTGTAACGGAAAGAAAATAAAAAACCCTCCTGCTAAAAACAGGAGGGTGGCTATTCAAAAAAATTAAATTATTTTATTTCCATTTTCAGCAACATCTCGTTTTCAATAAAGGCTTCCAGTTCATCACCCACCACACATTCGCCAACACCTGCGGGTGTTCCTGTAAAAATAAGGTCACCAATATTAAGGGAAAAATAACCTGAAATATGTTCTATAATGGCATCAAAGCTAAATATCATGTTTCCGGAATTACTTTGCTGGACCATTTCCTTGTTTTTATAAAAAGAAAAGTTGATATTCTTTTTATTGAATGCCGGGGTAATATCTATAAACTTTCCAACAGCAGCAGAATTATCAAAGGCCTTGGCTTTTTCCCATGGCAAGCCTTTTTCACTTAGTTCTTTCTGTAGATCTCTTGCAGTAAAATCTATTCCTGTGGTAATGCCATTATAGTAGTTGGAAGCGTGCCTGGCCTGTATATATTTGCCATTTTTAGAAACCCTCAGCACTAATTCGCATTCGAAGTGCAGTTCGTTTGTAAATTCAGGGTAATAGAATGGGGTATGACTCTGCAGTAAAGCACTTTTAGGCTTCATAAAAATTACTGGTTCAGTCGGTATGTCGTTGCCAAGTTCCTTGGCATGAGCCACATAGTTGCGGCCAACGCAAATTATTTTCATTTGTATGTAATTAATGAGGATAGCAGGTTATAGAGAACGAATATAAACAAATCACGTAAAAAAACTAATATGTTTCGTAAAAATACTGTCTATAATTTATTGAATGGAAAGTTTATTTACTTCATTCATTGTTTTTTCTATTCCAATTGTTGCAAATTTTTCTATCGTATCAACGCAATATTGAATCTTTAATTGTACCTGGTGTATTTCTTCCGTCCGCCATTTTCCCAGCACAAAATCTGCCTGTAAACCCCTTGGATAACCATTTCCAATGCCAAAACGGAGCTTTGGATATTTATCTGTTCCCAACGTGGCCTGGATATCCTTTAAGCCATTATGGCCAGCGTCACTGCCAGATGCCCTTAACCGTATTTTATCTAATGGCAGGGCGATGTCATCAACAATGGTAAGGGTATTTTCTAATGGTACTTTTTCTTTATCCATCCAATATTTAAAAGCCTTACCGCTAAGATTCATAAAAGTAGTGGGGCATATGCAGACAAATAATCTTCCCTTATACTTTACTTCAGCAACATAAGCCAGCCTTTCCTGCTTAAAACTGCCGCCATGTTTTTGAACAAAGGCAAATACTACATCAAACCCAATATTATGCCGGGTATTTGCATACTCATTCCCATTATTTCCCAAACCAACAATTAAAAACTTTGCCATAAGACGTGAAGTTAACAGAAGGAATGATTTTGACAAAAAAGGCACAAAAAAAACCTGCATTTTTGGTGCAGGGTTTTTTAAAAATTCAGTTACTATGGAACAAATAACCATTTAGCAAAAGCTTTGATTTTGTACTGAAGTTCTTGTAAATAGCTTGAATTGGACGCAGGAACGCTTAACGTGTTCGTTTTCATAATATAGGTTTTAGATTAAAAAATGACTGGGTACTAAAAAACAACCGAATGTTTCTAATACCGTAGAACGCAAAATTTTACTTGTTATTGTATTACGAAAAAGAATTTTTAATTATGCCGGCCAGATGATAAGGCATTGCTTTATAACAGGTAAGAATAGATGTGAATGAATGATAAAAATATTTCTATAACAAGTAAAAATTAATATCATTGCAAAAAGGAAAAATCAATTGTTATCAAAAATATTCAGGCGCCTTCTCTTAGTATTAATTATCAACTTCATTGTTGCTAATAAAGGATATTCGCAGGATAATATCAATACTGTAAACAAAAGCCGGTTAACAACAGTCATTATAACAGAAACAGTGATCACCACTGCAGCAATGATTGGGCTTCATTATTTATGGTATAAAAAATTTCCCCGCAGCAAGTTTCACTTGTTTAATGATAATGCAGAGTGGCTGTATATGGATAAAATAGGCCATGCTGGCACTGCTTATAATGTTAGCGGTATCCAGTACGATATGATGAGGTGGGCTGGAGTTGATAATAAAAAAGCTGCATGGGTTGGGGGTTTAACAGCTTTAAGTATCCAGACAATAGTAGAGATATTTGATGGATTTTCTCAAAAATGGGGGTTTTCTAAGGGAGATATGCTGGCTAATATTTTGGGCAGTGCTTTATTTGTGGCACAGCAGCAGGGTTGGGGGGAGCAGCGCATCCGGATGAAGTTTTCATTTCATAAAACCCTTTATTCAAATTACGCTCCAGCTGAACTGGGTTCTAATAAATGGCAGCGCTGGTTGAAGGATTATAACGGACAAACTTACTGGCTTTCTCTAAATCCATCTTCATTTATGAAAAGCAATACTTCTTTTCCCCGATGGATAGGCGCCTCTTTTGGGGTTGGGGCAGATGGGATGATTGGTGCCAGGACTAACCCGTCGGTAATTGGAAATGTTGCTATTCCAGAATTTAAACGAAGACAAAAATATTTATTTTCAATAGATGCAGATTTGAAACGGATAGGTAATGAACAAATGGATCCAAAACTCTTGCTTTCAATACCCAATATTTTAAAAATGCCTGCGCCCACGATTACTTTTAAAAAAGATGCTCCTTTAAAATTTAATTGGCTTTATTTCTGATTTTGATTTTTATGATGATGGGTTTTTAAAAACTGCTACAAACATGGAGTCTGCTTTCTTGTTGTATCCATAAAGATTTTTCATCTCAACCATTTCCAGGTTAAACTCTTCTTTTATATACACCGCTATTGATTCATTCTCCTTTTTAAATACAGAGCAGGTAATGTAAAAGAAAAGACCATTTTCTTTTAGGTGAGGGATGGTATTTGAAACAATTTTTTTCTGCATTGTTACAAATTCATTTATTGCAGAGCAGTCGAAAAAATAAAGTTGCTCGGGTGTTCTGCTCCAGGTGCCACTACCAGTGCAGGGTGCATCGCAAATGATGATGTCAAATTTTTCGTTGCTGGGAATATTCAATGGTTTACTCAGATCAGCAATAAAATGCCGGTAATCTTTTATAGCAGCTCTTTTAAATCGTTGTTGCAGACTGGTCATAATGCCTGGGCGTATATCAGAAACCGTGAGGTTAAAATTAGTTGGCAAAATATCTTTTAATAAAATGGATTTTCCGCCACTGGCTGCACAGCAATCCCATATACTTAAATCATTTGTGGAGGTAAATTCATTAATATGTTCGATCAGATAATTTAGAACCTGCTGTGAGTTGTAATCCTGGATCACAATTTCCTTATCTAAAACCAGAAATTTTTCAACATCGGTGCCTTGGGGATATTGGATACAACTATTTGTTACTTGTGTAAATGGGATATCAGCTTTTTTAATTTTATCGGTTACATCTGTTATGTGTATTGGCCTGATCCGGATAAATAAATCGGGCTGTATCAGAAATGATTTGGAGAATTGATCAAAGTCTATTTCATCATTCAATTCTTCTTTAAAGGGAAATAACTCCGAAAAATTAATATCCAACTTTAAAAAAGAAATTTTTTCTTCTAATGACAAGATGAGTTTTTCTTCCCAGTCGGGTTTTAGATTGTTTATTAGAACAGATTTTTCTCTGCTGCATAAAAATGTTGCCACTAATAAAGTATCGGCATTTATTTTTTTTCTTACTGCATGCCCGACCCTGAAATAATTATAGCACAAGCCACTAATTTGTTTCCTGTCTGTAGAGCCAAATTTTTTTTCTTTTGAAAAAAACTGTTTTATAAATATGGAAAATGGAGTATCTCCTTTGTACTGTTCTAATATTTTGCATGCATTGTTAATATAAGAGTGAAAACGGCTCATTTGGATAAAAATAAACGGCTGGAATAAAGCCAGCCGTTTTATTGAAATAGTTGATTGATTATAATTCTAACAAACTTTTTACAGGGTCTTTTCCAAACAACAGCAATTCTGGTTTTTCCAGTAATTCTTTTACCCTTACTAAAAAACTTACAGACTCTCTTCCATCAATAATGCGATGATCATAGCTTAGTGCCAGGTACATCATTGGTTTGATAACCACCTGGCCGTTTATTGCCATTGGCCTTTCCTGTATTTTGTGCATGCCTAATATGGCACTCTGCGGTATGTTTATAATGGGTGTGCTCATTAATGAACCAAACACTCCACCATTGGTAATGGTAAAAGTTCCTCCACTCATTTCTTCAATTGTGAGTTTATTGTCTTTTGCTTTTGTAGCCAGTTCCACCACTTTCTTTTCAATTTCTGCCATACTAAGGCTTTCTGCATTCCTGATTACAGGAACAACCAGACCCTTTGGTGCAGAAACAGCAATAGATATATCGCAGAAATCATGGTAGGAGATATTTTCGCCGTCAATCATGGCATTTACTGCAGGCCATTCACTCAGTGCATAACAGCAGGCTTTTGTAAAAAAACTCATGAATCCAAGATTAACACCGTGTACTTCCTTGAACTTATCTTTGTTTTTAGTTCTTATTTCCATTATACTGCTCATATCCACTTCATTAAAAGTAGTGAGCATGGCAGTAGTGTTTTTTGCTTCCACCAATCGCCTGCTAATTGTTTTTCTGAGGTTGCTCATTTTTTCAGAGCGGACATTCCTGGCAAATAATTCCAATCCGGGTTTTCTGCCAGGCTTATTTAACGCCTCTAATACATCCTGTTTAAAAATTTTACCATTGCTTCCGCTTGGTACTACCGTGGAAGGATCGATTTTTTTATCTGCAATGATTGCCGCAGCTACGGGGGTTGCTTTTACTTCAGTTGATGCCCTTACCGGCTTGGTTTCAAATGATAACGGGGCTTCTTTTGCAACCGGAGATTTTTTAACTTCTTTATTTTTTTCAGCACTTGCAGATTTTGGAGCATCCGTATCAATACTGCAGGCTATATCACCAATTTTTAAGGTGTCTCCTTCATTTACCAAAGTTTTTAAAGCCCCTGCCTGTTCAGCATTTATCTCAAAAGTAGCCTTCTCACTTTCCAATTCTGCAATCACTTCATCCCTTTCCACCCAGTCACCAGTTTTTTTTATCCATTTTACCAGTGTTACTTCAGTTATGCTTTCCCCTACAGAAGGTACTTTTATTTCTGCAACCATTTTTTAAAATTGAGTTGGGCAAATTTCGGTTAATTTGAATGATAAAAACAAACAGTTTTTTTGCTAAAAACCAAAAATTCCCCATTTGTGGCAGCTTGATTTGAAAATCTTTCCTATCTTCAATATTCAAAACACAGTTGTTTGTAAATATTTTTTATACGCCACTTACTAATTAAATGATCCCGTATACTAAAATTCTTTTTGTTCATCCAAATAAATCTGTATTTTTAACGCAAGAACACTTTAATATTTATAACTATAAAATTTCCTCCATGAAGCTAAAAAAATTACACCTGTTGTTGTTTGGTTTTGCAGTAGCATTTTGCAATGCATCGTCTGCACAATTAGTTATTGATCAGGCAACATTTACAATACAAGCTGGCGCCACAGTTACTGTACAGGGAGATGTTACCAGTAATACAGATATACTCGGAACCGGAAAAATAATTTTAAAAGGTGCCGGTAATCAGAATGTAAATATGGGTGGATTTACTATCCCCAGCCTGGAAGTAGATAATGCTGCTAACGTTACTTTAACTGGTAATGCTAAAATAAACGGCGATTTACTATTTACAAATGGTAAGGTTTTGCTGGGAGCAAATAATCTTACACTCGGTAGTGCAGCAACTGTAACAACTCCAACCAGCGCAAAATATATTGTAACGAATGGTGCTGGAAAATTAGTAAAAACTGCTTTGGGAGCTACTGCGTTTAATTACCCGGTTGGAAATTCCACCAGCAGTTACAGCCCTGTTGCAATTTCAAACAGTGGCACTGCAGATGATATTGCTGTGAGAGCATTTACTGGCGTATTAGCCAGCGGTAGTGCAGGATCTGCATTTACAAAAGAAGTGGTTAATGCCACCTGGGATATTTCTGAAACTGTAGCCGACGGTAGTAATTTAAGCATTACCACTACATGGAACAGTACAGATGAATTAGCAGGCTTTGACAGAACAAGAGCAGGTATATCATATTATATTACCTCACCTGCTGCAAGCGTAGGCTGGGATTTATTAAATTCTCAAACTGCTGCAGCTACAGGAGCTAACCCTTACACTTATACAAGAACTGGCGTAACAACATTAGGTACTTTTGCAGTTGGAACAAGGCCGGTGCTTTCTCCTTTATTAGTTACCCCAAAGATTTTCCTGCAGGGAGCATATAATACAACGCTCGGTGTAATGAACGATGCGTTACGCAATGCCAATTTAATTCCAACTACTGAGCCATATACAGGTTTAAATATGTTTAGTGCTACTGCTGCTGTTAAAGGAAGCGGCGGTGGTGAAACTTCTGTAGGTACGGTAGTAGGGTCTGCCGCAGGTGCATCTTCCAATACTACAATAGTTGACTGGGTATTGGTGCAATTGCACAGAACAAGTGATGGTGTAGTGGTTACTCAAAGAGCAGCTTTATTGCAACGTGGAGGAAATGTAGTGGAAACAGATGGAGTATCTCCAGTAAATCTGGCTGGTAATGCAGCCGGTAGTTATTATGTATCCGTTCGCCATAGAAATCATTTGGGAGCAAGAACTGCTGCTGGTTTAACGTTGGCAAAAGTTTCTTCTACGAATTATGATTTTTCAACTGCATTGGCACAGGCTTTCCCGGGTGCAGTTGCAAACAATTCAATGGCAACTTTGGTTGCAGGAACTACATTTGGGTTATGGGCGGGAAATGCTAATGATGATATTGCGGTAAAAATGACTGGTTTGAATGCAAATAATAATGATTATTTAAAACTCTTAAATACTTTGGGTTCAAGTACTGCCACTCAAACTAATGTGTATTCAAAGCAGGATATGAACTTAGATGGATCGGTAAAAATGACTGGTTTAAATGCAGGTAATAATGATTACCTAAGGTTACTTAATGCGCTTGGAAGTAGTATTACTACTGTTACTCAACCCACAATTCAATAATTAACTAAAGCTAAACCTAAATAGAAAATCAAATGAAAAAATTAATTACACTTTGCTCGGTACTGATAATAATTCTACAGGGAACTTTTGCCCAGTATTTTCAGGGTGGGATATCAAATAACGGCCACCAGCTTAGTTTTAAAATGAAACCAACTGGTAACATCACAACTCAAATATCTTATATAGAAGTGGCCTTCAGATACAATATCGCAAGTACTCCAGCATTTAATGTTCAAAATATTACAAGTAATGCTACAAATTTTACTGGAACTTTGAATATTCAGCGTTTACCTGATTATACTGATGGTACTTATAATTATATAAAATTTGTACATAACACAGGAGTAATAGCTTCTAAAACCTATACAGCTGGAACTGAATATGAAATATTTACTATAACATTGAATGGTAGCCCTGCCTCAGCCAACATCGAATTGGCAAGTGATCAAGTAGATGGTAATTATGTTTTTGGAGTAGTTGATGGCGGCGGCGTACAAATTGCGCCGACAGGAGACCAACTGTATGGAACTGGTTTTTTTAAAGTTGGTACTGGTGATTTTGTGTCTTTAAATAATGTTCCTGTTCCAGTTAAGTTCTTAGGATTTGATGTTGCAAAAAAAAATAATTCAGCAGTATTAAACTGGTCTGTTGAAAATGAAAGCGCACTCACTGATAAATATATTATCGAATCAGGTGTTAATGGTATTGATTTTCCTACTGTAGTAGCAACTATTGCAGCATCTAAAAATGGAAGAGGCAGTAACACTTACAGCTTTACCCAGGATAATCTTTCAGTAGTTAAAAGTTCCGGTGTAATATATTACAGAATTAAACAAATAGATAAAGATGGCAAATTTGTTTACACGCCGATAAAAAATGTACGTTTGGATGGTAAGGCTTTTGCAGTAAATGCTTATCCAAACCCGGTAAAGAACAATACCAAGCTTACCATTGATCTTCTGAACGAATCTAAAATTATTATTTCAGTAACTGATGGGGCTGGTAAGCAGGTAAAAACGATGCAAATACAAGGCTTTAAAGGCCCTAATATAAAAGATTTGAATTTGAGTAACCTGTCAAGTGGCAATTATATGATGAAAGTGCAGGCGGGATCAGAAGTGAAATCAATACCATTGGTGAAAGTGGATTAATCAGCAAAAAATTATTAATAAAAGAGGCCCGTTCATATTGAACGGGCCTCTTCTTTTTTATGATTGTGAGAATAAATTTTTTTAAATTTCAAAAGCAGTTTTAATTAATTCCTCCTGCTCTTTCAAATGTATTTTGTTATAACCCGTAGCAGTAGATGCACTGGCGGTGCGGCTTATTATAAAGAAATTTATATTTTTTAAATTCATTCTAAGAAATGATGCAGCACCCATATTCAATGGTTCTTCCTGTACCCAGTGCCAGATAGCTTTATTATACTTGCTATACAGGTCATCCAGTTGCTTTTGTGGCAACGGGTAAATCTGTTCAAGCCTTATTATGGCAACGTCGTTTCTGTTATCTTTTAGTTTTTTTTCAGCTAAATCAAAATAAATCTTCCCTGAACAAAGCAGTACTTTTTTCACTTTATCCGGATCGGAAATGGTAGCATCATCAATCACTTCCCGAAACCTGCTGCTATTCAGAAATTCACTTTCATTACTGTAACTTCCCTGATGACGCAGGTTGGCCTTGGGGGCCAGGTTGATTAATGGTTTTCTAAAAGACCAGGTTAACTGGCGGCGTAAAGCGTGAAAAAAATTAGCAGATGTGGTAATGTTAGTTACAACCATATTCAGTTCTGCACATAATTGTAAAAACCTTTCCATTCTGCCACTGCTATGCTCCGGACCCTGACCTTCATAGCCATGAGGAAGCAGCATGGTCACTCCATTCATCCTGTTCCATTTTTGTTCACCCGCAGCAATAAATTGATCAATCATCGTTTGTGCTCCATTGCCGAAATCACCAAACTGTGCTTCCCATAAAACCAATGCATTTGGATTGGCCATCGCATATCCGTATTCAAATCCTAATACGCCATATTCACTTAACAGGGAGTTGTATATCCTGAAATGTCCTGTTGCTCCGGGAATCCCTCTTAAGCGGCTATAGGATTTATTCGTTACTTCATCCTGAAGAACTGCATGCCGGTGAGAGAAAGTACCCCTGCGTACATCCTGTCCGCTCATTCTTACATCTTTGCCATCCAGCAATAAGCTTCCATAAGCCATCAGTTCCCCGGTTGCCCAATCTATCTTCTTTTCATCATTATAGAGTTTTACTTTGTCCTGAATGATTTTTTCAACCTTCTTCAGCGGTTTAAAATCTTCAGGCCATTTCATGATCGATTGAAATACTTTTTCAAAATCACTATTACTAATTGCTGTTATAGGGGATTGAATAAAATCACTCTCTGTTGCCCTCCTTAAACTTTTCCATGCTAATTCCGGGGCCTGGTAATGATAAGGCAGGGGATTTTGCTTTATGTCATCCAGTCTTTCCTGCAAGTCGCTCCAGAATTTTTTTTCCATTTCTTTTGCCAGCTCCTTTGCATCGGACTCGCCATTTTCTAATAAATAATTAGTATACACTTCCCTTGGGTTAGGGTGTTTATCAATCAACGCATACAATTGTGGTTGTGTAAATTTTGGGTCATCGCCTTCATTGTGTCCATGCTTACGGTAGCAAACCATATCAATAAAAACATCGCAGTTAAATTCCTGCCTGTAGCGGGTGGCAATTTCCACACACTTAACTACTGCTTCAGCATCATCTCCGTTTACATGCATCACCGGTGCCTGTACCATAGCAGCCAATGAGGTACAATAATCTGCACTTCTTGCATCATCAAAATCTGTGGTAAAACCAATCTGGTTATTGATAACAAAATGAATAGTGCCACCAGTATAAAATCCTTTGAGGGCACTCATTTGTAATACTTCGTAAACGATACCCTGGCCAGCAACAGAGGCATCGCCATGTATTAAAATGGGCAATATTTTATCATAATCACTTTTATACAGCACATCAGCTTTGGCCCTGCTAAAGCCAACCACTACCGGATCTACCGCTTCAAGATGAGAAGGATTCGGCATTAATTTTAAATGGATTTGTTTGCCATCCATTGTTTCCACTTCACTACCATAACCCATGTGGTATTTTACATCGCCACTGCCCATTGTCTGGTCAAGCTTTGCTGTGCCTTCAAACTCACTGAAAATCTGTTCGTAGGTTTTACCCATGATGTTAGCCAAAATATTCAACCTGCCCCTGTGTGCCATTCCAATAACTACTTCCTGTACATTTTCATTAGCTGCAATATTAATAATTGCATCCAGTGCTGCAATCGTGGTTTCACCACCTTCCAGGGAAAAACGTTTCTGCCCAATGTATTTGGTATGAAGGAATTTTTCAAACATCACACCCTGGTTTAATTTTTCCAATATCCGCTTCCTTTTTTCCAGGCTCAATGGTTGTTGAAATCCTTTTTCCATTGCATTGGTAAGAAAATCAACTTTCTTTTGGTCACTGATATATTTGAATTCAATACCAACATGACCGGCATAACATTTTTCAAGGTATGCCTGGATATTTCTAAGTGTAGTTGATCCGAGACCAATTAGGTTTCCTGCATTATAAACGGTGTCCAGATCGGCATCGGTAAATCCATAAAACTCCAGTTCGATATTAGCCCCACGATCTTTTCTTTTACGGATAGGATTGGTTTTGGCTAAAAGATGACCTTTGTTACGGTATCCTAATATCATCCTGTAGGCCCTTATTTCTTTCATCCAGTCAATATCAGTCTTAGCTGCAACTGAAGTTGCTTTAGCAGTTGTTTTGTTATTTGCAACGCTGGCGGATGTTACAGCAAAATCAAATCCATCAAAAAACTTACGCAGGTCGCCATCAACACTATCCGGGTTGGTAACATAGTCCTTGTACAGGCTCTCAATATATGCCGGATGTGAATTGGTGATGTACTGAAAATCCTTCATTTTATCGAGGTTATTGTATATTTATTAATGGCAAATTTCAGGCAAATATCGGTGATTTATAAATTGATTAGTAGCTGTTCTTATTCATTTTTACTAATAAATGCGTAATTAAAGCACTGAATAAAACGTAGCCGGTAAAATAGTAATAACCATCCATTATTAAAGCCTTTGTATTATCCATTGCATTTGCACCAAGGAAGGCAACAAAAATGCTGATAGCAAATACATCAGCCATGGCCCACTTACTAATGGTATTGATGAATTTGTAATAATAATTTTCAGGCTTTTTAGCCAGCAACAGGTAGATTATAATGAAAGATTTTAGTAGCGGGATAATGACCCCAAATAGTAAAATCAATAGATAAGGGAAATAATTGCCCGATTGCCATAAAGACTGTAGTACGCCAATAATACTTCTGTTTTCAGTAAATAACTTGATCTCAATAATAAAATGTGCTGAAATGTCAATTTGAAGCATGTCTTTGTATAATCCCAGTCCTAAAAGAACCATGGAAATTAAATGTAAAAGCAACAGAATGATTTTTTGGCGGCTCATTAGATAAAATTATTCAATGTCGTTTTTAGTTAAGGGTTGCTTTTCCACCAATCCCGGCGGACAGCCGTGGTGGGTGTCCCATCCGCCACTCCGGTTCATTGTAAAATTATTTTTTAATTTTAATAAATCCTTTTAATTTATTGTGAGTTTTTTGATACAAAACCCTATCTTTGCTGCCCAAAATAAAAATTAGTAATGGCAAATCATTCAGCTACCAAAAAAGATGTTCGTCAAAGCTGCAAACGCAATGAACGCAACCGTTATTATGGTAAAACCACCCGTAACGCAATCCGTGACTTAAGATCTCTGGAAGAAAAAGCTGCAGCAGGAGATAAACTACCGTTGGTTGCATCTATGATTGATAAATTGGCAAAAAGGGGTACAATTCATAAAAATAAGGCAGCCAATTTGAAAAGAAAGCTTGCCCGTAAAGTGAATGTTTTAGCAAAATAATTTGTTTAAATAATTTGTTTTTATATAGATTGAGAAACCTGTCAAATTTTGACAGGTTTTTTTCGTAAAAAATAATTTGTTTTTCATTTGACTTCTTACATTTACCACTAATTATAAATTAATGAATATGCCAAAACTTCTACTACCACTGCTTTTCTTTTTTTCAATCTTATTTACAAATGCTCAGATACCTCCAGATTACTACAACTCTGCGTCAGGGTTAACATGTGCACCTTTAAAAACAGCGTTGTTCAATAAGATTTCATCTAATACGACTGCAATTAGTAATACCAATGTATTAGTGGCGTTTTCTTCTACAGATGTACACAGAAATGATGCTAATACTGCAGATATTATCTGGGATATTTATTCTGACAATCCAACAGGCCCTGAAGCGTTTACCTATACTTCACAGGTAAATAATTGTGGATCCAGCATTGCTGGTGAGGGTAGTTGCTATAACAGGGAGCATACTTTTCCACAGGCATGGTTTGGTGCCACAGGAGCCCCTTTGACAGATTTATTTGCCCTTTATCCTGCAGATGGGTACACAAACGGCCAGCATAATAATTATCCTTATTCTGAAGTTACAAATGCTACTTATACATCTTCAAATGGAAGTATGCTGGGTACCAATACATTTCCCGGATTTGCAACATCAGGTATTGAAGCAAGAGCATTTGAAGTAATTGATGAGTATAAAGGAGATATTGCCCGTAATTATTTTTATATGGTAACCCGTTATCAGAATGATATGACTTTGTGGCAAGCCAATAGCAACGCTGATGATGTATTAGATGGTAAAACCTGGCCGTCATTTGATGATTGGTATATCAAATTGCTTTATAGATGGCATTTACAGGATCCTGTTAGTCAAAAAGAAATCAATAGAAATGATTCAATTTATACCATTCAAAATAACAGAAATCCCTTTATTGACCATCCTGAATATGTAGGGTTGATTTGGCAATGCACCGGATTATTACCAGTTACGTTAATAGATTTTAATGCGAATAAATATAATGAATCTGTTGTGCTGACCTGGTCTGCCACCAGAGAAACCAATTTTAAAAATTATGAAATTGAACGCAGTACAGATGCTGCTAATTTTTATTTTACCGGAATAATTAAAGGAGAAAATTTTGCAAATTATTCCTTTACTGATAAAGAACTTCCTGCTGTAAAAACCGTTTTCTATCGTTTAAAAATGGTGGACATTGATGGTAAAATTTCTTACAGCAAAATAGTTTCAGTAAGATTAAATAAACTTTTCTCCAGCGCATTGGTTTATCCTAACCCTGCAAAAAATACATTAACTATTAAACTTCAAAATAACTTGAAAGTAGCGGGTGAGTTAAGGGTATTGGATGTTGTTGGAAGAATAGTATTAAAGCAAAAAGTTAGCGCTCTGCAAAATAATATCCAGCTTGACGTGAAGACATTACCTGCCGGCAGGTATTTTGTTTCCATCAATAACAAGGATGTACTTATCAATGAATCTTTTATAATAACAAAATAAAATAGTAAAATCATCTGCAACAAAAAAGCTATCACGTTTATGTGATAGCTTTTTTGTTATTTGGCTATGCCGAATTCAGCAATGTTTAAAAGCTGAATTTTTCTTATTTATTAGTTTTTAATTCCTTCTGTAATTTCTCATTCATTCTAACATAATCATTATTGTTAGCTTCTTTTGCCAGGCTAAGAGATGTTGCTGAAGATGCCAATGCACCTGCCGTATCACCCATTTCTTTTTGAATTTTGGCCTTGTATAAATACATCCAAAACGCTTTTTGATTGCCTTCAATGGCCTTGGATACATTTTCTAAAGCTTTGGGCAAGTTCTTATCATATTCATTATAAAATTGTGCAGCCTGCCAATAAGGTTTATCATCGGTAAGCAAAGCAGCTTCAATCTGAGTTTTTACCTTTTCCTTAAAGTCGGTTACAATTGGAATATTTACGATTTTATTTTCCCACATTAACTGGAGATTACAACTTCCAGCTTTTATATCTGCAAACTGCATGGTAAATGTTTCTACGGAGGATTTGTTTTTTAAAGGTTCCGTTTTAAAACGAACCACATCTTCACTTTCTTTGTAACCGTCCACGCCGGAATTTTTCAATCCCTTGTTTAATATTACTTCCCAGCTATCCTGGTTAGGAATAGTATATAAAACATAGGTTCCTGAATCCAGTTTTTTACCTCCTATTTCAACCGGATCAGAAAAAGATATCCTGGTTGCTGCATTGGCACCAGTGCGCCACAGCTTACCATCTGGCACCACATCGCCAAATACTTTTCTTCCTTTAGCGCTGGGCCTTGAATAGGTGAGTTCAATACTTCCAATACCAAAGTCCTGTTTTATTGTTTGGGTGGGAGAGGGTGCCGGCATTTTTACCTGTGCATTTGAATTGCCAATACTTAAGGCTGTAATAACTGAAACAGTAAGAATTAATTTTTTCATATTTGATTTTTTTATTTGTAAATGTAAAACATGAATAATGTAAAAAAGTTATTTTTTTACAGGTGGCATAAAGAACAAATTTTTAAAACCTGATTTTTACTTTGGCCTTTCTGGCTTTATTTTTTTTCACCTCCCATTTGGGGCCATCTTTTACAAGCCGGATAGCTTCTGCATCACATTCGGGGCAAAGCGGTTTATTTACTTTTATTTGAGAGATATCTCCATTGTTTTTAAGCTTTACAAAAACTTCCACCACTCCATGAATATTTTTTTGTTTTGCTTCATTGGGAAAAACTAAATTATCATTGATGTAATTATTATATTCATACCATCCAATAGCTGGCTCGGCATCTTCATCTGTGGTATCTGCGTTTTCTATATTCTTTTGTAATTGAGGCTTTGCAATAGCTCTGTTTCTGCCAGAAGAAATTGCTGTTACGTTGATGGTGTCTTGCTGCAAAATAATTTTATTTTCTTCACCTAAATTTTTAAGGGTGAATTTTTTGGGAATATACCCGGCCGATGTTACTACCCAATTCACAGCAGAGTCAGCAGCAGGCAATTTGAAATTTCCTTTTGCATCAGTATAAACAGAGGATTTGTTTTTTTGTATGCTTACGTTAGCAAATGCTACAGGTTTATCATCAGCAGTTACCACCTGTGCATTAATAAAATTCCCGGCAGCATTACTTGCCTGATTTTGTTTTAAAAAATCTTTGTTGGCATTAGCTTCGTTTGATTGCACAGTTACTGATTCCTTATTTGCGTTTAAAACTTCAAATTCTTTTTTATTGGTATCATCTGCATTACTTGCTGCGGCTACATCTTTATTATCATATGCAGCCTTTGCAGAAGGCTTGTAAATAAAATTACTGTCTGATTCATTTCTCTTTTTTACTTCAGGTAATAGTGTATTTTCTTCTTTTCCATTTTCTGTTGCGTTAACAGTGGCTGGTAATTTTATCTCATTATCTTTTACAATTTCATTTGACGCTATGCTGTTAATTGTAACTGTTGAATCTGCTTTTGCTGCTGAAACAGAATCTGTGGCAGCAACTTTAGCAATTGCAGTAATTTCTTTTGATTTATTGTTATTGAACAAATAAGTAACAGCAATACCACTGGCAATAATAATAACAGCTGCAGCTGCTCTCCACCATTTTCTAAAAGAATATACAGGGGCCAATGAATTATTTTCCGCTCCTTCTAATTTATTTTTTAATGCAGCCAGTTCTCTACTCCAGTCTTTTTGTTCCATTCCTCGATAGCCTTCTATTGCCCCTGCCAGTAATGGATCTTCCAGGGCAGCCTTTTCAATAGTATGCATCTCCTGGTTGCTCATGCTGCCAGAAAGATATTTTTGAATATCAGCTTGTGTATAAATGTTATGTTTTTTTTGTTCGTTCATAATCTCTGCTTTCTACTATTGCAATACTTCGCAACAGATAAAATAGTGATGTTTTGTTTTTCTTACACCCCCAAAAAAAGGACTCATCTTTAATTTAAAACATAATTAAAGGTCCCCAATGGTTTTCGGTATAAGTGAGTACTTGGGCTTTACTCAGTATAAATTACAACGATGTTGAATAGAAACCCTTCTGCCCGGACACTACATTTATAACTCATCATTTTATTCGTTGCGGTATATAAAAACATTTTTACTAAAACTGTACCTGGTCACAATAAGATTTCATACATATTAAAAAGTATTTTGTTCGTCCATACAAATTTTCAGATTGCGTTTTCCATTTTGTATGTAGCTCCTTACCTTATTCCATTCAAAACCTGTTAGTTCAGCTATTTCGTTGTAGCATTTTTTCTCCAGGAAAAACAGCCTGATACTTTGTAACTGTTCATCTGGCAATTGTTCAATACATTGCTCTAATTTCTTAAAATTTTCTTCTTTTTCCAATACCTCATTTTCCAGATGCGTTATTTGACCTGATTGCATAATTTCTGTATTAAACTCAGTTGTTTTGAGGTTCTTCGGGCTTCTTAGCTGCATCAGGCAATGATTACGTGCCAGCACATGCAGCCAGCCCTTGAAATTTTCTACTTCATGCTGCTTTAATTTGGCTGCCAGTTCTACATATATATCCATTACTGCATCTTTACTTTTCTCAGCATCTTTAAAATATTTCAGGCAAATACCAAATACCAGGTCCATATATCTTTGGTAAAGCGTACTCACATATTGCTGATTGTTACTGCTTTTGTATGCAGCTATTAATTCCTGGTCGGTTATTGCGGGAGATGATATATTTTTTACAAAGGTCAAATTCTTTTGTTCAGATTAATAAACATTTTGCAGTTAGAAAAATACCTGTCATTAGTTGAATAGTATTTATTCAAAATATACTTTTACGGTTTGATAAAATAACCTGTTGTTTACATATTGATTCTGGCTTTGTACCTGTTTTTCAGAAAAACCCTGCAGGCCAAAAAGGCCTGCGGCATTTCCCTTATTAATGGCTATTTCAAGATAAGAGGCAGAGTTGAACATGGCCAGTTTTTCTCCTTCTGGTACATCTGCATAAGTATCACTGATCCTTTCTATTATTTCGTCTCTTTTAAAAACAATTTTAAAGCTTCGTCCTTTTCGCTGTGCTTCAAATTCTTCCTGTGTAATGTTTACAATTACATTTTCAAAATTGTCTATAAATATGATCTGCCCTTCAATCCAGTTGTTCCCCAACATAGGCCGTAATGCATTTTTTACATGAATGGATACCGAAGAATCGCCAACTTCTTCCAGTTTTTTGCCAGCTGTCAATTCATTGATAGCCTTGCCAAAAATGCTGGTACAATAAACAGCATTTTTTTTTGCTGTCTTATCCATCGGTAGAGCAACTACTTTTTGCGGAAGCTCTTCCAGTATCATAGTGATTAAGCCATTATCTGCACAGCCAATATAATATCCATTGTGTTCTGCCATCAACAGGTGCTCAGGTTTTTGATCAAACAGGTTTACCATTACCAGGTGGATAGTACCTGCCGGAAAGTTTTTGATGGCATTCCTGCAAACATAGGCTGCCTGTGGGTAATTAAATGGCAATAACTGGTGGGTAATATCAATGATTGAAAAATCGTTTGCATGTTGCAGCAACTGTCCTTTTATCCCCCCAACAAGGAAATCTCTTTGTCCAATATCTGTTGTGAGTGTGATTAAAGGCATATTGTTACCGGGAAATAAGTTTGATGGCTGTTGCCTGCTGTGGTATTGATCAGCAATATCAGATTGTTTATACAGTTAATAATATTGTGTGCTTTGATAACTTAACACTATAAGAAGTTGTTTGAATTAATTTTTTTTGATACCAGCTAATATTTTCATAGCATCATTGTTGTGTCACAATCCTTTCATCAGCATACCATTTTGCATCTTTAATCACAATTATCACAAGAAAA
>JAYVLZ010000148.1:0-11113 GCA_043759175.1 Chitinophagaceae bacterium | reverse complement strand
GCCGCATACCCCTTGGGGCACACCGGGGCCGTATGAAGAAGCTGTATTAAATACACCCATTCTTGAAAAGATAGACCCTGATAAAAAATTTAAGGGTATTGATATTCTAAGAGCCATCCGAAGTTTCGACCCCTGTATGCCATGCACAACACATATACAGGTAGCGGATAGTGATTACATGGTGGTACGAGAAGTTACAACATGTGCTTGCGGTGTTTAGTATTTTTTTGATACCGGCATTTGTATTTCATAGCATCTTCGTTGCGTCGCACTCTTGTACTTTGGGTAATTCTATGCAGCATTTTTAAATACAGTGTAAATGATTAACGAAAATGATTCTTCTGATTTTTCCACTTTAAATGTAACGGGCAAAATTCTCGTTGGTACAATCGGTTATCATAATCTCGGCAATCATTCTTTAGGCCCGGCATTATTGCCCATGCTTCAAACATTAAACTGGCCCAATAATGTTGAAGTAGAAGAAATGAATTGGGGGCCAATTGCCATTGTACAAAAATTTCAATCACTGCAAACACCTTATCACCGTGTAATATTATTAGCCGCTATAGAAAGGCCGGGGCGGAATATTGGTGATATAGATGTATTTCGCTGGATGGGTGGTTTGCCCGATGAAGAAATGATACAGGCATGTGTTGGCGATGCAGTAACAGGTGTTATATCTGTAGAAAATTTATTAATCATCGGCGAACATTTTAAAATATGGCCTGCCGAAACTTTTATTATTGATGTAGAACCTGGCCCTGAAACTGCTGGTGTTGATTTTACTGAGGAAGTACAAAATGCGCTACCTGACTTTATCCTTACTATTCGCAATCTTTGTATGGCTGATAATGCAGAAACCATTAAATTTAAAGAAATATACGGCGATGCTTTAACGGATGCATAATGGAGAATAACCTGAACAATAATAATGAAGCACTTGATGCATTATTCTGGAAAGAAGAAATATTGCAGGTATTGTATTGGATGGATGGAGAAGAATTAGCACAGGAAGTTCCATTTGACAGGTTAGTTATTTTATTAAATACGAGTGCAGAAAAATTACTGCAGTATATTATTAAAAATGAAACAGCCGGAGTAATTGTAAGAAAAAATGTAACTTCTGATAATGCAGGCACTGTGTCGCTTACAGCAGCCGGCAAAAAAGAAGCTGGCCTTATTTTCCGTAATGCTTTTGAAGGGATGCAAAAAGCCGGTCATGGTGAATGTGGCCCCGATTGTGAATTCTGTTATGACAATGGAGAAAAATTAGATGACTGTATTCACAACTGCGCCGATAGCCATCATCAAAAGCATTATCATTAAATTACTTCGTTTTCAGAAAGTATGAACCATGTACATTATAGCGATACGCAATACAATGACCTTGCTCAAAAAACGCAGCAGTTAATCGAGGAGGCCGAACAACTTCCCGAATCCTATTCAAAGGAAATAATTTTTACATTGCTGGAAAACTTTGATATGCTGCACAGGGAAGCCCTCTCCCGTCTGCTAAAAATAATTGATGAAAAATTTCCTGGACTACGAAATGAAATGGAAGCAGATTTTGCGGTGCAATCTTTATTTACCTTGTACGATTTGTTTGAAGATGGATTGATTTCACGTAAAGCCGGTCCCATACAAATAGACAGTTTAATTCCAAAAGCAACAAATGGTTCGGGAAAAGATTTAGAAAATAAAATACGAATGCCCATCTGGATACCGGCCGGTAATAAAAATGAATTAGAAGCCGGGCAAATTTATTTCAAAGAATTTGAAGGGGTAAAAGTGCTTATCTGTAAAGTAAACAATGAATTGTTTGCCCTGCAAAGTATTTGCCCCGGCTCTGCATTATCAATGGAGTTTGGAAAAATTGAAAACAATAATTTGATTTGCCCCTGGCATGGATGTATTTATGATTTACAAACGGGCATAAGGGCTGGTGATGAAACAACCAAACTAAAATCCTATCCTGTAAACGTACAGGAGAACGGAAATTTTCTCGTTGGTTTTAATATCTGACATGACTACTAATGACTCCCCCAAAATTTTAATTGCAGGTGTTGGCAATGAATTGCGGCAGGATGATGCGTTTGGTGTTTTACTTGCTAAGAAATTAATTGATGAAGCAAAGTTTCCTGATACGGTAACGGTGATGGAAATAGGTTCTGCCGGAATTCATCTGGTGCAGCAATTATTTGACAAGTACGATGTGTTGATATTGCTTGATGTGGTGAGTTGGGGCGGAGAGCCGGGTACAGTTCATTTTAAAGAAATAGAAGTAAAAGACATCCGGGAATTACCTGCTGAAGAAAAAAATGAATTCATGGCTGATATGCATTACATAAATCCGCTTAAAGCATTGATGCTGGCTAAAGCATTGAATGTATATCCACAAAAAGTTTTATTCTTAGGTTGTGAAACAGCACAGCATGAAGAAATTGGTATTGGATTAAGCCATTCAGTTAGCAATGCCATTCCCGAAGCGTTTACAAAAATTACAGATTGGTTTAAAGGTGTTTCAAAAAATTAAACAACTTCATTAAGAATTTAATTTTTGCCCTTGTTACAATTAAATGGAGTCTTTATTTCAGTTCAATTTTTTCCGTCAGCACATCCCAATGCGCAATTAATAAAGTGAAACGGTATTGTTCATCTTTAGCCAGTTTGGCAACATCAGGATAGAGTTGCTTTTTATATACATCAGTAATACTGTGTTCTAAAGCGAGTTCAGCATTTTTATAAACCACCGTTACTTTAAAATCCCAGCGGGTATCTTCTCCGCTGTGTTCTTTAGGTTTTTCGGCAGTAATACTGATAATATCACCTTTTTCCATTGCTTTTTTTTGTAAGGGATAATGATTGGCCATCCACAGATTAATAAATTCCTGTGCATAACCCCATTTCATTTTGTAATAACTTTCAATGGTGATGTGATCATGAGTGCCCTGAGTGTTCTGTGCAGCAATTGAACTTACACTTAATACAAATAATAATGTAAGGATTGGTTTTACCAGCAATTGTTGTATTCGTAAAAAAAATAGCTGCATAATATTTTGTTTTTATTGACTGTAACATAAAAATAACCTTATCAGGCTTCTTTAATTAATCTTTCCGCCAGCTTGTTAATCTCCGCAACAGCAATAGATGAGCTATCATAATCCATGATAGCAATACCGGCATTATCGGCCTCAGCTACTTTTTCATCATAAGGAATGATGGCATCAACAGGCAGTCCGATCTTTTCGCAATACTGGCGTATGGCAGCTTCCTCTTCGGGAGATTTTACTTTATTAGCAATGGCAGCCACTTTTTTTATTCCTAATTCTTTTGCCAGCCGAAAAAAACGTCCGCCAGCTTCTAACGAACGGTAATAAGGTTCTACCACAATAAAAAGTACATCAACATATCTTGCAGTACCCCTTTTCATATTTTCTAACGAAGCTTCTGTATCCAATACCGTTGTATAGGCATTACCTTCCAATGCACCATGTATTACTTCCCGTACCGTAACATGAGAGCTGCACATGCAACCCGTGCCTGCATGATCAGGTTGCCCTACCATCAGCAGCGTAACATTATCAGGTGCATCCATTCCATATCCTTCCACTACATCAGCAAATGGGGTGTTCAACCGTATATATTTATTACCTCCCATTTCAGCAACTTTTTCCATCAGTTCTGCACCAACGGGCCTGGCTTTATCGCCATCAGTACCCATACCAAGCACTATCGATAAATTAGGATTAGGATCGCCATCAATGGCTAACACCTGTACACCTTTTTTGCCCAAAGTACGGCAAAGTGTGCCGCAGAATGTTGTTTTACCAACGCCGCCCTTTCCGCATACTGCTATTCTCATAATGTATAGTTTTAATTGTTTTGAATTTATTTATCATTGTTGTTCTGACCTCACCCCAACCCCTCTCCAAAGGAGAGGGGCTTAGAACCATCAAGCACAAAGTGTTTGACTAAATGCAAACACATAATAATTGACAATAACTATTTTTTAAATTAACAGATACGGGGCAACTGATCTCCGGCAAGCATATTCACTACTCTCTTACCGCCAATCTTACTGGTCATTACTACCTGCTTTGGATGTGCAGTTACTATTTCGCCAATAATAGCTGCATGTTGCCCCTGCTCCATACTTTTTAATCTGGTTAAATAATTATCTGCAATTTTTTCATCCACAATACTTATAAAAACACCTTCATTGGCAACATACACCGGGTCCAGACCTAATATTTCACAAGCCCCCGCTACCTGTTCATCAATGGGCAAATATTTTTCAACAATATCAATACCTATAATTCCATCCCGGGCTATTTCGGTTAAAGTTGTGGCAACGCCACCACGGGTCGGGTCTCTTAAAAAATGGATATGCTCACCAAATTCATCTAATAAAATTTTTACTGTTTCATTCAATGCAAGGGTATCACTTACAATATCCGATTCAAAAGTTAATCCTTCACGAACCGACATGATGGCTATTCCGTGTGTAGCAATATTTCCATTCAAAATAATTTTATCGCCGGCTTTAATGTTGTTTAAATGAATGGAAGCACCAGGATGTAATTCGCCAATACCCGTTGTATTGATAAAAATTTTATCACCTTTTCCTTTTTCTACTACTTTAGTATCTCCGGTTACAACATAAACCCCTGCTTTCTGGCAAGCCGTTTTTATTGATACAAGAATTTCCCAAAATTCCTCCATACGCAAACCTTCTTCCAGTATAAAACTTAATGATAAATATTTAGGGATAGCTCCGCACATGGCTAGGTCATTCACAGTACCGTTTACAGCAAGTTCACCAATATTACCACCCGGAAAAAATATCGGCGATACTACAAAACTATCTGTTGTAAAAGCGCAGTTGCCCGTTAAGTTCAAATAGGCTCCATCATGTTTTTCATTTAAAAAAGGATTGTTTAAAATTTCAAATACACCACTCTCCAATAACTTACGGGTTAGCAAACCTCCGCTGCCATGCCCCAAAGTGATCACATCAAAATCAAGAACGGGCATAGGGCATTGAAGTTGTATGCCCCCTTCCCCTAAAGGGAAGCTATTGGTTTTATTTGTGCTATTTAATTCTGTCATTATTTTTCTCTTATCAGGCAAGTTCGGTTTCTAATGTTTGTGAAAAATGATAATAAGCCGCACAGGCACCTTCGGAAGAAACCATAGGAGCACCAAGCGGAAAAAGCGGTGTACATTTTTTTCCAAACTGCGGACACTCATGCGGCTTTATTAGCCCCCTTAATACCTGCCCTGCCATGCACTCTTTGCTTTCTTCTGCTTTTTCAATTTGAATATCAAATTTCAGGTTTGCATCAAAGCGATGATAATCTCTGCGTAACTCAAAACCACTGCCTGGTATATTGCCAATGCCTCTCCATTCCCTGTCTTCTATATCAAATACTTTTTTTAAAAGTTGCCTGGCTTCATTATTACCTTCTGCTTTTACCACACGGCTGTACTGGTTTTCTAACTTGTATTCCTTATTTTCTAATTGCTTAACTGCCATCAATATTCCCTGCAGCAGGTCTATAGGTTCAAAGCCAGTTACTACAATAGGTACTTTATATTTTTCAACTATCGGATAATACTCAGAGATACCCATAATGGTACAAACATGTCCGGCAGCAAGAAAAGCCTGTATTACATTTTGTTCATCGCTAAGCACCGCTTCCATAGCAGGCGGCACCAATACATGCGAAGTAAGAATGGAATAATTGTTCACTCCCTGCTGCTCTGCCTGTATCACTGATAATGCATTTGCCGGAGCAGTGGTTTCAAAACCTACTGCAAAAAATACAATTTCTTTATCCGGATTTTCTTTTGCCAGTTTTACAGCATCAAGAGGCGAATACATAATCCGCACATCGGCACCATTGGCTTTTGATTGCAATAAACTTTTTTTGGAACCGGGAACCCTTAGCATATCGCCGAACGAACAAAGAATTACATTTCGTTCCTCTGCCAAAAAAATAGCTTTATCAATCAGGTTGAGTGGGGTAACACAAACGGGGCATCCGGGCCCATGCACCATGCGAATTTTATCTGGCAGCATATTTAATAATCCATTTTTGACTAAGCTATGTGTTTGTCCGCCGCATACTTCCATTATTGTCCATGGCTTTGTAACAATACTTTTTATTTCATTAAGATATTGCTCTGCTAATTCAGGGTCACGGTACTCAGATAAATATTTCATAAGCTTATCGTTTATGTATTACAGCCTCAAAACTTAATTCCAGATTTCATCCATTTCACCACTGCCTTCCAGGAATTGGAGTGTTTTATGCGCCTCTTCTTCGTCCACAATGCTAAGTGCCACTCCTACATGCACCAGTACATAATCGCCTTCTTTGGCTTCAGGCACCAGGTACAGATTGGTTTCTTTAGTAATGCCGCCAAACAAAACCTTGCCGGTTCGCATTATCCCCTCTTCAATTTTTGTTACAGATAAAATTTTACCCGGAATGGCTAAGCACATGTTCTTTATTTTTTGTGGATGAATATTTTTTGTTCTCTATAATATAGCAACACAACTGCCCAAATGAAATGCATTCGTCATTAGGAGGTAATTGCCGGTGAAGAAATAAATGCTGGTCGGGAGTCATCTGTTTTTTTATCAGGTCAACTAATAATACATTTTGAAAAACGCCGCCGCTTAACGCAATGTTTTTGATATTTAATTTCTCTGCCATTCTTCTTATTAAACTGGCTAATGAGAAATGAAACTTGGCAGCAATAAAACCTTTGTCTTTTCCTTTTCTTATATCAAAGATTAAGCCCCCTAACATTTTACTTGTAGAAATTTGTAGCATATTACCTTCGTCAGTGAAATAGGTTTCCAATATAGTAAGTCCATTTTTTCTGAAATAATTTAATGCCAGGTTTTCAAGATACATGGCCGCTTCTCCTTCATAAGATGTAATATCCGCTAAATCCAGTAAACAAGCTGCTGCATCAAACAATCTTCCTACACTGCAGGTTTTCAGGTTGTCTTTTTTTTGCAAAAGCTTTTGATAATTAGGCCATTCAGTTGCAGAAAATTTATTTTTTAATATAGCTGCTGCATCCTCCAATCCCACCGTTGCAGCAAGAGCCGATATCCGTGGTTCCCTTGCCATCTTATCTCCCAAAAGGTAATCAAAATAACTGAAGTGATTGCATCTTTCAAATTCATAGTTTTTATAAATGAAGAACTCTCCACCCCATATGTTACCATCATCACCAAGCCCAGCACCATCCCAGATAACACCGAGAACAGAGTTGTCACTATTAAGTAAATTATTTTCACCCAATACCGCTGCAAAATGTGCTTCATGATGCTGGTATTGTTTTACCGCAACATTTAATTCTTTTGCCAAATCCATTCCATAGCTGGTTGAAAAATACTCCGGGTGTTTATCCGTAAGAATTACCTGTGGGCCTGCATTAAACAAGCTAAAAAAATGATTAAGACAATACTCGTAATTTTTCTGCACATCATAATTGTCCAGATCGCCAAGATATTGGCTTACATAAATATTTTGCTGATGCGTTAATGTGAATGTACTTTTAAGTAAGCCTCCTGTAGCCAGTATATTTTCATCCGGCAAAGGAATATCCGGATTAATATAAGTGGGAGCCAATCCCCGGGATCTTCTTATCACTATTTTCTGCGATTGAAACGAACTGAATTTAATAACACTATCATCCTGCGGTACAACAATTTCCCTGTTGTTGCTGATAATAAGATCAGCCATATTGTTTAACTGTTCAATTGCTTCATCATCTTTATATACAATTGGTGCACTGCTGATATTAGCACTGGTGGCAATAACGGGTTTGTCGTAAGCACTCAGCAATAATTCGTAAACAGGTGCATAAGGCAACATAACCCCAACCTGATTTAACCCGGGAGCAATTTGAGCTAAACAGATACCGGATGAAATATTTTCTTTGAGTTGGAGCAACAAAACCGGAGCAGATGAAGCTGTTAACGATTCCTCTTCAACCGCACTTATTATAACATCGCCTTTCAGCATTGCTACATTTGGATACATCAGTGCGAATGGTTTTGAAGGCCGCTGTTTAAATTGCCGCAGACGAATGATGCGTTCTTTTTTGGCTGCATCACAAATCAGCAGATAACCGCCAATTCCTTTCACAGCAATTATTTTTCCTTCATTAAGAAAGTGAATTGCTTTTTGAATAATACCGTTATAATTTTTCTCAGCCAATTCCTTTTCATTTGAATTTAGCAAGAAGTTTATCCCGCAATCGGGACATGAATTGGTTTGAGAATAATATCGCCGGTCGGTTGGTTCGTTATATTCTTTATAACAAGACGGGCACATTTCAAAACTATCCATGCTGGTATTCTCTCTATCATACGGTAAGCGATGAATAATAGAATACCGTGGTCCGCAGTTGGTACAGGTAATAAAAGGGTATCCTGCTCTCCTGTTAGTTTCATTTTTTAATTCATTCCGGCAATCTGCACACATGGCAAAATCAGGAGTTAATAAAACATTATGCAGTCCTTCATATTGACTGCCGATAATTTTAAATTCAGTAAAATTCTGGTTAACTGTTTTATTAATGACTGAAGCTGTAATATGTGATATAGCAGGTGCGTTGCTGATGAGTGATTGATAAAACTCTCCGGCCCCGGTTTCAGATGCATTGAAAAATATATGAACACCATCAATACCATTATATATTTCACCATTAATTCCAAAGCTCTTAGCAATATGGTATACATAAGGGCGGAAACCTACTCCCTGCACCTGACCCATAATATGTATATGGTATGTTTTGGATGGCTTTATAATCATAACTGACTTAAATATTTTTTACAAACAAGAAACTATTCCACTGCTTCTGCCATTGGCATCCTGCTTTTTTTTGTAATAATAAAAATACCGTAAACAATTGCTCCTGCACCCAGCACCCCTAAAATATACAGTACCTGTTGTGTTGTACTGCCAGTCATAATCAGTAAACAAAAAATAATACTTAATACTGCAATTAGTTTACCGGCAGGTAATATAAATGCAGCAGCAGGTATATTTTTTTTCTTTCTTAATTTAATAAGGCTTGCACAGGATATAATATAAATTACCAAAGTGCCCAGGGCATTAACCGTAAGCAGAAAAAGTAATGAATTGGTTAGTGTTAAAATGAGCATGATGCTGCAAATAATTATAAGCGATACATGTGGTGTATGAAACCGGCTATGTACTTTTCCCATAAAAGAAGGAAGGAGATTTTTTTCGGCCAAACCATAACAGGTACGGGATGCTACCAGTACGCCGCCATTCAGTGTGGCAGTAAATGATATTAATGCGCCAATGGTTATTACAGTACCGCCCCAGCCAGGTAAAAAGGTACTTGCAGCATCTGTTAATGGTTTTTCTGATTGCCCCAATGTAGAAAGTGTACCTATGCACACCACCTGTATAAGCATATACAAAATAACTTTAAAAACCTGCACTGTAATTAGCGAATAAGGTATGTCTTTCTGCGGATTTTTCATTTCTCCGGCGGTGGCAACGGCACCGGAAAAACCGCTAAAGGCATACACCATCAACAACACAGATGATGAGAATGATTCGAAACTAACGGGAGCTTTAAAATTAAAATTTTCTGCTTTTATAAAAAACAATCCAACGATTACAAAAAATAAAAGCGTAAATATTTTACCTGTGGTGAAAATATTATTAAACAGCACCGTTTGCTTTATGCCTGATAAATTAATAACACAAAGTGCAGTTATGAGCAGAATTACTGATATGCTTCTTCCAGAAGTTGTTTGAGTAAAGGGTAAAAAAAATCCGAGATAAGAGATAGTAATATTTGAAATAGCCGCAATGCCGATGATCCTTAATATTAAACTCAGCCATCCGGTCATAAATCCTGCAAAAGGCCCAAAAGCTTCATGTGCATACAATAACGGACCACCAGTACCACTAAAGCGGCTACCTACTTCTGCAAAACAAAAAATGATAAGGCTGATGGCACCCACACATACCAGCATAGCCAGCAAACTGTACGAACCGCTTTTTGCAAATACCTGCGATGGCAATCCATAAATTCCGCCGCCGATGGTGGCATTAAGCATCAGTGCAATCATATCCCATCGTGTAATACTGCGGATTAATTTCATAGCATCTTTTAAAATCTTACAGTTAACGACCCATAATAAAATGCACCGGCAAAACCAAATTGATTAACATTACGGTTATATGGCGTTTGCCCCGTACCATAAGCCGACAAAGTAGGTAAAACTTTATCAGGATATTCATTTGTTATATTATTACTGCCAACAGTCAGTTGTATTTTTGGTGTAATATTATAACCTACCGAAGCATCTATTAAAGTTTTTGCACCAAATTCCTGTTTTATATGTCGTAGGCCTGTTGGTTTTTCCCAGGCAGCTACTTTACCGAAATGTGTTGCTCTTGCTACAAAACTGAATTTGCCAATGGTATAGTTCGCTGAGAAAATAATTTTCTGCCGGGGTTGTGCTGTTTCAATCAATGCAATATTAATAGTATCAATAATGGCGATTTTTGCAACTGTTCCGGCTTGCAATTTATCCGGTGTTTTTTTTATATCTGATATTTCGGTTTTATTAAAAGTCATTCCCAAACTTAGATTCAGTTTACTGTTTTTACCCAAGGAAGTTTTATAAGTTGATACAAAATCAATACCTTTTGTTTTAGTATTTACATGGTTGGTGAAAAAAGAAATCACCTGTATGCCGGTGCCCGCCAGCCGGTTTCTTAATGCTGTAATATTATTTACAGTTAATGCTTCTGAGATTACAATTCTATCGGTGATATTTATCTGGTAAGCATCAACAGTAAATAAGAATTTTTCTCCGGTCTTTATGGCCAATCCAAGATTATAATTCCATGAAATTTCCGGCTTAGGGTCTTCTATGCCGATACTATCTAACAATGGGTCATTATTGCGGTATTGTTTTGTGTAACGGATAGTACCTGCCTGCACAGTGGTGGTGGTGGCACTGTTAAATATTTGCTGTAAACTTGGCGCCCTGAAACCTTTATTGATGGAGCCTCTTATGGCAATATTTTTTGTAATA
>JAYVLZ010000147.1:0-14164 GCA_043759175.1 Chitinophagaceae bacterium | reverse complement strand
TTGTTACGGGTAAAATTAAAACCAGTGTTGGCCCTTATAGAAGGATAACGTAAGGCGGCAGTTTCATTTACTACCTGTTCATTAATTTTGATCTGTTCTTCTGCAGCCTGTATCTCTGCATTTTTATGAAGGCTGTTTAAAATTGCATCCAGTGAAATTGCTGCATCCACAATGATCGTGTCATTGATATTGATAACAGCGTCTGCTTTTAAAGTAAGCAGGCGCAGCAATTCTGTTTTAGACTGATCAATTATTACCTGCTGTGATTGCTTTGCCTGCAACAATGCATTCAAATCTATTTGCGCCTGGAAAAGATCTGCATTGTTAGCCAGTCCCACGCTTTGTCTTGCTTTTACAATATCTAATTGCTGGTTGGATGCTTCAATTGATCTGTCAATTGTTTTCATATAACTCTGTTGCCGCACTATGTCATAATACCCTGTTGTAACACCGGCAATAATGTTTTGTATTTGTGCATTCAGCAATTCCTGGCTTTGCTGTTGCAATAAGCCCAGTTTTTTTTTAGTGGCTACTACCCTGTTGCCATTGTATAATAATATGCTTCCCGCCAGTCCTACCACAAAATTATTAGTGGCAGCCCCGTTTCTTGTAATAGATTCTCCAGTATTTATTTTTTGATTGATGTTGGATACCTGTTCATTATCTGTAACAGTGCTGGTAACTAACGGAAGCCCGCCTGCCACACCATAATTATTTAAAATGGTATTGGCTTCAATCAAATTTTTTGCAAGCTGAATATCCAGGCTGTTTTTCATGGCCGTATTGATGGCATCAGAAAGTGTGAGCTGGTTTTGTGCGTTTACTGTGATGCTGGTAACAACAAAAAAAATATATACGGTCAATTGCTTCATACTGCTTTCTTTTTCCTTTAGCTTTTAATGGTTTCTTCTTTATTTTCCTCCAATAAAATTGAATTTACTAGCTGCCATTGCGGCTTCATATTTATGTTTACCTGATAAATAAGTATAAATAGCCGGTATGATGAACAGGGTAAGAATGAGTGAAAATATTAATCCCCCCACCACCACAATACCCAATGGGACACGGCTTGCAGACGAAGCTCCCAGGCTCAATGCAATGGGCAAAGCACCCAATGAAGTTGCCAGGCTCGTCATCAATATAGGGCGTAACCGTTGCTGTGCTGCTTCTAAAATTGCTTCCATTTTACTCAACCCTGCTTCTCTCCTTTTATTAGCAAATTCAACGATTAAGATTCCATTCTTTGTTACCAAACCAATTAACATGATCATACCAATTTCAGAAAAAATATTCAATGTCTGGTTAAATATATAAAGACTGAGCAAAGCACCTGCCAGTGCAAGCGGTACCGTGATCATAATTGTAAGCGGATCTATAAAACTTTCAAACTGGGCAGATAACACTAAGTAGATGAGCATTAAAGCCAGTAAAAATGCAAACATGATATTAGAAGAACTTTCTGCATAATCTCTTGATGGACCAGATAGAGATGTCTGGTAACTTTCGTCCAGCATTCTTTGTCCAATTGCCTGCATTGCTTTCACGCCATCTCCTACCGTTTTTCCATCTGCCAGCGAAGCAGAAATAGTAGCTGCTTTGTACCTGTTGAAATGATATAAGGTAGCAGGGCTGCTGCTCTCCACCAGGTTTACTACTGAACTTACCGGAATATTCTGACCTTTATCGTTACGAACATACAATTTAGAAATGTCATCCGTTTTATTACGGTCTGTTCTGTCAACCTGTGCAATAACCGAATATTGAAATCCATTCATGATGAAATAAGCAAGACGGCCGCCACTAAATGCAGACTGCAATGCTGCCACCACATCCTGCGATGAAAGACCGAGATCTTTTACTTTCATCCTGTCTAACGTAAGCTGAATTTCCGGCTTGTTGAATTTCAGGTTCACGTCAACGTTAGCAAATGTTTTATCCTTTCTTGCCTCATCCAAAAATTTAGGAATGATCTGTTTTAATTTATCAATATCCTGGTTTTGTAAAACAAACTGTACCGGCAAAGATCCTCTTGATCCACCACCAACAGAAATGGTTTGTTCCTGTATCGGAAAAATTCTTGCATCATTAAACCTGGTGAGTTTTTTTTGAAGGTCACTTGCTATATCCGTCTGGCTTCTTGTTCTTTCTTTCGGGTCAACCAATCCCAATCTTGGCTGGCTGCTGTTAATGGCGCCTGCCGGTGTTCTGGCAAAAACAAAATCTCTTTCAGGTACAGAATCATACAAGTAGTTGGCTATATCATCCGCAATAGTCACCATCCTGCTGTAACTTGTTCCTTCTGCAGCAGTAACAGTAAACCGTATGCTGCTCCTGTCTTCCAGCGGTGCTATTTCACTTTGCAGTCCTGTAAAAATAAATGCTATGATACCTATACAAACAGCCACTAAAACCCAGGCTAACCATCTCACTCTTAAAAAACTATTGAGCCATCTTTTGTAACCGTTTTCCATGCCGGTAAAAAAAGGTTCTGTTTTCATATAAAATTTACCATGACCTGCTTTCTTCCTGTTCAACAGCACATTTAAAATCGGTGTGATGGTAAGAGATACCAATGCTGAAATTAATACAGCAGCAGCCAGGGTTACACCAAATTCCCTGAATAACCTCCCAATAAATCCTTCCAGGAAAATAACCGGTAAAAAAACAATGGCCAGTGTAATAGAAGTAGAAATTACTGCAAAGAAAATTTCTTTGCTGCCTTCCACAGCTGCCTGTTTTATAGGCATTCCTTTTTCATATTTACTAAAGATATTTTCTGTAACCACAATACCGTCATCCACCACCAAACCAGTTGCCAGCACAATACCCAGCAGCGTTAATACATTAATGGAAAATCCTGAAACATACATGATGAAAAAAGTAGCCACCAGTGAAATTGGAATATCTATCAATGGACGAATGGCGATGAGCCAATCCCTGAAAAAGAAAAAGATTACCATCACTACCAATGCAAAAGAGATCATTAATGTTTCTTCTACTTCTTTGATAGACTTTCGGATGTTGGTAGTGTTGTCCAGCAACACATTCATTTCAATATCACTTTTATTTGCTTTTTTAATCGCATCCAGTTTTTTATTAAAATCATCTGCTATCTGTATATTGTTAGCACCGGGCTGAGGTATCAATACAATACCCACTGCATTCACGCCATTATATTTCCAGCTTTGTTCCAGTTGTTCCGGGCCTATTTCCACACGGGCAACATTTTCTAATCTTACAATGCCGCTGCTGTCTTCTTTTATTATCAGATTTCTAAAATCTTGTTCGCTGGTTAACCTGCCCAATGTTTTAATGGTAAGTTCGGTATTGTTTCCATAAATTTTTCCAGGGGGAAGGTCAACATTTTCAGTGCTGAGTGATGCCCTGATATCAGAAAAACTAACACCTTGTGCTATCATTTTATCCGGATTGATCCAGATACGCATGGCATATCTTTTTTGACCAAAAATATTTACAGAACTCACCTGGTTAATTGTTTGAAACTGTTGCTGTAAAACATTTTCAGCATAGTCACTCAATTCAAGCAAACCTTTGGTGCGGCTCTGCACTGCTAATATCAGTATGAAATCGCTGTTGGCATCAGACTTGGTAACAACCGGGGGTGCATCAATATCCTGTGGTAATTGACGGCTGGCCTGGCCCACTTTATCTCTTACATCACTGGCAGCTGCTTCCAGGTCCACCCCCAATTCAAACTCTACAGTGATATTGCTGTTACCCAGTGTACTGGATGAGGTAATTGTTTTAATACCCGGTATTCCATTGATTTGTTTTTCCAGCGGCTCTGTAACCTGGCTTTCCATGATATCCGGATTAGCGCCGGTGTAGGAAGTGCTTACACTAATAATCGCCGGATCAATGGCGGGGTAATCTCTCACTGCCAGGAACGTATATCCCACTACACCAAACAACATAATCATCAGGTTGAGCACTGTGGCAAAAACGGGACGCTTTAAAGAAAATTCAGAAATATTCATGCAATAAAACCAGTTGTAATGTTTTGGAAAAAATCCATACGTTGATTTTTTGGGATAAAGCGGGGAACAATTTCCGCCATTATTTTAATTTATTTGTGGCACTATTGATACTATCTTTTGGCGCATTTACTTCCTCCTGCTTTTTTACACTCCTTACTTTTACTTTACTCTTTGGCCTTGCAAATAAAACTCCGGTCACCACTACTGAATCACCAGGATTGATACCACTAACTACTTCCACACTATTGGCTTCTCTAACTCCTGTTTTAATATTTACAAAATTGGCTATCCCGTTCTTCACTATTATTACCTGGTTATTTTTATCATCAGGAATAATACAATTGGCAGGTATTTTTACCGAAGTCCTTTCTTTACCGGCATCTATAAAAACTTTTACAAATGCTCCCGGATTTATTTTAGTTCCCTGTAGCAATGCCCTCACTCTTAGATTTCGGGTATCGGTATTAGCGCCTGGTTCTGTTGCTACAATAGTGGCCTTGCTTTTTTGTTTTGTTTCTGCATCCAGTTCCACCTCTATCGTAGCGCCATTTTTAATTGAACTGCTGTACACATCCGGGAGTGTAAAATCAATTTTTACCTGTTGGGTTTGTTGCAGTGTGGCAATTACTGTAGCCGGGGTTACATACGCACCGGGACTTACCTGCCGCAAACCTGCCACACCACTGAAAGGCGCCCTGATAACGGTTTTATCAATCAGGGCTTGTGTATAAACCATATCTGCTTTCAGGCTGTTTACCTGGTTTAAAGCAGCATCATAATCTGCCTGGTTTAATCCGTTAATATCCAGCAATTGTTTATACCTGCTTACGGTGGTTTCAGCCAGGTCCAGTTGCACTTTGCTTTTGGCAATTTGTGCTCTCAGGTCAGCATCATTCACTCTTGCTACAACAGCGCCTTTGGCAATATTTTTTCCTTCTGCAAAATTTAAATAAATAAGTCTTCCGCTTACTTCTGGCCGCAGTTCAACATACTCATTTGCAATCACAGTACCATTTGCTTCTATTACATTGGTAATGGGTTGTTTTTCTGCAATCATTACATCTACTAATACAGGCGGAGTTTCTTTGGGAGCAACTGTTTTTTCTGATTTGCCTTTACATTGAACCATCATCATTACAAGACCGGACAATACTAAAAACAGGAGTTGTTTTTTACAGGCATATTTCATTATCAAATACATTAATTGGCTAATAAAATCAAATATAGTCCGTTTTGGTTTTGATAAAACGAACAATGGTTAAGTGGCATAAATATTTTTATAATAACAGATGAATCATTAATAAGACAAATTTAAAACCAACGCTGGAACATCCGTTTTGCTTAAAAATATTTTTACCTAAAAAATTGCTGATTTTTTACCTTTCTTTGCCAAAATCTATCATACATGAATACACTTGTTGGAATTATCATGGGCAGCGAAAGCGATCTGGAAGTAATGAAAGGAGCGGCTGAAATTCTGCGCCAGTTTGAAGTGGAGCCGGAACTCACCATCGTATCGGCTCACCGTACACCAGAACGTTTAAGAGCATATGCCAGCAGCGCCAAAGAAAGAGGATTGAAAGTAATTATTGCAGGTGCCGGTGGTGCTGCACATTTGCCGGGCATGGTGGCTGCACAAACCATTTTACCAGTGATTGGTGTTCCGGTTAAATCTTCCAACTCAATGGATGGATGGGATAGTGTATTGTCTATTTTGCAAATGCCTTATGGTGTACCGGTGGCAACCGTAGCATTGAATGGCGCAAAAAATGCAGGTATATTAGCTGCACAAATATTAGCATTGCATGATACTTCCATTGCAGGTAAATTAGAAGCTTACAAAGAATATCAAGGTGATATTGTAATGGAGAGTGTAAAGAATGTTAAGCGTTTTGGATTTACTAATAATTTTGATAAATAAAATTTTTACAGAGATATTTTAAATTTAAGAAATGGCTGGTGGAAACGCTGGTCATTTTTATTTAAAAAAAGGATTGTGTATTTGCTTCGCAAAGATTTTTAATTGCTCCAGCCTTTAGCCCAATGTTATTTAGTTAAGAAAATGTTTTAATTGAATTCATCAATTGCACTGCCCTTTCCGCAGGATGCTGTGCATAGGGCGGGATAAATAAAAAATAAACCCGGGCTTTAGCCCAAATCTTGTGGCCTGTTGTAGATATTTTGGCTAAAGCCAGAAAGCAAAAAAAATCAATATCCCCTGGCGAAAGCCACGGGCTATTGATTTGCGAACTAAATAAATAATCCTATAAAAAATATTATCTTTCTATTATCCCGAAGTTTTATTATTTAGATAGACCTGTCTTCTCAGAAAATTATATGATCAACTACTAAAAAAATATCATGACAGAAAATTATTCAGCACAGCAACAGCAAATGATCGACCTGTTTCAGCAACATGTGCAGGCAGAGTTAACGGGTGATATTGAAACCACCATGGCAACCATGACAGACAATCCTCATCTGAATCATGTGCCTACCATGGCCGGTGGTGTTGGACGGGAAGGAGTAAGAAATTTTTACACCAATCATTTAGTGGGTAAGTTTTTTCCGCCGGATGTAAAAATAGAAACGGTATCAAGAACGGTTGGCAGCGACCAGATTGTGGAAGAAATGGTGATTAGTTTTACTCATACTGCAGTAATAGACTGGATGCTTCCAGGGCTTGCACCAACGGATAAAAAAGTAGCAGCTGCATTTGCCGTTATTGTGGGATTTAAAGAAGGAAAAATTTCACATGAACATATTTACTGGGACCAGGCAGGTGTGCTGGTGCAGCTTGGTTTGCTTGATCCAAAAGGCTTACCGGTATGCGGTGCTGAAAGTGCAGCAAAAGTGCTTGACCCCACACTTCCACCAAGCGTAATAAAGTAAGCTATTGTTTTTTACTGCTCTTCAATGATGCCAAACTGCTGCTCCAGTGATAAAGAATTTTCGTAGATGACATTTAATAAATCGTTTCCCCACTTGCCATAGAAAGACATAAAGTTTTCTATCCGCTCCTGCAAATTATTATTGGGAAATAAATGTGTTTTTATTTTTTTTAGCTGGCGCTGTTCTTTTTCAAATTTTTGTTTCTCTGCCCTCAATAATTTCTTTTCCAGCTCAGTAATGCTTTTAAGCGCTTTGGTATATAAGGCATCTGTATGTATCTGCAGGCTGGCATCTACTTTACCGGCAATAAATTTTAATTGGTTGTAATAATCCTGTAATTCGTCTTTCTCTTTGTTTAATGTTACCTGTACGGTGCTGTCTCTTTTCACTAATTTGTTCATCAGATCAAACTCAGTGCTGAATATGTCTTCATAAGAAAGTTGTAACTTTTTCATAATCGCTGCATCATTTTTTTCAACCAGCACAAATGAATTACGAAGTACTAATATTGGATAAGGCACAGCCACGGCTTCAAATACTTTTTTTAATTCCATCCAGTAAGCAAGCTCTCCTCCTCCCCCAATAAATACAATTCCGGGCAATATCGTTTCCTGAAACACTGGCCGCAAAATTACATTCGGGCTGAAACGTTCAGGATATTGATGCAACTCATTTAATATTTCTTCTTTAGAAAAAATTTTGTCGCTATTCACAACTGACCATTGGTCATTTACTAATTCAATTCTTTCCCTGCTGTTATCGCTTAAATAAAATAAATTGATTTCCCTGCCACTTGCCTGCGCTTTATATTTTGATGGTAATGTGGCAACCGTTGCTTCCACTGCTTTGTGAGAGAATCCTTCCAACAGTTCTTTTTCCATCACCGGAATAAAAGCCTGTTTCAGCTCTCTGCTGTCTGGCAATAAAACGAGTAAACCAAAAGAAGCAAATAATTCATTCACCAGTTTTAAAGTGGCCTGTTCAATTGTTGTGTTTAATGTGTAACAACTGCTCATCAGTTCAACAATTTCTTTACCATATGGCAGCACAGTTAATTGCCCGCTGAATAATTCTATCAGTTGCAGCAATGCTTTATCTACTTTCATCCTGCCCACAGCACCTGTTTGCTCCGTCTTCCATTCATACTTTTGTCCATTGATAAATATATGCCCCAGCTCTTCAAGATCAGCATCTTCGCTGCCCATATAATACACCGGAACAAAATTTGCTCCGGGAATTTTATCTGAAAGATCTGCTGCAATTTTTACAGCATGTAAAATTTTATAGATGAAATATAAATGTCCCGTAAAAATATTTGGCTGGTGTGCAGTACAGATCGTAAAGGTATTTTCATTTGCCAGCAGATTTAGATTGGTTTGCTGCTTTGCTGAAAGCAGAATGTCTTTATACTGATCTTTTAAAACATCCACCAGCAATGCCCTGTGATTATTAAAAGCTTCACGGTGATGCATAGCCGCTTTTACACCTTCAATGGATGGCGGATGCTGATAGAATTTTTTTAACTCATCCCGGCCACTTAAATAATCTAAAACAAAAGAAGAAAAGCTGTTGGTTTTACCATAAGCTAAATACGTAGAGCTGCTTTGCATGAACGACTGTTTATTATTGCATCATTTGAATAACAAACTTACATTAATCCTTAATATTAAAATAGACAAACCTGTTAAAGGGATATTTTAATCGTTTAGTATCAGGAATGTTTTATTGAAGTTTAGAGGTTTAGAGGTTAGAAGTTTAGAGGTTAGAAGTTTAGAAGTTTAGAGGTTAGCATCATTCAGTAAAACGATCAACAATATAATTGGTTTACCGGTGATGTAAAAATACTTCCGTTGATAAGAGGTATGTCGCTATTCTTCCAAAATAAGCTGCCACAAAAAATACATCAAACAACGCTATCACATATTTATGTGATACCACTTCCGGTTACTAAGCGGTGTTTTCAGGTACAGGCGGTTAATTAATATGACAGGAGATTACAACTGTTAAGTATTGTTAAACCATAACCAATATTGGTAGCGAATTTCACACAATTATGGGATTGTTCAGGCTCTTAATACATGTGATATTTGCAGTGTAAAAATTAAACAACAAAAAAATTAAAAGTCATGAAAAAACAAATTTTAGTAACACTGGTATTGATGATATCAGTATTCACATCTGCTTTCGCAGAAAAAGATTCAAACACATTTGCTCCTGCTTCTAAAAAGATTTCGGTTAAAAAAGAAGTAACCAAAATTGTAGTGGAAGGTAATGTGGATGTGGTGCTTTTTGAAAATGAAGGAGCTGCCATTTACATGTTCGGCAACACCAGCACAACAAGTGTAAGTGAAAATGATGGTGTATTAACTGTAAGGAACAGCAAAACAACCGGCGAAAAAACACTGGTATATGTTCCGGTTAAAAATGTACAGGAAATTGAAGCAAAAGGCAATGCCAAAGTTTCATCTGCTGTTCCATTAAACACAAAAGAATTAACAGTGTATGTAAACGGGGATTGTCACATCGACTTAAAAGCCACTGGTAAAATCAACCTGGTGGAAGGTGAGTTAACTGAAATGATTGTAGAAAAATTCAAATCATCAAAAGGAAGGGAGACCGTTCACTTATAACACACTTCAACCTTAATACTTTGAAGCGTACAGGTGCCGCCATGGACATGAAAAATCAATGCCAGTGAGAGATAGCAAATGCAGCTGTCATCTCCTGGCATTTTGATTTAAAATATTTTTCCTGCCACGAATACACCAATCAGCACAAATAAAATTCATTCTATATAAAAATTAATGCCCATCAGTGTCCCGATAATATCGCATTAGCGTCAAGTTAAGGAAGCCTCATAGAGGCGATATTTTGGTAGAAGTAAGATGTTAGACAGTAACAAAGCCCCATCTGGGCGACATTTTTAAAAATGTACCTAAGAGAAAAAAAGAAATGCCGCCCCGAACGGGGCTGCAGGCAAAGATTTAAAGAGAATTTTAGAAAATTAACTTGACGCTACTGCGATAGTTACAAGGATGGCATCAATAAAAAAAATTAACGGCTGCTAATTAAAATCACTTTCATTAAAATCGTCCTCATTAAATGATTGTGTACCCAGGTTAAACATACTGCCCATCAGATCCTTAAATTCTATTTTACCATCCAGTACTTTTTTGCTGATCAGAGAATAAGAAGCCAGCCCATGCAATACAAACTCCATCAGCAGCGCATTCTCTCTTTCACTGGCAGTTTTATAATATTTTTTTACCAGCGCATGCAGGCCATCCACTTTGTACAATAACTGAACTTTATCTTCATCCTTTGTCTCTAAAAAAACGTTTAGATGATTGCCGTTATCAAACCACCGGGTAATTGCTTTATACGGATTATCCTCTACGGATGCTTCCTTACTTCTTTTCTTTTTTAATGTATCCGGATTGGGAAAGTACTGGCTGAAAATAGTACGGGTAGATTTCTCTAATAAATTAACCGCTACCTGGTATGGACCCTCCTGCTCTCCTTCATATACCAGTTCTATTTTTCCTGTAATGGATGGAATGATACCCACCAAATCACTTATCCAAACCTGTGTTTCTTTTTCATTATTCATAATTGCCCTTCGTTCTGCCGAACTCACTGCATTTTCATATGCCGCAATGGTAAGCCTTGCACTCACACCACTTTTCTTGTCCACCAGTTCACTGCCCCTTGCTTCAAAAGCAACTTGTTCTATCAATCGTTTCACTAAATCACTCATGTTTACTTTTTGCAATTGATCCTGATGACTGTCTGCTTCCTGCTCCGTAATGGCCAGAGACGTTTCAATGGATTTGGGATAGTGCGTTAATATCTGGCTTTCTATCCGGTCTTTTAATGGTGTAACAATGCTGCCACGGTTGGTATAGTCTTCCGGGTTGGCTGTAAATACAAACATAACGTCTAACGGTAGCCGCAATTTAAAACCACGTATCTGCAGATCGCCTTCTTCCAGAATATTAAATAGTGATACCTGTATTCTCGCCTGCAAATCCGGCAATTCATTGATCACAAAAATGCAGCGGTTGCTTCTTGGGATAATGCCATAATGCAGTACCCGTTCATCAGCAAAACTCAATTTTAAGTTGGCTGCTTTTATTGGATCAATATCACCGATCAGGTCTGCCACACTCACATCGGGCGTAGCTAATTTTTCACCATAGCGCTGGCTGCGGTGGAGCCAGTTAATGGGCGTATTATCACCATGAGTTTCTACGAGATCAATTGCATAGCGGGAAATAGGTGCCAGCGGATCATCATTGATCTCACTGCCTGCAATCACCGGAATGTATTCATCCAGCAATTGAGTCATCTGCCGGGCCATCCTTGTTTTGGCTTGTCCACGTAAACCTAAAAACAAAATATTGTGCCTCGAAAGCAGCGCCCTTTCTGTATCAGGAATTACACTGTCTTCATAACCCAGTATTCCGGGAAAAGGATTTTCTTTTGCTTTAATTTTTTTGATGAGGTTGGTACGGATCTCGTCTTTGATACCTTTTGAAACGTAGCCGCTTTGTTTTAATTCACCTAAAGTAGTTGGATATTTCATATTTTATAATTCATTTTTTGCCGGGAAGACGGAAAGACGTTTTTATTTAAAGGACGGGAGGAATTTTGCTCTGCAAAATTTTTTGATTACTCCTGTTGCCAGTTATACACTTATTTATTTTCTCAGTTTTATGCTACACAATATCTTCTTGTTCCCTATTTTTATTTAGTAATTTATCTTTTTGCCGGGAAGACGGAAAGACGTTTTTATTTAAAGGACGGGAGGGATTTTGCTTTGCAAAATTTCTGACTTTGACGAGTCGTCATTAACACCTGTTTACTATTTCATTTTAATTTTATTATTCTACACAATACCTTCTTGTTCCATGTTTCATTAATGATGTATTGAAATTAAGCAGAAACCCCACATGAAGATTAACAAGTTTTAAATGGCTTAGTACCTGTGCTTGCCATACAGGATTTATCTCATTCACTGCTTTTATTTCACAAATAATTAAATCATCTACCAATACATCTATCCGTAACCCTTCATCAAAGATCATCTCATCATATTTAATTGGTAAACTAACCTGTCGTTTATTAGTAACACCACGTTTAGACAACTCGTAACAAAAACAGGCTTCATAAATTTTCTCTAATAAACCTGGTCCCAATCTTTTATGAACCACGTAAGCACACTCCACTATAATCCTGCAAAGAGTTTCTTCTCTTTCTGATAATATATACATCGTTCAGTTTTGTAGGTAATTAAAAGAGTTGACTTAAAAAGAATAATACAAAAAATATTCAAACGCCGACAATATCATTCTATTATTTTAAAAATAATCCCTTCCGTCTTTTTATTTCTAAATCCAACTTACCGCCTCTCCGCCTTCCCGGCAATCATTTCATTCAAACATTCTTAATCCTAATGATACAAAATAAAGCCTCCATACCATTATTTGAAAAATAATCCCGCCCGCCTTTCTTAAAACTTTCCGCCTTAACGTCTTCCCGGCAAAAAGCCATTATTTGAAAAATAATCCCTCCCGCTTTTCTTAAAAAAACTTTCCGCCTTAACGTCTTCCCGGCAAAAAGCCATTATTTGAAAAATAATCCCTCCCGCCTTTCTTAAAAAAACTTCCCGCCTTAATGTCTTCCCGGCAAAAATCATTATTTGAAAAATAATCTCTCCCGTCTTTCTTAAAAAAACTTCCCGCCTTAACGTCTTCCCGGCAAAAAAATCAATACACCGTCTTCCTTTTTCCACTCTCAAAGTCTTTAAATATAAACGCCCCCAGCTTGTCCAGCGACGCAAAGAACGCCTTGCCATTATTCGTCTCTGTAAACTCTGTTACAAAACGCTGCAGGTAAGGGTCGCTGGCAATCATAAATGTGGTGATGGGTATCTTTAATTTTTTGCATTGCGTAGCAAGGCTCATGCAGCGGTTCAGTATCTTTCTATCCACACCAAAACTATTTTTATAATATTGCTTGCCCACCTTCAGGCAGGTAGGCTTACCATCCGTGATCATAAAAATTTGTTTGTTGGTATTACGCCTTCTCCGCAAAATATCCATCGCCAGTTCCAGCCCCGCCACCGTGTTGGTATGATATGGACCCACCTGCAGGTAGGGTAGGTCTTTTACTTCAATCGTCCAGGCATCATTGCCAAACACCACAATGTCCAGTGTGTCTTTTGGATATTTTGTTTTGATCAGTTCACTCAGCGCCATCGCCACTTTCTTTGCAGGCGTGATCCTGTCCTCACCATACAATATCATGGAATGACTGATGTCGATCATCAGCACCGTGCTGGTCTGCGATTTAAAATCTGATTCTCTTATTTCCAGATCATCTTCATGCAGGCTGAAACTTTCTGCACCATGATTGATCTGTGCATTGCGGATAGAAGCCGTAAAATCAATCTGCTCCACGCTGTCACCAAACTGAAAGGGCCTTGTCTCCGGGTTAATCTCATCACCGTTGCCCGGTTTAAATGTGTGGTGGTCGCCCTGCTTGGTTTTCTTTAGCTTGCCAAAAATTTCTTCCAAACTTTTCTGCCGTATGCCCTGCTCCGTTTTAGGAGTGATCTTTATTTCTCCATTCTGTTTGTTCTCATCAATGTAGCCTTTGTCTTTCAGTTCCTCCAAAAAATCACCCATGCCATAGTCATCATTGGTAAGCTTGTATTCCTTGTCCAGTTCATTCATCCATTGCATGGCTTCGCCTACATCGCCATTGGTGTACGTAAGCAATTGCATCAAAAGATCCAGCAACTGCTCAAACTTTGATTTGGCATTTTCGTTGGGATCAAACCTTGAAAAATGATGACCTTTCATAAAGTAAATATTATGGCAGGAAAAATGCTGAAATAAACATGCAATTTAATGAAACATTTAAATGTTTGGATTGGTTCGTTTGTTAAATAAAAAATGTTTTGTACGCAGGCGATTGTACTTCCTTCATCAGCGGTCCTGCCTTTCGCTCTTACTCCGGCGCAAATCCAGCCACACAAGGCTTCACCGGGGTAGCCGCTTCAGTCAGGCGTAAAATTTCATCAGTAGTAATTCTATTTAGCTGAAAAAAGCAGTCTCCAATTCAGGTCAGTTATTCATTTACTGACTGTCCAGTTCTTCCTTACCATTGCGCCGTAAGCATGATCTTCATAAAAATAACCATCCCATGTTTTGCTGGTGGGTGTACTATCTTTCAATATCCGGTAAACCATCCCGATTACAGGAAAAGGA
>JAYVLZ010000146.1:0-4467 GCA_043759175.1 Chitinophagaceae bacterium | reverse complement strand
GGAAGGCAGGTTTCATTATTACGAAGGCTATTCTTTACAGCAGGTTACATTTCCAATCAGGGTAATGAAATTGCTGGGTGTAAAAAATTTATTGCTGAGTAATGCTGCAGGTGGTATCAATCTTAATTTTAAAAAAGCAGATTTAGTGCTGATCACAGATCATATTAATATGCAAACAGAAAGTCCATTAAGAGGATTGACCGATGATTTTTTTGGCCCACGTTTTCCTGATATGAGTTGTCCTTATAACCCTCATTTATCAACGCTGCTGGAAGAGGAAGCTATCAATGCCGGCATTCAAATGAAACAAGGTGTGTATGTTGCAGTGAATGGGCCTAACCTGGAAACAAGAACTGAGTACCGTTATTTAAAAGCTGCTGGTGCAGACATGGTGGGTATGAGCACAGTGCCGGAAGTAATTGTGGCAAACCAGCTATCATTGCCTTGTGCTGCAGTAAGCGTTATCACGGATGAATGTGATCCTGATAATTTAAAAGCCATAGATATTTCAGAAATTATTGAAGTGGCAGGAAGAGCAGATAAAAAGCTAAGCGAAATATTTGCAGCAGTGATCAAAAGATTGTAGCAGCCTGTTTAGTTTAGTTGTGGGTCTATTGGGAAATTCACCATCATTTCATAACCACCACCCAGGTGGTTAAGACTGTCTTTCCATATGGCATCAGGTTCCTTATGAAAAACTAACTGGCGTGTAGCCGTTACAGTAAGCCAGCTTTTTTCATTCAGTTCATCCACCAGTTGCCCGGTACCCCAGCCACTATAGCCAATGAAAAAGCGTACTTTATTGTAATCAACTTCTTTGTTTTTTACCATCTCACTCAAGATAGCAAAATCGCCTCCCCAATACACATCTTTCATCACCTGTACACCACCCGTAATTTTATCAGGATACTGGTGAAGAAAATGAATGGTATCCATCTGCACAGGGCCGCCGTAATATACCGGTATATTGTACCCCTCAAAACCCTCCATCAGTTCATCCAGCGATTGTTCAAATTGTTTATTGAGCACAAATCCAAAACTGCCTTCATGCTGGTGTTCACATAAAAAGATAACCGTCCGCATGAAGTTCGGATCTTTTAAAAAAGGGTCCGCTATCAGTAATATGCCTGGTGCCGGTGAAACCATATTCTAAAATAATTGATTATTTTCTTTCTTGTGCAAAAACAGGCAATAATTTTACCTCTCAATAAGTGGTAAACCTTCGTTAAATTTAACTTTTATGCCAATAGCCATTTTTATTCGATGAAGCCTGAATTATTTTTGTATAGATGAAGAAAATTTTCCCCGTCATTACCATACTGATTTTGCTTTCCCTGCTGGGGCTTATTTTTTTCCAGTTTTTATGGATCAAAGGAGCCCTGGAGTCGCAGGAACAAAAGTTTAACGAGCATTTGGTGCTGGCTACTTACCAGGTATCACAGGATCTGGTGCAGGAAAAAGGTAACCTGATGCCCCTGATGAAAAAGAACCAGTCTGTGTTTCCAAGTGAAAGATTGCAGATGGAATTTTTTGCTCCCACTATTGCCCAAAAATTTTCAAAGGATGAGATCAAACAAATTATTCGTAAAGCATTTGATAAACAAAACCTGCAGCAGGTACCATTTGAATTTTCCATTAGCTCTACTTCTTTGATTGGGGAAGAATTGTTTTCCGAAAATTTTTATAAAATGCAGGGAGATACCATTAACAATATCCGCCAGGCAATATTTTTAGAATCACCCAGTGGCAGTAACTCAGAGGGTATTTCGCCCCAGGAGATATTGGTAATACTAATACCGCATGTAAAGAACTTTATCTGGGGCTCCATGACCTGGTTGATTGTAGGTGCAGTAGTTTTCACCATTATTATCATGTGTGCTTTTTTTCTTACGGTGAGGGCATTAATCAAACAAAAAAAATTAAGTGAAATAAAATCTGATTTCATCAATAACATGACGCATGAATTTAAAACACCACTGGCTACTATTTCGCTGGCAGTGGATGCGTTGAAAAATGAAAAGGTGTTTGGAAATAAAGAAAAGATGAGTTATTTCACTGGTATCATCAAAGAAGAAAACAAACGAATGAACAAGCAGGTGGAAACCATATTGCAGGCGGCTTTGCTGGATAGACAGGAAGTTCAGCTGAACCTTAAAAAATTACATGCACACGATTTAATAAACAGTGCCTTAAATAATATTCAACTGCAGGTGGAAGAAAAGAAAGGAACATTACAGGTAAACCTTGCTGCTGCAAAAGACCTGCTGATGGCTGATGAAGTACACTTTACCAATCTGATCAACAACCTGCTTGATAATGCGGTAAAATATTCAAAGGATAATTTGCATATCACACTTTCCACACAAAATACCGGCAATCAGTTTAAAATTAAAATTGAAGACAATGGTATCGGTATGAACAAAGAAACCTTAAGCCGCATTTTTGAAAAATTTTACCGGGCACATACCGGCAATGTTCATAATGTAAAGGGCTTTGGCCTGGGGCTGAGTTATGTAAAAACAATGGTGGATGCTCATCATGGAAATATCAAAGCAGAGAGTGTGGTGGGTAGGGGAAGTACATTCAATATCAGTTTTCCATTAGCTAAATAGTTTTCTTTTTACAACCGGAACTACCAGTTTCAAACCGCTCCATTGTTCATTCACCGCACACACTTTAATATCCACCAGGTTATGCTGCAATGCATAATTACGAATGATATCTTCTGTTAAGTCGGTTGGTATTCCTGAGCTTTTTTTATACCACGATACCCAGATAATGGTATCGGCTTTTATTTGTGTGAGAATTTTTTGTAATCCTGTTTCAAAAGTCTTTACATCTTTTGCAAAGAGATGAACAAAATCTGGCAGTACATTCTTCTTACACAGTTGCTGGCGGATATCATTCTCCAGCCATTCAAAATAGCTTTCCGGAATATTCACCAATTTTACTTTGTGGTCTTCTTTGATGCCCAGTTTTTTTATTAATGCTGTTCCAGAATAACCCGATTGCATAAGATCAATTTTTGATGAATTAATTTAATGGACAGGTAATCCACACCAATCCACAGCTATCCACAGCTTTTGCACCTTCAAATTCTTCAAAAAATGCCTCAAAGCCTGTCTCAGAAAAGATAAAAGCCTTGTGGATAAAAACTTTTTCCTGTTTTTTAGTTGTAAAGTGGGAAAAAGTGTTATTTTGTGTTAAATAGTGTTGGATTAAATAAATTTCTCTAAATGATTGGTTTTCTCGGCGAGTACGAAGTTACGTTAGATGCCAAGGGTCGCTTCCTGATCCCTGCTGCTTTTAAGAAGCAACTGGCAGATGACAGCGCCAACCAATTTGTTGTTAACAGGGGAATAGAGCAATGCCTCACTTTATACCCGATGCAAACGTGGGAACCTGTATTTTCTGAAATCAGCAAGTTGAATGATTTTGATCCGCAAGTTAGGGAATTCCGTCGCTCATTTTTAAACGGTGCCACACAGGTGGAACTGGATAGTGCCGGCAGATTGTTACTGCCAAAAACGTTGATAGAATATGCAGGATTGGAAAAAGATGTGGTGCTGGTGTCAGCAGTAAACAAAATTGAAATTTGGGACAATAGTAAGTATAAAAAGCTCTTTGAATCTTTTTCACCACAAGGCTACAGTAAGCTGGCAAATGCGGTGATGAACCGCAAGGATGGTAATTAGGAATTTGTAATTAGTAAAAAAGGAATGAGTAACCATAAAAAAGATACAGCAATTCCCAATTCCGAATTACAAAATTATCACACGCCGGTTTTATTAACCGAAACCATCGAAGGCTTAAACATTCAGCCGGATGGAATTTATGTTGATTGCACTTTTGGCGGTGGCGGACACAGCCGTGCCATACTGGAACGCTTAAACGAAAATGGCCGGCTGCTGGCTTTTGACCAGGATGATGATGCAAGGAAAAACCTGCCGGATGATGAGCGTGTGATCTTTGTGCCACAAAATTTTCGTCACATCCAGCGTTTTTTGCGGTTGCATAAAATTACTGCAGTAGATGGTATCATGGCTGACCTCGGCGTTTCAAGTCACCAGTTTGATGAGGCAGACAGAGGCTTCTCTATCAGGTTTGATGCCGCTTTGGATATGAGGATGGATCGCCGGCAATCAGTTACTGCTGCAGAAGTGCTGAAGAATTTTAGCGAAAGCCAGTTGCACAAATTATTTGAGCAGTATGGCGAAGTAACCAATTCAAAAACACTGGCCAGAACAATTGTGCAGCAACGGTCCGTTACATCCATCAAAACCATCAGTGAGTTAAAGCAGGCTGTGCAAGCCGTGGTGAAAGGGAATCCCCAAAAATATTTTGCACAGGTATTCCAGGCATTGCGGATAGAAGTAAATGATGAGTTTGGTGCCCTGAGAGAATTGTTGCAACAGTCTATTGTCCTTTTGAAACCTTCTTCCCGTATTGCTATTATTACTTTTCATT
>JAYVLZ010000145.1:0-6198 GCA_043759175.1 Chitinophagaceae bacterium | reverse complement strand
AAGGCAACCCTTTTAAATGTATATCCGTTCATCACACAGAGACCTTGCAATAAAATAAACAACGTATTTATTTTAGCGCACCTTCTTTACTGCAATACCTGTATTGCAAATCAGTTCCCATTATTTATCCATAAAATTTTTTATTATGATACGTCTTATTAAATTATTACCCGTAATCCTGTTAATTGTTATTTTCAGTGCCTGTAAAAAAGACAGCACCAATAACAATCCTCCCACCACAGTAAATTTTGCGGCCACCCTGAGCGGCGCCAGCGAATCAAATCCTAATGCATCCACCGCCACCGGAAGTTCAACAGGAACTTTTAATACCACCACCAAAATACTAACGGTTTCCACTAACTATTCCGGTATTGTGGTTACCGTAGGGCATATTCATAAAGGAGAAGTTGGTGTAAGCGGCCCGGTAGAATTCCCTTTTACCATTACCGCTTCACCCATTGCTTTCACATCTTCTGCAGCACTCACTGCATCTGAAGAAAGTGACCTGATGGAAAATAAATTTTATGTGAACCTGCATTCCACCGCATATCCCGGAGGAGAAATACGGGGTCAGCTAATAAAGCAATAAAAGCAAAAACCGCCTGGTAAGGTGCCAGGGTTCGCCTGCTTTTATTTAACACTGCTTAAGTACTGTAATAATCTTTTCAGGGTGAAATTACCCGGTCAAAATTAGTCCAGAAAGCTATCTATTTGACTAAACCTGCATGATGCTTGATATTGCAAGAGTTCCAGCCGTATCTTGAATGAACAATTGCCCAATCTTTTTCTGTGATATTATATTTTTGTCTGCAGGAATGTAAGACATGTTCTTAACTTTCGTCGCAGCATTTCCTGTTTTTGTCTCATTCTGTTGTATGAGAAGAAGCAATATATATATTTGTGGTGCCTGAAAGGGATAAATAAATTTCATCATTTTTATACTCAGGAAATAAATACAATTTTATAACCACCAAACCAACACCACCACATGCGTAAAGTATCAATTGCACTTGTTTTGTTTACCACGGCATTCATTTTTCAGTTTTGTTCTTCATCTAAAAAAGCAGCGGTTGCAGCCATTACTTATGAAGGAAATGTAAAGCCGGTGATTGAGGCAAGTTGTGCCCCCTGCCATATAGCAGGGAAAGGAAATAAAAAATCACTGGATAACTATGCAGAAGCAAGCACCACTGCAGAAGATATCATTGCACGTATTCAAAAAAATCCAGGCGAACATGGATTTATGCCTATGAGAAATCCAAAGCTATCTGATTCCGCCATTGCCGTTTTTGTAGATTGGCAAAAAACGGGTTTAAAAGAAAAATAAATATACCGGCAGGCAGTAAATTTTCCGTCTTTAAAAAAAGCCAACAGTTTAAGGTTGGCTTTTTTGTTTAAACACAAATAACGAGGGTAGTAGCACCGATCCTAAATCAATTTTTCTTCTAGTCTTTGTTACCTGTGTATGTTTTTTAGAATTACCTGAAAAAATGGCTGCCAGCATCAGCAGCAAAACAATGCCACCTGCTATCCATACCCAGGGCTGCGACAAAAAATCATTGACTTTATTGGCGGTGATGGTAGTGGTGCTGTCTTGCGACCACGCATTTAATTGCATACAAATAAATACAACAAGCAAGAGGAGTTTAGAGGCTGCATGTACACTTATTTTTTTCATACTGATTAATTTTATAAAAAAATAGGTTAAATAATCAGGCCAGAATTTTTTGTGCCCTGTTAATCCCAATGCAATATTCTTTTGGGTAATCAATTCTACATTTTTAGGTGCAAAAATTTCCTGCAATTACTTCTGAACAGTCACAAGTTTTTAAAATAATGCTTGACATAATGAAAAAGAATCACCATTTTGTAATAGCATAATTTTTAATATGGCAGCATATGAGATAGAAATTATTTTGAACCGCCAGCTGGCCGATTGCCTTTCCATTCCTGTTTTTATAACAGATACCAATGGTAATCTCATTTTTTACAATGAACCTGCCGAAGTAATACTGGGGAAACGTTTTGAAGATACTGGTGAGATGCCGGTGGAGCAGTGGTCAACAGATTTTAAGCCAGTGGATGAGAAAGGGCTGTTATTACTCCCGGAGGAGTTACCGCTGGTAAAAACCCTGAAGAATGCCGCTCCATACCATAAAAGTTTTGGCATTGTAAGTATGGAAGGAAAAGTTCAACAAATTTCTGTTACCTCTTATCCCATTATTGGCCGGACAGGAAAAATGCTGGGTGCTGTTGCTATTTTCTGGAAATCTACCGATGAATGAAAATTAATTTATGGGGTGTTCGTGGTTCCATTCCCACTTCCAGCCCTGATACTGCATATTATGGAGGTAATACTTCCTGCGCTGATGTGTGGGAAGATGGCTGGCTGCTGGTATTGGATGGTGGTTCAGGCATACAACGGCTTAGCATCAACAATGAACTGGCCAATAAAAGAATCGATATTTTATTAACACATCTACACCTTGATCATATACAGGGACTGGGATTTTTTCGCAAACTTTTTGATCCTTCCATGGAAGTTCACATATGGGGACCAACAGGAAGTTCCAGGAGCCTGCATTCCCGGCTAAGCCGCTATCTTTCTCCACCTTTATTTCCGGTACTCATCCGGGATTTGCCCTGTAATCTCACCCTCCATGAAATAGGGAACAGCACTTTTACTATCGGTCCTTTTACCATACAATCCGGTTATGTAATTCATCCAGGACCTACAGTTGGTTTCCGTGTAAACGGTCATCATTCTGTGTTTACTTATATTCCTGATCACGAACCGGCGCTGGGCCAGTCAGGTATGATTGAAGACCGCAAATGGCTTTCGGGTATTGACCTTGCCTCCAATGCTGACCTGTTGTTACATGATGCACAATACACCCTGCAGGAGTATGAAAGTAAAAAGGGATGGGGACATTCTTCTATCGATGATGCCGGGTTGTTTGCATCTATTGCCGGTGTAAAGCATTTGTTACTTACACACCATGATCCTTCACATACGGATAAACAACTGGATGAAATATTTGCCGCTTTCCAGCAAAGCAATAACTATTCATTCAAATGTGAACTCGCCAGAGAAGGCATCGAGATCATATTGAAATGAGTCTTCTTTGATTTTTCAAATGCAAATAATGATCATACTCTTATCCATCTTCTCCGCTGGTATCATTTTGTTGCTGCTCATTTTGTTTGGCTTCTTCTTTTTGTGCAGTTAATTTTTTTAAAGCTTTACTTTCCATTTTTTCACTACCTTCTTTTAACAATTTTACTGGCACAGCATTATTTATACCGGCACCGGGAGTTTCTTTATAAATCTTTACAGGAGTATCCTCATCCTTTTTTTCATCCGTCATAAAATTGATTTAGTAATTGAATACTTCTACTATTGTGCCAACAAATAATGAGAAATTTTAAAAAGTTGCAACTTGTTTAATTCACTGGAATTGTCAACTCAATCATGGATTTTGAGGAATGCACCTGCATATTAATTACGCCTTTCACTTCTGCAAGTTTATCAGCAAGTTCCTGTCTTTGCAACAAATTATTGAGTTGTTGAGTATTCATATCAGCATTATCAAATTCAAGAACGTAAATAAGATTGGGTTTTGTGTATCCTATATGAATGTTACAATTAGCAGCACCTGATCTTACTATATTGGCAGGACCATTTTTAAAGAACCAAACCACATCCTGCTTCAATTTCATATTCAATTTTAAGGCTTCTACTTTTTTATCCACCACCAGTTCTATTTTAACAGCATAGCGGTTGCTAAGTCCGTCAAGGTGTTCCCTGATGCGTTCAATTGCTTTGGCCATGCTGTCATTGTCTGGGTTAATGCCCCACAACATATCATCCATTGCAAGCATCATATTCTGGCTCTTGGTATGTATCTGCTCAATAAATTCTATTGATTTTTCAGGTTCCTTTACAGCTTTCAGTTTACTCATTTCACTCAGGATATTAATATTGCTTAGAGCAGTATTTACTTCCTCATGTAAATTCACAGCAATATCTGCCCGCATTTTATGAATGGCTTCTTTTCGTCTCATTCGTTCCTTATCAAGCCAAAATAATAAAGCACCTGTTGCTAATGCAAACAGGGAAAAGAACCACCAGCTTTTCCAAAAAGGCGGGTTCACTTTTATCTGCAATTGTTTTACCTGTGTTGATTCATGGCCTTCTTCATCCATTGTTTTCAGCATAAAAGAATAAGTTGCAGGAGGCAGGTAATTATAGATAGCCTGGAAGTTTTTATCTGCGGTCTTCCAGTTTTTATCCAGTGGCTCTAATTTATATTTGATAAGATAAGCAGCATTGTACAGCAATGAAGAAAATTCTATCGTGAGGGAATTGTCATTATAAGCCAGCTCAATTTCTTTTAATCTCATGATAGAATCAACCCTCAGCGGATTGTTCATTACTTTAAAATCTGTGATCTTTATTTCGGGGAATGATAAATGGATTTTGATGTCAGCAGGATTAAACAACACAAAATTATTAGTGGTGCCAAACATCATTTTTCCATCGGGCAATACCCGGGAAGCAGATTGTATAAAATGTTCATTATCTATTCCATCCTTCCGGTTAAATTTTACAAATATTTTTTTATGAATATTTACCCGGTATAAACCGCTGGTGCTGGTAACCCACAGGTATCCCTGTTGATCTCTTTCTACAGCAGTAATGAAACCAGAAATGGTTTCTGGTGTTCCAACAACAGAAGACTTTTTAAAGTTCCTGTTATAAAGCACAATACGGGTAGCAGTTGTAATAACCATGATGCTGTCATCATACTCCAGCACACCAGATGCTCCCCGTTCCGGTAATTGTTTTCCCTGGCCGCCATTGAGCATAAAATGTATTATTATTTTATCCGCATCCGGATCAATTACATACACACCTTCCTCCGGTGTTGCAATCCATACCAGTCCCTTAGTATCAATCGTTATCTTATTTACAGGCATCTGCGGTATGGCTGTAAACGGAGCCATACCATCATTAAATTGATTGGTTGCTTTTGCTGCGGTCCATTTAAACACTCCTTTACTATCTGTACCCAGCCAGAGATTTCCATTTCTATCTTCTGCAATCTGCTTTACGGTGCTGTTTTCTAAAACAGGGGGATTGTAAAATTTGGCTGAACGGGTTGCCTGGTTCAATGCATATATACCCGGCTGTGATGACATCCAGATAGTATTACTGTCACGGGAGGTGTACATGCTCCACACATTAGGTGCATCCTTGTCATTAATACCTTTTATATTTAAAGGAAGCAGATTAAAATTGTTATCGTACTGATACAGGCCATCACCCCATGTTCCAGCCAGTATGGTACCCCAGCGGGTAGGGATAAACGACATTAATCTGCCGTCTCCGGGTTTGCCCGATTTATTGTTAAGGTGTTTTACATTAGTGAAAAAAGTGGCAGCCGGATTAAAGCGGTACAACCCATTATTATCTGTACCCACCCAGATATTTTTTTCCCTGTCTTCTAATAAACAATGAACCATTTCATACTCAATGCTGTGATCATTCAGGTAACCATTATTTACCACCTGGAATTTTTTTTCTGCTTCCAGGTATTTTGCAAATACCTGCAACCCGTTTACCCAAACCGTACCATCCTGTTGCTGAAAAAAACCTTTTATTTCATGCTGTGTTTTTAACCGGGAATACAGTTCTGCCTGTTCAATTACCGGCTGGTTTAATTTTAAATCATAACAATGAATAATGGGATAACTGCCGGGGCTGATGCTCCATAAGCGCCGCTGCCGGTCAATATAAAGACGATCATAATTTTCGGTAGTATTGTATAGTTCAATAAGCGGATCATTTTCTGTATTGCTGCCTTTGTAACTTAAATTTCCGGTGGCTTTATTGTACACAGCCAGCCCACCTCTATCTAAACTAAGCAGGTATTTATTGGTGCCAGGTTCTTTTATAAAGTCGATGATATTCCATTCTTCTTTTTGTTTAAAAAAATTATGTGAGTAAGAAAATTCGTTTGCTTTTTCATTCCAGGTAATTACTTCACTTCCTCCCACTAAATAAAAAATATTACCCTGCTCATCAGTAATCAAACGTTTTACGAATGTATTGGGGGAGAATGGTTTTTTAAAAATTGCAGCCACCTGTTTAAACACAAAGGTTTGGGTGTTAAATGTACCCACTTTACCATCTGC
>JAYVLZ010000144.1:0-6549 GCA_043759175.1 Chitinophagaceae bacterium | reverse complement strand
TATGAAAATTATCGGGCATGGGTTTTAAAGCTCCGTCAGCTCCTCCACCTGAGTAACTTATATTCACATTGGCATTACCATAAATTTTCCTCAGTGCCAGCGTAAGCTCCACCCCTATCTGGCCGCTGGCGCCAATCACTAAAATTTTTTCTCTTATCATTTTTTTCAATCGTTTTAAGCAAAAAACAAATGTAATAAGAAAACGCTCCATATTAATTCCCCTCCGGCTCAAATTAAATTGCCAGTTGCTCAAACTGCCTTTTCTTCGTCTTTGGTATAAAATATTTTTATAGCATTCACTTCCTGTAAATTTTTAAAACTAAATTATGAAGAAGATAATTTTATTTGCGCTGTTAGTAATTGTATTCGCCATTCAATCCTTTGCACAAAGTGTAGCCATCAACACAGATGCATCATTGCCTAATACCAGTGCAATGCTTGATATAAAAAGCACTACTAAAGGATTGCTCATTCCCAGAATGACGACTGCACAACGTACTGCCATTGCAACACCTGCAAAAGGATTACTTGTTTTTGATATTTCCACCAGCAGTTTTTGGTTTCATGATGGAATGGCATGGGAAGTATTATCTGCAGGCAGTTCTACCAATTACTGGTCGGCTACTGGAAATGATATTTATAATAATACTACCGGTAATGTGGGAATAGGCACAATCGCACCATTTGCTTATGGGCACGGTGGTAATAACAAAATAACAGAAATAAGTAACCCAGGCACCGGCAGCAATATTCAATCTCATCTTATACTTTCTACTAATGGTACCAGTGGCTCTGCAGGTGGCATTACCTGGGCATCGCAGAGTGTGCCGGGTACCGAAAAAAGATTAGGATTTATTGGTGATGTATATGAAACAAGTAATGCTGCAAGAATGGTTTTTTACACCAGGGACGATGCTGGTACGCTTGGCGAAAGATTGACGGTGCTGGGGAATGGCTATGTAGGAATTGGCACTACAACTCCTGCCGATAAGTTTACCGTCCAAACACTTTCTAATAATTTTGGAATAAGCCATACGGATGGCACCATTACTGTAGGTACTTGGGTTGGTTTAGGTGATGGTTGGTTAGGTACAAAATCTAACCACCCGCTTGCTCTTTTTACCAACAACAGCCTGCCACAAATACTGATAGCTACTAATGGCAATGTAGGCATTGGCCTTGGTCTCAGTGCACCGCTTGCAAAACTACATATAGCAGGCAATGTAAAAATTGATGCCAATAACACGTTGGAATTTGGAGCCGGTGTAGCTGGCAAAGAAGCAAGTGCAGGAAAAATAGGCTATCAAACTTTTACCACTGATGCATTAGATATTGTGGGCGCAGGCACTGCTGGTACAAACCGGAGAATAAAATTCTGGAATGAAGGAGGAGCAGTCTTTGCTGGTGCTGTTGCAATCGGTTATCAAAACCCCGTTGCAGGATATAAATTATCTGTGCTGGGCAATCAATATATTGATGGGCTTATTGTGACAACCGGCGATGCAGAAATTGGTGGAAGGGCAGACGTAACCGGAAACCTTTATGTAGGTGGGAGTATAGGTATTGGAGGTACACCCTATGTACCATTAGAAATCTATCCTTCTGTAAATTTTCCCGCTGGTTATAATTCAGGATGGACGACTTATGCAAATGGCATCCATAGTAGCTTCGTATGCGTCCGGGCAGATGGCAATATTATTGCAGAAGCCTTTGATGCTTTTTCTGACTCCCGTATTAAAAATATTGTTGGTGTAACCAATACTGCTAATGACCTTAATACAATCAATGCCCTGCAGGTTACTGATTACAATATGAAAGACAAAATAAAGTATGGCAATAAATCTTTCAAAAAAGTAATTGCACAAGAGGTGGAAAAAGTGTATCCCCAGATAGTATCTAAAAATGTTGGATGCATTCCTAACGTATATGCTGTTCCGGCAAAAATTGAAAAAACTTCCAATGGTTATTTACTAAGCTTTACTGATAAACATAACCTCAGCAAAACTGCAAAAAAAATCCAGTTAAGAGTTGACCATACTACAACACAATTTGACATTATTGCTATACCCTCGGAAAACCAGATAGAGATAAAGGCCGGTAATTTAAAGACTGATAAAATATTTGTGTATGGTGAAGAAGTGGATGACCTGAGAACTGTAGATTATGAAGGGCTTACTACATTAAATATTTCTGCTACGCAGGAACTGAGTAAGCTGATAAAAAAACAACAGGCTATTATCGAAACACAACAGCAACAAATAGAGCAGCTGTTGAAACGCATGGATGGAGTTGAGAAAAACAATCCGTTAATCACTGTTAAATAAAAATAATTCCGGCTCATATTCTTTTGATGAAATCTATACTTATCAATGTAAATAATAAACTAAGCAGCACATTTACTAATGCCATTCATTTTATTACAAATGTAAATTTCAAGTAGCTTTACTGTATGTGTAAAAGGCTGAACATACTGCTTTATTTTGTTATATTCTTTTGTAATCAAACAATTGTTGCACAGCAAAAAGCCAATTATATTTTCCGCCATATCAATCAATCCGATGGCTTACTGCATACCATGGTAAATTCAATTGTGCAGGACAGCAAAGGCTTTATATGGATACTCACTCCAAACGGTTTGCAGCGCTATGATGGCTCCCGCTTTGTAAACTATCCTTACGATGTAAATGATGTCAGCTTTATAAAAAACACAAGCGATGCCAATTTATTTGCAGATAAAAAAAATAATTGTTTGTGGCTGATAAGTGGTGAAATTGAAAAGCTGAACCTTGTAAAAAACAAATTCATTTCATACCCTGCAGAAAAAATAATAAATGACAGCAGTTTTAAATTTAATAGTTATAAAGATTCAGCAGGCACTCCCACACTGGTAGGTGATTTTGGTGTATACCAGCACGATAAATCCACTAATAAATTATTGACACTTTATGCCTCAGCTTCTTTTCTTGCACCTGGCAAAAGCAGTTTATTTATTATCGATAAAAAAAATGAAGAAGTCTGGGTGAGCAGTTGGCCTGGCCTGATTTTATTTTCAAAAAAAACAAATAGCATTTATACGCATGATTATAATCCTGTACAACATCCCTTGCTGCAGTTGATGGATAAAAAATCACTGAGGGGAATGCTGAAAGACAGCAAAGAAAATTACTGGATATGCACAGACAATCCTTTTTTTTACCGATACAATGCATTCACAAAAAAAATATCAACTTATTCTTTACTCGACATCACAACTGCAACTAAAATCAAACAGGAAAGAGGTGTACTGATGGTGAATTGTTTTTTTGAAGATAATCATCATAATATCTGGATAGGTACGTCAAACGGTGGCTTATTGCAATACAATTCCGGCAGTGATTCTTTTACAAATATTATTAATGAAGAAAATAATAAACAGGGGCTGCATTATAATTATGAAATCTACAACATCTTCCAGGACAAGGAAGAAAATATATGGCTGGGCACTGATAAGGAAATAAATATTTTTAATCCATACCGCCAATATTTTCAATCTATACATCACCAGGAAAACGATCTGTCCTCTATTCCCAAAAATGAGATCATGAATTTCATACAGGCTGCTAACGGCGATATTATTGCAGGCACCTGGGGCGGCGGCATTACGGTTTACGACAGTGAATGGAATTTTAAAAAAAACATTGCTTTTTCCAGTCCTTATCAATATAATATGGTATGGTGCTTTGTACAAAATGAGGATGGTAATATCTGGGCAGGCTGTCAGCATGGTTTCATACATATTTACAACCCTGTAAGCGGAGCCATCAAAACTATTCATCCACCGGAGTTACACAACTCTACCATTTGGTGCATGACCAAAGATAAAAAGGGAAATATCTGGCTGGGATTGCATGATGGCAAAATTGCTGAATGGGATAAATTTGAAAATAAATTTTACAGTTATAATGACAGTGCAAAAAATTTAATGCAGGAATACCTGCATGTATCAAATATTTTTTTTGACAGCAGGCAGCGCTGCTGGGTAAGCACTATGTCAGGATTCAAAGAGTTTGATACAGAGAAAAGATTGTATTCTGCAGTGTATGTACAAAATAAAAATAATGCCCGGTCCCTTTCTGCCAACATTACGGAAGGCATTGAAGAATACGATGACAGTACACTCCTGATTGGCACCCAGTTTGGGGGCTTAAATTTCTTTAATCTTCACACTAAAGTTTTCTCTCACATTACTGTAAAAGAAGGCTTACCTGCCAATACTATTCATGCAATAAAAAAAGATAGAACAGGATATGTATGGTTTACTACTGATTATGATGTGTACAAATTTAAACCGGCTGATAAAAAATTTTTTCGGTTGAATATTAACCCCGGCACCATTAATTCTGCATTTAGATCTGTTTCCTTTTATCCTTTACAGGATGGACGGTGGCTTACAGCTACTGTTGCTGAAATGATTTGTTTTCATACACAAAATGATTTTGCTTCAAATAATACAAATTCAAAAGTTGAAATAACAGGATTTAAAGTTTTTGACAGCAGCCTCTCTATTGATTCATTACTGGATGTGAATGCGCCGGTAAAACTTTCCTATCACCAAAATTTCTTTTCCATTGAATTTGCATTGCTTGATTTCTCCAACTTTCAGCAAACCAATTATTATTACCGCCTCGACGCTGTTGATAAAGACTGGGTAAGCGCCGGCAAAAAAAACTTTACCAGCTACACTAACCTTGCCCCGGGAGAATATACTTTTACAGTAAAAGCAGGAGATGGTAATGAAACAACGGCGGCCACTTCTTTTAAAATAATTATCACACCGCCTTTCTGGCAAACAACACTCTTTAAAATTGTAAGCGTTGCGTTATCCTTGCTGCTGGTTTTTTTGTTATTTAAAAGAAGAGTAGCAACCATACGCAACCAGGCAGCATTAAAACAAAAAATTGCTGAAACAGAAATGATGGCGCTAAGAGCACAGATGAATCCGCATTTTATTTTTAACTGTCTTAATTCGATTGACAACCTGATACAGGTAGATGAAAAAGAAACTGCTACTTTATATTTAGCAAAATTTGCAAAACTCATCCGCTCTATTTTAGAAAATTCAAAAAATAATGCGGTACCCTGCTGGAAAGATTTAGAAACATTGAAATTGTATATTGAGCTGGAAGAACTGCGGTGTGATAAAAAATTTGCTTACAAAATAAATATTGCGGATGAAATAATGAATGGTGATTATAAAGTACCACCATTAGTGGTACAACCTTTTGTAGAAAATGCTATCCATCATGGCCTGCTTAATAAAATTGAAGCAGATAAAAAACTAACTATTGATGTTACAGTCAATAACAACCATATTTGTTATTGCATTGAAGATAATGGCGTAGGCAGGGCAAAGGCAGAATCGTATAAGCAACTGAATAGGCCGGCACATGAATCAATGGGTATGCAGATTACAACAGACAGAATTAATTTATTTAACCAGGATAAAAATGGTTTTGTAAAAATTATCGACCTGGTGAATGAACAAAATGAGCCGACAGGAACAAGAGTAGAAGTGATACTGAATAATCAATCTTGAAAAGGTTTAAAGTTTAAGGTTTGTGAAAACCCCGTCAGCGGTTGAAAACTCTGACGGCGGTTGAAATGGAAATTTAAAGCTTGAAAAATTATGCTGAAAGCAATAATCATAGACGACGAAGCAAACAGCCGAAATGCGCTGCGGCAAAAACTAATAAATCATTGCCCTGAAGTAAATATTATTGCCGAATGTGAAAATGGTGAAGAAGGAATTAAAAGCATAGAAGCAAACAAACCTGATATTATTTTTCTGGATGTGGAAATGCCAAGAATGAATGGCTTTACCATGCTGCAACAACTGCAGCAGCATGATTTTGAAATCATCTTTATAACAGCTTATGACCATTATGCCATCAAAGCCATCAAGTACAGTGCACTGGATTATTTGGTAAAGCCGGTAGAAATAACAGATTTAAAATTAGCTGTTGAAAGAGCCGCAGAAAAAAGAAAAAAAAATACTGGCAATATGCCGCTGGAAACATTGCTGCACAATTTACTGAGCAAACAAAAAGAGCATCACCGCATTGCAATTCCAAGCATGGAAGGTTTACAATTTGTAGAAACAAGCGACATTATTTACCTGGAGGCACAAAGCAACTACAGCAGTTTTCACTTGCTCAACAATAAAAAAATAACCGTTTCAAAAACATTAAAAGACTTTGAAGAGTTATTGCCGCAAAACATTTTCATCCGTATCCATCATTCGTATATTATCAACATCAACTGTATAGAAAAATATGTGAAAGGAGATGGCGGACAGGTACTGATGAAAAACGGGGTGATGCTTGATGTGGCAAGAAGAAAAAAAGAAGAATTTATGAAAATTATCGGGCACGGATTTTAAAGATTCATCATTGCAAGCACTTTCTCCACATCTTCCGGCGTGTCTATACAATGGCTTTCATATTTTGTGACAACACATTTAATTGTAAAGCCATTTTCAATCCATCTTAATTGTTCCAGCGATTCTGCTTT
>JAYVLZ010000143.1:0-4366 GCA_043759175.1 Chitinophagaceae bacterium | reverse complement strand
TGATTTCTCTTTAAAAGATACAACCATATATTTTTTACGGATAAACGGCAACAACTCTTCCATTACAAATTGAGTGTACAAACCAGCCTTTGCACCACGTCCTTTATAATCTAAAATTTTAGCAGTGCCATATTCACTCTTTCTGTCTTCAGCGCAATGCATACCTACGCAAAGCAACGGTGTTATTGCATGTTGTTCATACAATTTGCCAAGTATGTTTTCAAACCGCATAGTTACCAAATCCTGGCCATCATTGATCAGTAACAAACTCATATCTTCTGGTGCGGAAATATTTACCGGAAAATAACAATCTACCTTTACCTCCCTTTTTAAATAATGAGATAACAGTACATGATTTTCAACAACAATGTTGGCGGTATTTGTCCGGTGCATATTTTCAAAAATAAGGAAACTTAGAAACAGTTCAGGCGTTCATTGAGCTGGTAATAAAACTCAATTGTATCAACGGGCATACCACTGATATGTTTAATCTTTACGGAATATTAATTTGGAAAATAGGTATGATGAAAATATATTTGGTAACAGCTAAACAATTCTTCTTAAATCCTACAATTTCTCAATCATGAAAAAGATCGCAGTCCTGCACGGAAAAGAAAGAAGTTTTCCCGATGCCTTTGTAGCAAGGGTAAACAGCAAAAATATTGATGGCATAATGGCCGAACCTGTTTATATAGAAAAAGTGGTTCAGGGCGATAGTTCGGAATATGCTGTGATCATTGACCGCATATCACAGGATGTACCATTTTACAGGGCTTTTCTTAAGAATGCGGCATTGTGTGGCACAGCTGTTATCAACAATCCTTTTTGGTGGAGTGCTGATGAAAAATTTTTCAATAACTGTCTCGCTACAAAAATTAATGTGCCTGTTCCAAAAACGGTGATCCTTCCTTCAAGAGACCTGCCGGCAGATACTTCCACTGATTCATTCAGCAACCTGTCGTATCCATTGGACTGGGGAACTATTTTTAATTATATCGGTTTCCCGGCATACATGAAACCCTTTTCAGGCGGTGGCTGGAAGAATGTTTATAAACTAACTGGTGTGGATGATTTTTTTGAGAAGCATGCTGAAACCGGCGAACTGGTAATGCTGCTGCAGGAAGAAATTGTTTTTGAAGAATACTATCGTTGTTATTGTATCGGCGGAAAGTACGTACGCATCATGAGTTACGAACCCCGTAACCCACACCACCTGCGGTATGTTGCAGACTTTAAACCTTCAGAAGAAAAATTGCAACTGATGACGGATATTGTATTACGCATCAATCATTATTTAGGTTATGATTTTAATACAGTAGAACTGGCATTGAGAGATGGTGTACCTTATGCAATTGATTTCTGTAATCCTGCACCCGATGCTGAAAAAACCAGTGTGGGAGATGAGAATTTTGAATGGGTGGTGGAGACTGCAGCCAGCTATGCCATTGAAAGAGCAATGGCTCATGTGGATGGTGCTGATAATCTTACCTGGGGTGAGTATATAAAAAGGAGTGCCAATAAGCAAGCCCTTTATAATGGATAATTGAATAATCAAACCGTTTACTTAAGAAGAAATTTTCAATATTCAACTTTCAATATTCAATACTCAATACTCATTTTTAAAACCTAAATGTATTTTCATTGAAAATTGTTTGTTGAGTATTGGATATTGAAAATTATTTTAGTTGTTTAGAAACCGTTTGAGTTGTTTGTCTGAAATTAGTTATATGGTCTAAAATGTTGCCATTATGTATACTGATGAAAGGATCCCGCCTTGGGCGGGACGATGATGCAATGATACTTCGGCTTCGCTCAGTACTTAAGCTGGTATTCAAAAAAAATAACTTGAACAGGTTCTTAATTTAAAAACTTCAATTCAAATTATAATGCGCCTGCAATAGAAAAAATTATCCCTGTCCGACCGAGTCATCCGGGCGGGAACTATCAATTGTTCAATTATCAATTAAAAACTATGGCAAACATTTCATACAAAAATTTTACTGTTGGTGTGGAAGAAGAATACATGGTGATTGATCCTGAAACAAGGGAGCTCAAAAGCCATGAACAAAAGATTGTGCATGAGGGTCAGAAAATAATTAAGGATAAAGTAAAAGCGGAAATGCACCAGGCTGTTGTGGAAGTAGGTACAGATATTTGCCAGGATGTGGATGAAGCTTTTATGGATGTTTCTGCACTGCGTAAAACCATCAGCGGAATTGGCGAAAGCCTTGGATTAAAATTAGGCGCTTCCGGTACACATCCTTTCAGCCATTGGGAAAGCCAGCTGATCACAGATCATGCCCGTTACAATGAAATAGTAAATGAACTGCAGGAAGCTGCCCGTAGCAACCTCATCTTTGGCCTGCATGTACACGTGGGTATGGAAACAAGGCAACTGGCCATACATATTGCCAATTCGGCCCGGTATTTTTTACCGCATGTGTATGCCCTCAGCACTAACTCTCCTTTCTGGGAAGGAAGACAAACCGGTTACAAATCTTTCCGCACAAAAGTATTTGATAAATTCCCACGTACAGGCATACCCGATTTTTTTGAAAGTATAGAAGCATATGAGAGTTATGTAAACCTGCTGATAAGGACCAACTGTATTGACAATGCAAAAAAAATATGGTGGGACCTGAGGGTGCATCCTTTCTTCAACACGGTGGAGTTCCGCATTTGCGATATTCCCATGACTGTGCATGAAACCATTGCCATTACTGCTTTATTCCAGGCCATTTGCGCCAAGCTGTACATGCTCCGTAGCCAGAATCTTAACTTTATGATGTATTCACGGGCATTGTTAAACGAAAATAAATGGAGGGCAAGCCGCTACGGAATTGATGGCAGCCTTATTGATTTTGGAAAAGAAAAAGAAGTAAACACCCGTGTATTGATTTACGAACTGCTGGACTTTGTAGATGATGTGGTGCCGCACTTAGGCAGCAGGCATGCCATTGATCATGTACATAAAATACTGGAAGGCGGTACCGGTGCAGACAGGCAAATGGCGGTGTATGAACAAAATAAAAGCCTGGTGGATGTGGTGGATTATATACATGGTAATTTTTTATCCGGCATATAACTTTGCCACAGATTCGCAGATATATAAATTGCAACATTGGAAATCTGCGAATCTGTGGCTTTATAAAACTATTAATCACTGCATATTTTTATGCAACTTGTACTATATGCACTTATCCCGGAATCTTAACTCCGGGCTATTTTTTGCCTGATACAATTACATTTTGGCACCTGCAAGACAAGATGGTTTTAAAAAATCGCTAATTTTGTTGCATGAATTTAAGTGGAAGACAAAGCATAAGGGTGGCAATATTAGATCTGTATGATGGTGTGGCAAACCAGGGAATGCGTTGTATCAGGGAAATACTCAATCAATTTAGTGATCAAACTAACCTGGATATTATTTGGGATGAATTTGATGTGAGGCAGAAAAATGAGGTACCGGATATGAGCTATGATATTTTTATTTCCAGCGGTGGTCCCGGAAGTCCGCTTGAAAGCATTGGGAGCGAATGGGAAAAGGTATATTTTCATTGGCTGAGCCAGGTGGAACATTGGAATAACAGCAAAAACAGGTCTCACAAAAAATATGTATTCTTCATTTGTCATTCGTTTCAGTTAGCCTGCAGGCATTATGCTGTAGGTAATGTTTGCAAGCGAAAAAGTACCGCCTTTGGCGTATTCCCGGTTCATTTGTTAGCTGCTGGAAAACATGAAATAGTTTTTGATGGTATGCAGGATCCTTTTTACAGTGTTGACAGCAGGGATTACCAGGTAGTAATAGAAGCTGATAAAGACCTTCTGCATAAAACAGACGCTCAAATTTTAGCAATAGAAAAAGAAAGACCACATGTAGCGCTGGAAAGAGCTGTGATGGCGGTACGTTTTAATAAATACATGATCGGCACACAATTCCACCCTGAAGCAGATCCTACAGGTATGAGCATGTACCTGCAAACGGAAGAAAAAAAGAAAACAGTGATTGAAAATTACGGTGAACACAAATGGAAGAGCATGATAGAACATCTAAACGACCCTGATAAAATTCTGCACACCTATTCTCATATTCTGCCAAACTTTTTAACAACTGCTCTAGAAAGCCTGCAGGCTGTGGCTGTTTAGCAGATAAACAAATTAACTCCCTGGCAGCACTGATTATTTTGGATGCTGCATTTTTATTTCCCCCTGTTGAATTTTTACAGAGACATTAATTATTTTCACAGAATTTCAGTCTGTTTGTTTCTGTTTAATTATTAATTGATAAATAGCATAACATAGGTTACACTTTTTGTTGTAGCACAACATAGGTAACAGTTTTTACAGTTCTTTGACATAAAAAGTT
>JAYVLZ010000142.1:0-2235 GCA_043759175.1 Chitinophagaceae bacterium | reverse complement strand
TTTCTGATATAGATTCAACTATTTCCATTGATACTGTTTTTTCAAAGTTTGATACCATCCCTCAATACAAAGTGCAACTCACCGGCACCAGCATCACATTTTTAGAAGGCAGTAAATTTATCATCAACGGACTTAAAGAAAGTATCATGTGGGCATTCCTGCTTATCTCACTTTGTATGCTTTATTTATTCAGGTCGTTCAGGATATTGCTGTGTTCATTGATACCAAATTTAATTCCATTAGTAATTACTGCCGGCGTGATGGGTTGGGCAGGTGTGCCGCTGAAACCTTCTACTGTTCTTGTTTTCAGTGTAGCGCTTGGCATTGCCATTGATATCACCATTCGTTTTTTAGTAAACTATAAACAGGAGTTGCCAACTTTTAATAACAATGTGGAAGCAACAGTTACTTCCACTATCAAGCATACAGGGCTTAGTATTGTTTATACTTCTCTTGTATTAATTGCAGGCTTTGTAATTTTTTGCTTCAGCAGTTTTGGAGGAACATTTGCTTTAGGATGGCTTACATCTGTAACATTGCTGGTGGCTACGCTGACGAATTTGGTTTTGTTGCCAGTGTTGTTATTGGCTGTGAGGAAGAAGAAATAAAGATTAGTCAAAATCTAAAAGTTCTTTTAGTCATACATCAAGCTATTCTGTATAAAACATAAATTGACGGATTCACTTTTGCTTTTTCAATCTTATGAAGAGTTTGCCTGTCTCAATTACACAAATGAGCTAAATCAGTTTGCGATAGGGAAGGTTCCTTCCTAAGCTAAGTAATTTTTTATCCCGGTTTTTTTAAAAAGTATTTCCTTAGTCACCAAACCTTTAATGAGATACAAGGATTGAAGTATGAAAAAAATTATTGTCAACCCATTGTATGACAACAAAAATCTACCTACATTAGTTAATCCTTTAATTACTAAACTGTAAAATCATGAATGAGAAGCACTCCCCTTTGTTAAGAAAATTTTTAACTGTTTCAAAAAGCATTTTGGTTGCAGCAATTATCTTTTGCTTCTTTCAGGGTTGCAAAAAAGTTGATGTAAATACAGAAAGCACTCCTACTGCCTCATATAAGGAAAGATTTTTCACAAGACCTTCTTTCGCAACACCGGAGATTGATTCGGTGCTAAACCTGCTGAGGGAAGTGGATGCAAAAGATGATTTTGTAAATAAACTGCCTGCTTACGCAGGCACTCCTGTGTGGGATAAGTTTATTGATGAGAAACCGGTTATAAAAAGAAATGAAGCAGCAAGAGGAGTAATAGCAGATAAAGAACACAATTATCTTATCCCACTATCTAACAATGGCAAGACCTTGAGCGGTCTTTTGTTTGCAATATACCAGAATGATAAATACAGTTTCTATTGCTATACCAATGACTATCTCTATAAAATTTGTTTTTCAACTTACTACTCCGTTCCAGTAAGAGAAAAAGTTTTAGCATTGTTTATGTACATGTCAAACTATGTTTTTGGCATTAGCGAATTTAAAAGTATTCCAGATGGATTATTTCAAAATCCAAAGGATAAAAAAGATGGCCAATACTGGAAATTTCTTAAAATAAAACCTGTAGAGGAGCCAGCACCTGATACTGCTTATGTAGAAAGTCTTAGGTTTTTGGAAGTTTGTATTTTGCGTCCAGACCCTGATCACTGCACATGTTTAGACCCTACTGACTGCGACTGGGCAGATGGCTGTTATGACTGTAGTATTCTGACTTGTTATTCTGACTGGACACCAACACCTGTTTCAGGAGGAGGGTATAACCCCTTACCAGCCGGCGAACCTATTACACTTGGTGGTAGTGGTGGTGGTGGTTCTTCAACACCACCATGCCCAGGAGCCGCCTGGTATGTAAGATTTTTGGAAACAGGTGAACCCGGTAGTAGCGGTGGGTGTAATCCAATTATTGAACCTCCTCCTGTAGATTGTGGGCCTGATGGAGCACTTATAGATGATAACAACTGTGCATCCCCCAACAATTATCCTGGTATGGAGTATGGCTTCCCTTATAAATGGTGGCAAGATAAAGATTGGGTTGATGCAAATTTTAATTTTGATATTGACAATAATAATACATCTGCAAGCCATGTCAATGCTGAAGAATGGTGGTTGATATTCACATATCCTAGGGCTGCAGCAAAAATCTGGAACAGTAAAAATGTTGCAATAACTGAAACAGAAGCTCGTTTTGGAGCACATCCTGGCTATAATAATAAGTCAGAT
>JAYVLZ010000141.1:0-25898 GCA_043759175.1 Chitinophagaceae bacterium | reverse complement strand
GCCTTATGAAGGGAGATATGATGCCCAGCCACTGGCAATGTTCAGTATCAAGGGAAATAAAGAAGTGTCAGTAATCCCTCAATCAAATCTAACTGCTGTACAAGGACAGGTGAGGGATATAAAATTGATTAACAATAACACCACAATGCTGGTGGCAAGAAACAATGAAAGATTGCTGATTTTTAAAAAGAAATAAAACTACTTTATAAAGCAGGCGGTATGAAAAACAAATGGGTAATAAAAATTTTATTCGCCAGTTTAATTGCTGCTGGTTGTTCCAAAGATTCAGGCCAGCCTGCTCCGACGGTACCAGGCGTAGCCTTCTTTACATTAAAATCAATAAGCATCAATGGCATTGCTGCAGGCAGCAGCAACCTTTATAATATCAATATCAGTCCAACAGTTCAATACAAATTTTCAGCACCCGTTGACAGGGCTGGAGCAACCGCTAATCTTTTTATCAAAGAAAAAAACGGTACACCTGTTGCCTGCAGCATTTCATACAGTAACAATGACAGCGTGTTGTTGCTTTCAGCCGCTGCTCCTTTAAAGAATATCTCCTTCTATACTACAGTTGCAACAACGCAGTTAAAATCTATACAAGGCCAATTTTTATCTGCAGAAAACAATGCGTCCTTCATTACAAAAATTGATTCCATAGCAAAATTCCCATTGCTTACAGATGATGAATTGCTAACAAAGGTGCAGCAGCAAACCTTTAAATACTTTTGGAATTTTGCACATCCCGTAAGCGGCCTGGCAAGGGAAAGAAGCAACGGCTATGATGAAGTGGTTACCTCTGGAGGTTCTGGTTTTGGGATTATGACCATACCTGTTGCCATCAACAGAAATTTTATCACAAGGGCAGACGGCATGGCAAGGATGCAGAAGATTGTTGGGTTCCTAAAAAATACAGCAGTGAAAGTAAAGGGCGCATTCCCCCACTGGCTCAATGGCAGCACGGGTGCAATTATTCCCTTTAGCCCCAATGATGATGGAGCAGACCTGGTAGAAACATCTTACCTGATGGCTGGACTGCTTACCGCAAGACAATATTTCAATAGTACAGATGCGAATGAAACAAACCTTCGAAATGATATCAATGATTTGTGGAATGCAGTAGAATGGGATTGGTTTAGAAACGGAGGGCAGGATGTCCTGTTCTGGCATTACAGCGCAGGAAAAGGATGGATCATTAATTTCCCCATCCGTGGCTGGAACGAATGCCTCATCACCTACATATTGGCGGCATCTTCTGCCACTCACAGTATTCCTGCATCCATTTACACCAATGGATGGGCAGGTGGAAATCCTTTTTCAAACGGGGCTTCTTATTTCGGCTACCAGTTGCCGTTAGGCCCTGCACAGGGAGGCCCGTTGTTTTTTTCTCATTATTCTTTTTTAGGAGTAAATCCCAATGGGCTGCAGGATGTTTACGCCAACTATACCACACAAACTAAAAACCATACACTTATCAATTACAACTATTGCAAAACAAACCCCAACAATAATTTTGGCTACAGCCAGGATTGCTGGGGGCTTACTGCCAGCGATATTCAGAACGGCTACACAGCAAGCTCACCCACCAATGATGTGGGAGTGATTGCGCCAACTGCAGCATTGTCTTCATTTCCTTATTCACCTGCAGAAAGCATGAAGGCACTTAGGTTTTTTTATTATGTGCTGGGAGATAAAGTTTGGAAAGAATATGGATTCACAGATGCATTTGCATTAAAAGACACCTGGTTTGCCAATTCATTTTTGGCAATAGACCAGGGGCCAATAATTGTGATGATTGAAAATTACAGAACAGGTTTACTTTGGAATTTATTGACCAGTTGCCCGGAAGTAAAAACCGGAATGAAAGCATTAGGTTTTACGGCACCTTACTTATAGGCATATTGGTTGCATGTTCAGGCTGCATGATAAAAAATATTCTGATTGCTATGTTTATTGTAGTGTTTAACATCACTAATTAAAGGTGAAAAGTAATACATAAAAACTCAAGTAATGTCAATTCAACTTAATACCCGTTTTAAATTTTCTTTCCTTTTTGTTTGTCTTTTTACAAGCACGCTTTTTTCATTTGCTCAAACCCCCGTAGCTGCCAAACAAAAACCACTTGTAGCAAAAAAGCAACTTTCTGATTCTGCATTATTAGATGAAGTACAAAAACAAACCTTCAAATACTTTTGGGATTTTGCTCATCCGGTAAGCGGCATGGCAAGGGAAAGAAGTAATACCGATGGAGGATACGGACATGAGACAGTTACTACAGGAGGAACTGGCTTTGGGATCATGTCTGTAATTGTTGCAGTTGAAAGAGGATGGATCACCAGGGATACGGCTGCAAAATTTATGCGGAAGATGGTGAATTTTTTATTGAAAGCAAATGCTTATCATGGGGCTTTTCCGCACTGGCTGGATGGTGCTACCGGAAAAACAATTCCATTCAGCAGGAAAGATGATGGTGGCGATTTAGTTGAAACTGCTTATTTATTCCAGGGGCTGTTTTGTGCAAGACAGTATTTTAACCTGGATAATCCGGTAGAAAATGAATTCAGAGGAAAACTGGCATGGCTGTGGACAGGCATTGAATGGAACTGGTACACACATGATCAGGAAGTATTATACTGGCACTGGAGTCCCAACAATGGATGGGCAATGAATTTTCCTGTACGTGGGTTTAATGAATGTTTGATAATTTATGTACTTGCAGCAAGCGCTGAAAACTATCCGGTAAGTGCCAGTGTATATCACCGCGGCTGGGCACAAAGTAATTTTTTTAAAAACGGCAAACAGTTTTATGGCCACACGTTACCGTTAGGTTTTGATTATGGCGGCCCGTTGTTCTTTTCCCAGTATTCTTTTTTAGGATTAGACCCAAGGGGTTTGAAAGACCGGTATGCGGATTACTGGGAGCAAAATAAAAATCATACACTCATTAACCGGGCTTACTGTATAGACAATCCAAAAAATTTTAAAGGATACGGAGAAAACTGCTGGGGTCTTACGGCAAGTGATACCTACAATGGTTATAATGCTTTTTCACCCACCAATGATGAAGGCACCATTGCACCTACGGCAGCTTTATCAGCATTTCCATACACTCCGGAATATTCAATGAAAGCACTGAAACATTTTTATTACGACCTGGGAGATAAAATATGGGGAGCGTATGGTTTTGTGGATGCTTTTAATGAAACACAAAACTGGTACGCAAAAAGTTACCTGGCAATTGACCAGGGCCCCATTGTTGCGATGATTGAAAACTACCGCAGCGGATTAATATGGAAGTTGTTTATGAGTTGCCCTGAAATTCAACATGGGTTAAAAAAACTTGGGTTTGAAAGCCCCTGGCTAAAAAAATAAATTATGAAATACGTGTTGCTTGTTTTTACATTAATAGCCAGCATTAACATGGCGGCGCAGGAATATCAATACACCTGTACTTTTTTTACCAACAGCCCAATGTCCGGCGATTATTTTTTTAGCAGAACATCCGGCACCGGCAAATCATACATTAGCAATTCAAATGGTAAACTGCCGGTGAGTGAATCGTTTTTTCATACGCCTGGCAATGCGTTGCAGTTGCAATACCAAAATGCCGGCGATGGTAAATGGCAGGCTGCAGTTTATCGTTCTGAAAAGAGAGGAATGGAATTTTTTAAGCCAGCAGCATTTTTATCCTGCTGGATTTTTAATACTTCTGCAACAGATGATAGAGAGTTGCCGCTTGTGCAATTAATGAGGGCAGACAGCAGCCTTACACAAGCTTTTCCTGTAAAGGCCCAAATTAATCTTTGGCAAAGACTGCTGATTTCTGTAACTGCTATTGAAAAATTTAACCCTGCCAAACCGGAAGAAATCATCGGTATTGTTTTTTCGCAACAGGGCAATACTAACGGCATACAACAAACGGTTTATGTGGATGATATTGAATTCGTAACCTTAGAAAAATCAGCGGCAATAACTGAGACACCGGTTATTAGCTCTGCAAAAGGTTATGCTAAGCACATTGATATTACATGGAAAAAAATCAGCGATAGCAATATTCATTTTGTAAAAATATACCGTTCACCGGATGATAAAGAATACCAGGCAGCAGGCATTCAGCAAGTATATACCAACCGATATGCAGATTATACCGGGCAAACAGGTAAACGGTATTTTTATAAAATTGCTTTTCTGAATAATAATTATGAAGAGACAAAACCATCATTACCCGTGGCAGCAGCAACAAAAAAAATGACAGACGAAGAGCTCCTTAGCATGGTGCAGGAAGCAAGTTTTCGATATTACTGGGAAGCTGATGAAAAAATCAGCGGCCTTGCAAAAGAGAATTTTCCCGGCAGGCAAAATATGATTGCAGCAGGTGCAGCTGGTTTTGGTATCCTTGCCCTGATTGTGGGCACAGAAAGAAAATTTATTACACGAATGCAGTCTGTTGACCGCTTTATACAAATTGTAAATTTTTTAGAAAAAGCAGAAACATTTCACGGCGCTTACCCTCATTTTATTGATGGGCCAACTGGTAAAGTGGAACCATTTTTTGGGCAAAAAGATAATGGTGCAGACCTGGTTGAAACATCTTTCCTGATGGAAGGATTATTAACAGCAAGACAATATTTTTCAGGTAACCATCCAAAGGAGAAAATGATAAGGGATAAAATTACCGCTATCTGGAAAAAAATTGAATGGGATTGGTTTAAACAAAATCCTAACAGTAAATTTTTATACTGGCATTGGTCTCCCGATCAGGCATGGGTTATCAACCATACTTTAATTGGCTGGAACGAAACGATGGTAACTTATTTACTGGCCATCGCATCTCCCACACATTCAGTTCCTGCAGGCATGTATTACAGTGGATGGGCAAACCAGGATAGTACCGGCGTGCAATACCGGCAGGGTTGGGGGCAAACCACAGATGGCGCAATGTACCGCAACGGAAAAACTTTCTACGGCGTAAAATTAGATGTAGGTGTGTCAAACGGAGGTCCATTGTTTTTTACACACTACTCATTTATGGGCTACGACCCACATGCGCTTACAGACAAATACACCAACTATTTTATCAATAATAAAAATATTGCAACAATTAATTATCGCTATTGTGTAGAAAATCCCAATCATTTTAAAGGGTATGGTGACAGTGCATGGGGATTAACAGCAAGCCTCGGACCCAATTATTATTTTCCTGATGAGCCTGTACTATCAAGAGACAATAGCAAAATAACACCAACAGGGGCCATTGGCTCGTTTCCCTATTTGCCAAAAGAAGCATTGAAAGCACTGAAGAATTATTATTTCAATTATGGAAAATTTTTGTGGGGAGAATATGGTTTTAAAGATGCTTTTGATTTAACCAACAACTGGTGTTCTGAAATTTATATGGGGCTCAACCAGGCACCTATGACAGTGATGATAGAAAATTACAGAACTGGGTTGATATGGAAATTATTTATGAGCTCACCAGAAATAATTGCCGGGCTGAAAAAATTGGAGGCAGAAAAAAATAAGTAACAAACAGACAGGTACCGTTAGTGTTTAGTTAAACATGAATTGTCAATAGTGAATTCACAATTAACCATTCACCAATCATCATGCATCAATATTTTTTAGAAACCCTTTTTTGTATTTCACAGGGTTCATATGGTAGTAATTTAAAAATTGCCTGTTGAAATTTGAAATATTATTATACCCGCATTCAAAACATATTTTCGTTACGGGCAGTTCACTTTCTATCAGCAGCTTTGCCGCTTTTTGCAGCCGCAGTTCTTTTATAAACTCAGAAAATGTTTTCCGTGTACGCAGTGAAAAAAAACGTGAAAACGCATTTACATTCATCTGTGCAATTTGTGCAGCACCAGCAAGGGTCATATTGTTTTCAAGATTGGCCACCACCCAGTTAAATACATTACATAACCGGGTAGATTCTTTTTCATTATATCCCACATACGGGGAGTGGGTAATTGGCACTGCATCTTTTTCGGCCACAGCAATATCAAGCAATATATCAACCAGGCAAAGCCATTTTTTTAAACCAGAAAATGAAACAATGTCAAATAATTTCTTACTAACCTTTTGATTTGTTTTACCTGTTATTTCCAGGCCATAAGCCGACTGTTCAATTAATTTATTTAGTATATGCACTTCAGGAAGGTTTAAAAAATCATTTCCTAAAGAATCTTCTTTAAAATGAATGACAATTGATTTTGCTCTTAGTAAGGAATTGTCTTCATAGTATTTATCCTCATTCCTGTATGTATGTGGAATATTGGGCCCCAAAAAAGCAAGATTGCCAGGCTTAAAATCTGAGATATGATTGCCTATAAACCGCTTGCCGGTACTTTCTGTTACCAGCACAATTTCCAGTTCCGGGTGATAATGCCAGGGTGTAGGATAATATTTATAGTCGAAATATTTCACTACAAACGACTCGTCTTTTTCTCTTGGAAGGTGTTCAAGTGTCGGCTTCATATGTGGCAGATATTTTTATATGATAAAACTATTAAAAATTAAACTGTTTTTGCTAAAAAAGTACAGGTTTGTTTGTTAATAGTAGTGGTTTGTTTCTATGATGTCTGTTACATTTGGTAAAACGATTAGCCACTGATTTTTACACTTAAATATGTAATTGCCATCTGATGAAGCAACGAATAAATGTGCTGATTATAATTTGCTTAATGCTGTCCTGCAACCTTTTGGCCCAAAAAATCCACAAAGTCATTTTTGTAATTGCGGACGGCATTCCTGCTGATTTAATTGAAAGTCTGCCCATGCCTGCATTAAAAGAAATTTCAAAACAAGGCGGTTACACAAGGGCTTATGTGGGTGGAGAAAAAGATGGGTACTCACAAACTCCAACTATCTCTGCGGTAGGTTATAACAGCCTGCTTACCGGCACATGGGTAAACAAACACAACGTATGGGGCAACGAAATTGAAGCGCCCAATTATAACTACTGGAATATTTTTAGATTATTTAAAACGCAATACCCCAAAAAGAAAACAGGCATTTTTTCAACCTGGTTAGATAACAGGACGAAACTGATTGGCAGCGATGCAAAAGCGGCAGGCAACCTGCAACCCGATTTTGTTTTTGATGGAATGGAATTAGACACCGTCAATTATCCGCATGATACCAACGGTGATTTCTATAACGTAATTGATGAAGCCGTAATTAATAAAGCATCAGAGTCAATTAAGAAAGATGCACCTAATTTATCATGGGTGTATCTAGAATATACTGATGAAATGGGCCATCGCCACGGCAACAGCGATTCATTAACCAGGGCTGTAAAAATTTTGGATACACAATTAAAACGTTTGTGGGATGCTATTGAATACCGCCAGAAAATTTTTAATGAGGAATGGAATATCTACATCACCACCGATCATGGCAGAGAGGACAACGGCTATCATCACGGCGGTCAGAGTGAAAGAGAAAGAACCACCTGGATTGCTACCAATGCAAAAGGATTGAATAGCTATTTTAAAAAAGGGCAACCCGGTATTGTTGACATCATGCCTTCACTGGTAAAATTTCTCAATATAAAAGTGCCAAAAGAAAAGATGATGGAAGTAGATGGTGTTTCACTCACCGGAAAATTATCTGCCATAAATGTAAAGGCAACAGTCGAAAATAATGTAATGAATATTTCATGGGATGTAATGGATAAAACAGGCATGGCAAAAGTATGGATTACCACCACTAATCATTTTAAAGAAGGGAAAAAGGACGAATACAAATTGATGAAGACGGTACCTGTTGGAAACTGCAAAGCAACAATTGATGTAAGCAGGCTGCCATCAAAATTTTACAAAGTGGTTATTGAGCTGCCATATAATTTTTTGAATGTGTGGGCAGCCCCCTCCGCCCCCAAAGGAAAAGCCCCCTAAATCCCCCGAAGGGGGACTTTGGAACCTGCGAATTAAAGGCAGTTTTTAAAATAACAGAGAGTGGCTGTACATGATGGTTAAAGATTAAATGAAGATTTGGAAGTGATGATGTTTGGTTATGGTAAAAAGCACCGCTCCCTCTCCTTTAGGAGAGGGAGAAGGAGGTTGAGGTAAAAGATAGGTGGACAAAGATGACCAATGATAAAATGTTGAACGGAGCGTCGCCAATGCAGCTGCATCAAAGCTCAAATGCCTGTAACAAAAAAATAAAACAAAGAGATGATAAAAAAAATTTCCACTGCAATAGTTTTATTGCTTGCAGTAAACATGGTATTTGCACAACAAAAATCCTTATCCCTCACCAAAGGAAAATACGGCGATGGCCCCGACAGCATTGCCCCTGTGGGTATCATCAAAAACTTAACCGATGATCAATTGCTGGAAGTGGTACAAAAACAAACCTTCCGTTTCTTCTGGCATGGTGCACACCCTGTAAGCGGCTTGGCATTGGAAAGAAGCTATACTGTTTTAGCAGAACATTATTGGGATTATATCAACGAAGCATGGGACGAACCTAATTTTAGTAAAACAATATTTGGCCCTGATGCAGGCGCCATCGGCGGTACAGGCTTTGGCATTATGAGTACAGTTGTTGCAGTAGAACGTGGCTGGGTTGGAAGAGATACAGCGATCAGAAGATTAATTAAGATTGCCGATTTCCTGATCAATGCAGATTGTTATCATGGTATCTATCCGCATTTTATGAATGGGAGAACCGGAAAAACAATTAAGTTCGACCGGCTGGATGATGGAGCAGACATTGTAGAAACATCTTATTTGCTCATGGGCTTTTTATGTGCAAGAGAATATTTTAAAGGCAATACCCCAAGAGAAGTTTATTTACGGAAAAGAATAAATCAGATGTGGGGAGCAGCAAACTGGAACTGGCATAGCAACAATCAAAATAAATTATTCTGGCACTGGAGCCCCAGCAATGGATTTGATATGAACTTCCCGGTGTGGGGTTATAATGAATGTTTGATTACTTATATCCTGTCGGCATCATCTCAATTTCATTCTATTTCTAAAGAGGTGTATAATGGCACATGGGTGGGCAGCCCGGGTTTTAAAAATGGCAAAGAATATTATGGTTATAAATTACCGCTCGGTAATTATGATAAAGACAAAGGCGGCCCCTTATTTTTTGAGCAATATACTTTCCAGGGCATTGATCCGAATGGCTTAACAGATTCACTCGGCAACGATTATTTGTTGCAGGGGAAGAATCATACACTCATCAACAGGGAATATTGTATAGAGAACCCCAATAAATATAAAGGTTACAGTTCCAAATGCTGGGGACTCACTGCAGGTGATAGTTATAAAGGTTATGTAGCACACAGCCCCGAAAATGATCGTGGCGTTATTCAACCCACTGCAGCCATTTCATCTATGCCGTACACACCAAAAGAAAGTATGGAAGCCCTGCGGTATTTCTATTATGAAATGGGTGATAAAATATGGAGTAAGTATGGTTTTACAGATGGATTCAGCATTCATCACAATTGGTATGCAAAATCACATTTGGCAATAGACCAGGGACCGATTATTACGATGATTGAAAATTACAGAACAGGTTTGCTATGGAAGTTGTTTATGAAAATTCCGGATATACAAAATGGATTAAAGAAGTTAGGATTTAGCAGTACTCAATTCAAATAAAAAAATGCCATTCGCAAAATCATTATTGAGGATTTGGAAATACCTGGAAAATGCAATCTTCATTTTTGTGTTTCTCTATACGGCATATTATCTCGTTGTTGGTTTCGGTGAGTATGTATGGAAAACCATGCAGGGCAAGGGTTTTATTGAAACTTTCTCCAAACATCTCAGTGATAAAGAATATTACAATTGTGTGCTGGCTGTTGTGTTGTCTCTTGTTTCTTTTTTCTATATATCTGAAATTGTTTTGCTTTTTATTGAGGTTATAAAAAGAGAAAGGCATACAGAATGGAATTATGCCAAATGGAAAATTATTTTTAATGAAGTGGTGAAGCGGTATAAGCTCACTTTCATGGCTAATTATTTTGGTGAAGTTTTGGGTAAAATAATTTTGCTTGATATATTCTGGAAAGTACAGCCATTCTTTCAGCCGCTTTCTTTATTTACTACAAATTTTGCATGGTATAGCTGGATATATGCATACTTTGTTTGGGAATTATCTACCTGGGTGTGGCATTATGGTGCACACCGCATAAGATTATTCTGGTGCTTACATTCTCCGCATCATGCGCCGGAAGAATTAAATATGACAAGTGCATGGGTGCATTTTTTTGCAGAAGGCTTTTATACATCAGCTGTGCAATTAATAATATTAATGCTATTGGGTGTACAACCAAAAATGTTATTAGTAATAATGGCGATAGAAGTTTCCTGGGGTACATTTATTCATGCCGGTGAACGTTCATTTAAAAAAGGCAGATTAGGATTTCTGCATCATTTTATTATCACACCATCTCATCACCGGGTGCACCATGCAAAAAATCCATTGTATATGGATACAAATTTTTGCACCTTTCTTCCTTTTTGGGATTGGCTGTTTGGTACATTGCAGCCGCAACGTGATGAAGTAAAATTAGAATATGGCATCACCCGTAAAATGGAAACGGGCAACTTTATGGATTTTTACTTTGGAGAATTTGTTTTGCTGTTTAAAGATGTAAAAAATGCAAAAGGCTTTAAGAATAAATTTTTATACATTATAAAACCACCTGGCTGGTGCCCCGAAAGTATTGAACATACTGCATCAACAGTAAGAGGTAATTTTTTAAAAGAGAATCCGGCTTTAGGGATGACGAGCAAAGATTTGCTTTTTGGAAAAAATATGAATGTATTGAAACATACTAATTAACTCTTTTCAATAACAGAAAAACAACAATGAAGTAAGAATGATGAAATACATAAATTTAATACTACTGGTTTGTTTTATTAGCAACACCGCTAAGGTTAGTGCTCAAAAAAATAATAAACCAACTCATACTTATCCCGACAGCATTGCACCTGTTGGCATCATCAAAGGTTTATCCGATACAGCATTATTAGAAACAGTGCAACGCCAAACCTTTCGTTACTTCTGGCACTATGCACATCCGGTAAGTGGGTTGTCAAGAGAAAGAGATAACACCGTGTATGGACAATATTACTGGGACTGGATTGATGAAGCATACGATCAACCCAATATCAGCAGCAATGCATATGGCCCTGATGCCTGTGCTATGGCAGGAACAGGAATGGGAATTATGGCAACGATTGTTGCCGTAAACAGAAACTGGATCGGCAGAGATACGGCTGCAAAAAGATTGGTGAAGATGATCAACTTTTTACTGCTGGCCGAAAGTTATCATGGCATCTATCCGCATTTTATGAATGGTACAACGGGTAAAGCCATTCCTTTCGGAAGATTGGATGATGGTGCGGATGTATTGGAAACGGCTTACCTGCTCTCGGGTTTTTTATGTGCAAGAGAATATTTTGATGGTGATAACATTACCGAAAAATATTTACGTAAACGCATTACACAATTATGGGAAACGGCAAATTTTAAATGGCACACCGCTGGCGGCAACGAAAAATTATACTGGCATTGGAGCCCCAATAATGATTTTGATATGAACTTTCCCATCAAAGGATGGAATGAAGGATTAGGCACTTACCTGCTTGCGGCATCATCACCTTATCACAGCATTGAACCGGCAGTTTATTTTAATGGGTTTGTAAGCAGCACCAATTACAAAAATGATAAAATTTATTATGGCATGAAGTTGCCATTGGGTTTTGAATATGGCGGGCCCTTATTTATTTCTCAATATAGTTTTATGACAATTGATCCGCATGGATTAACGGACTGGCATACTAACTATTTAGAACAAAATACCAATCACACTTTAATCAACCGCCAATGGTGCATTGAAAATCCAAAAAAATATAAAGGCTATGGAGCAAATTGCTGGGGCCTCACTGCCGGCGATAGTTACAAAGGTTATGTAGCACATTGCCCCGAAGAAGATTTGGGTGTGATACAACCCACCGCAGCATTGAGTGCATTCCCTTACACACCAAAAGAAAGTATGGAAGTGCTGAAACATTTTTATTATGATCTTGGTGATAAAATTTGGAGCGACTATGGTTTTGTGGATGGCTTCAGTGAAGAAAAAAACTGGTATGCAAAAACACATCTCGCCATAGACCAGGGACCAATTGTAGTGATGATAGAAAATTACAGAACAGGATTGTTGTGGAAATTATTTATGAAAATTCCGGACATACAAAATGGGTTAAAGAAATTAGGATTTAAAAGTCCTTATTTAAAAGACGAAAAATGAAAGATTGCAAAGCAGCAGTCTGATTGTATAATTGTTGAATAAAGAAATAATGACGATGTGGAAGATTAAAGGCCTCCCCACCCTCCAAAGGAGGGCTTAAAGACAAGAGCCTGAGAATTTGGAACCCTTTACAAAAGTTCAGAGTGGATTAATTATTGTTGATTAAAGAACAAATAAAAATGTGGAAGAATAAAAAGTTTATTAAAGATGAACAGTACCGCTCCCTCTCCCTTAAGGAGAGGGAGAAGGAGGGTGAGGTGAAAGCGCAGAGGTTAAATACTTGTTGATTGAAAATATAATGCTGAAATGCTTAATTACAAATGTAAAATAAACTTTCGAAGCTGGGCCTCCCTCTCTTTTGGAGAGGGAATGAGGGTGAGGTCATGGAGCTGTGAACCTTTAAAGCATTATCCAGCTTTTATTCCAGCTATTCGCTGCAAGTCCGGCACAGTGCCTATGCTTCAACCGCCGTCAGGGTTTGCAACCGCTGACGGGGTTGGCTTCACCGGGCTTTCCGCTACTATCCGGCAGTCTGTCATCTGTTTTTCTTTATTCATCATTTACATTATTGCACTTTCCTTTTCAGCATCTGCTCAAACAAAAAACATCGGCAAAATAATTTCTTATAAAAAAATTACCGGCGGTATTGAAGGCAAAACAACCTCAGCCATTTTTGATATCCATGCTTATAATGATAACATCATCCGGGTACGGGTTTCAAAAGATAAAGCGTTCCGCAATTTCTCTTATGCATTAGTTGATAACACAATTCCTTCTTTTAATAATATCAGCATTTCAGAAAAACAAAGAATTATTTTTATTTCCACCAATGCCATCAATATCGAAATAGAAAAACAACCAGCCTTTAGAATAATTTTTAAAAATAAAAATGGGGAAATAATAAATGAAGATGTAAAAGGCGAAAGTTTTGGAACAACCTTCATCGGCGATAAAACAAGTGTATATAAAAAACTGCAGCAGGGAGAACGATTTGTTGGAATGGGTGAAGCATTGGGTAATTTGGATAAAAGAGGAACGGGTATCACACTCAATAATACAGACACCTACAAATACGGCGATCCAAGACTGAGCATGTATATCAGTGTGCCATTCTATATTGGCATTCATCACCAGCAGCAGTATGGAATGTTTTATAACAACAGCTATAAAAGTTTTTTCAATTTTGGTTTATCCACACCAAATTTTACTTCCGTAAATATGGATGGCGGTGATGCAGATTATTTTTTTATGTATGGTGAATCAGTTGGAAAGATTTTAGAACTTTATACATCACTCACCGGCCGTATGAACTTACCACCGGTGTGGAGCATGGGTTATCACCAGAGCCGTTGTACTTATTATCCGCAGGAAAAAGTGCAATGGATTGCAGAAACTTTCAGAAAGAAAAAAATACCCATTGACTGTATTGTGCTGGATGCAGATTACCAGCTGGTCTATCAACCATTCAGGGTTAATAAAGAAAGGTTCCCGGATATGCCAGCTCTTGCTGCAAACCTTGCAAAACAAAATATTGAATTAACTGCATCAGTTTATCCTGGTGTTGCCATTGACTCAACTTATCATTCTTATGTTGATGGATTAAAAAAAGATGTGTTTATAAAATATGGCAATGGCAGTTTATTTGAAACAGAAATTGCACCAGTTAAATGTTACCTGCCCGATTTTACCAATCCCAAAACAAGAACATGGTGGAAAGATAAAATGAAATGGCTGCCTGACAATGGCATACATGGTTACTGGAATGATATGAATGAACCTGCACTGGGCGGAAGTTATTTGCCTGATAATTTGTTGTTTGATTTTGATGGCAAAAAAGCCAATGCACTGGAAGCAAAAAATGTGTACGGTTTTCAAATGGCAAGAAGCAGTTATGAAGCGGCCTTGCAAAACTCAAAAGAACGGCGTCCATTTATTCTCACCCGTTCAGGTTTTGCCGGTGTGCAAAGGTATTCGGCAGTTTGGAGTGGCGATAATACAGCCAGCGATGAAGGCTTGCTAAGTGGTGTGTTGCTGAATAATCAAATGGGGCTTTCTGGTATTTCTTTTTGCGGATATGATATTGGGGGATTTATTGGTGATGGCTCAAAAGAATTATTTAGCCGCTGGATTATGGCAGGTGTGTTTTCCCCCTTTTGCCGCAATCATAAAGGATGCGGCGGACCAGCAGGTGAGCCCTGGGCTTATGGTGATGAGGCCGAAGCCATTTCAAAAAATTATATTGAATTGAGGTACAGTCTGCTGCCATATTTGTATGCTGCTTTTTATGAAGCATCGCAAACAGGCATGCCCATTGCCCGAAGCCTTTGTATCAATTATCCTTTTGATGATAAAGTGTATGATAATATTTACCAGTACCAGTTTTTATTTGGCGATAATATTTTGGCTGCACCAGTAACGCCACAGGAAACTAACAAGAAAATTTATTTACCCAAAGGCAAATGGTATAACCTGTACAATGATGAATTATTAAATGGTGAGCAGGAACTGCAAAAACAATTACCCATTTACGAAATTCCATTGTATGCAAAAACATCTGCCATCATACCCATGCAAAGCATTGTACAATCAACAAAAGAATCACCAACAGATACTTTATTCATTCATGTCTTTAACGGTGATGGAAAAAACACTTTTACTTACTATGAAGACGATGGCGCTACCATGAAGTATAAGCAGGATGAGTATTGTAAAAAACAACTAATTTTTAATCCGGCACAAAAGCAATTCATCATTCAGCAACAGGAAGGAAAATATGCATCACATTTCCGTCACCTGCAAATCATTTTTCATGGCTTTGATAAAACGCTTGCTAAAATAAAAGTGAACAATGAAGAAAGGATAATAGCAGAAGGCACGGTAAAAATTATTGACGGGATGAAGTATTTGGAAGACATTTATGACAAAGGATATTTCAACAACTTAAAGAATGGTGAGATAAAAGCAGTTCAAAAAATAATAACGATTACAAATTCAGAAAATAAAATCATGCTGCAATGGCAGTAAACCTGTAAGGTCTTGCGGCACTGCCATGCCGGACGGCAGACCTTATAGGTTTTTTAACGGGGCATTAAAAATGTATATGAAAAAATATAGCATCATACTAACTGCACTTTTCTTTTTTGTCATGCAGCTTGCTGCACAGCAAAAAAAAACAGCAGATGATTTTATGCGGAATAAAATCAAGGGCCTCATCACAGGAACATTATTAGGCGATGCACTTGGCGGACCAATAGAATTTCAGGGCCATCCGGAAATACAGGCTTCACCCAATCCTCCAAAATTGTGGACTGATACCAATGATATAATAAATGACGCCGAATTAAAAGCTGCAAGCGAAAGAATGTATTTCAGGGAATATAAATACATACTCCCTCATGTGCAATCGTATGGTAGCTGGACTGAAAATGCTCCTCCCGGAACAGTTACAGATGACAGCCGTCATAAAATGATTTTAATGTACATGCTGCGTACAGCGTTGCAAAAAAATCAGTGGCCGCTTACAGAAAAAAATTCTGCACAGGCATATTTAGATTGGTCAAAATCAAAAATAATAAAAACCCATCCCGGTTATGATACCTTATGTCCGCAATGGCTGGATGAATCGTACAAAGCCATCAACTGGATGATGGGCAACCGTAAAATTGGTAAAGCATATCCAGTAGAAAGAATATGGAATGCATTGCCAACCTGCTATGGACAAATGGCATTAACACCCATGGCGGCATTGTATCCCGGCAAACCGGAGAAAGCATATCTTGCTGCTTACAATACTGCCTGGTTCGATATTGGTTTTGCAAAAGACATGGTGGCAGCTTCGGTTGCAGGCATATCAGTTGCCTTAACACTTGACCCTGCAAAAATGACCAACGAACAATTATGGAATAAGGTTTTTGATGCAATGAAAAATACCGACCCTTATGATTATTCAAAAGTACCCTGGTGTGAAAGACAGGTGCAACGCTGGCTTAGCCTTTCTGATTTATATGTAAAAGAAGCCAATGGTTCCCCTGCAAAACTATTTGCATTGCTCGATAAAGAATTTATGTACACTACCAAGTGGGAAGCACAGGTTCCATTTCTTGTTGTTTTTTCTATTTTAAAAATCTGTAAATACGATCCATTGGCTGCTATGCAACTTTGTATTGAATGGGGTAACGATCATGACACCTATCCACAATTTCTTGGCGCATTTGTGGGAGCCATTTATGGGCCTGAAATTTTTAAAACAGATATGAGAACGGCTGTTACAAAAAGATTGCAGTTGGATTATGACGAAAATATAGAGGAATGGGTGAATACACTAATGATAATTCAACAATTGGGAAAAACAAAAAAACTATTTGTAAACGGAAAGTAGCGTAACCCCGTCAGCGGTTACAAACCCTGACGGCGGTTGCAGAAAAGAGGGTTGATAAAATAAATAAAGACAAGAATTTAAGGCGTTCAATAGAATTCAAGCAGTAAAACAGTGTCTCGCCTTAGGCCAGACCAATAAAGCGAAATAGAATTACAAAAGCGAAGTACATAATAATTATAAACGATAAAAATGTTTTGTTATGAATGAAAAAATATCCCGCCAGCAATTTTTACAACGCACTGCCATGGCCAGTGCAGCCGTATTGCTTTCATCATTAGAAAGCTGGGCATTAACAACCGCAGATAAAAAATTAAGAGTAGCATTAATTGGATGCGGTAGTGTAAGCAACCGGTATATCCCTAAATTAATGTCTTCATCACTCATCGAAGTGGTAAGCCTGTGTGATATTAAATATGAGAGAGCGGTTAATCAGAATAAACAATACAATGTAAATGCGGCCACTTATCCTCATATTGATAAAATGCTGGCAGGCGTTCCTTTTGACATGATGGTAACCACCACCGACATGCAGAAGCATGGTGAACTGAATAAGAAAGCAATAATGGCAGGCAAACATGTGTGGAGCGAAAAACCAATGGCTAATACCTATGCAGAAGGTAAAGCATTATTGGATTTGGCAAGAAGTAAAAAGTTACGTTTGTGGGGCGCCCCTGCGGTGGTTAACAGTCCGCAGTTTGCATTTATGAGCAAAACAATTCAGGAGGGAAAGTTGGGAAGAATAGCAAGTGCACATGGTCAATACGGACATACCGGTCCCACATGGAGTGCCTTCTTTTATGAAAAAGGCGGCGGCAGCATGCCCGACCTTGGTGTATATAATATGGCTACACTAACGGGGCTGCTTGGGCCAGCCAAAAGTGTAATGGCCATGCTGAGTATTGTAAAGCGGGAACGTACGGTTGATGATAAGGGAAAAATAAAAGTGGAGGCAGAAGATAATGCACATATTTTATTAGAGCATGATAACAATGTAATCAGCCATGTAATGTGTGGTTTTAATTTTTTTGACCCTCATGGCCATGTGGCGGGTACCCAGGAATTACATTCTATACAGGTTTACGGTGATAAGGGTAATATGCGGCTGATAGGTTACGACTGGGAAACCAATGGTGTGGTATTGGATACATCAGAGACTGAGCCGGCCAAATTATTTTCTACCGATAAAGGCGGATATGAATGGCAGGAAGGTGCAAATGTTGTGGGTGAAAGCCTTATAACAGGTAACGAACCAAGAATAAATGTTGAACATGCACTGCATGTACTGGAAATTATTGAAGCGGCAAGAAAATCTTCTGCTACCGGAATGAAAATAAAATTGAAAAGCAAGTTTAAATTTCCGGTGGTATAGTACCAATGTATCAACGGGCCACTTTGGGGATATCAGAAAGATAAAATAATTTATGTAAGACAAAACCGCTGCAATAGAAATAAAATAATCATGCAACTTGAAAATAAAAATATTGTAATCATCGGCGGTACCACTGGTCTTGGCTTATCAGCTGCAAAGGCATTTGTTGTAAATGGTGCTAATGTTATTGTTGTGGGCAGAAATGATGACAGTGTATCCCAGGCAAAGAATAGTCTGGGTAACAATGCAGCAGCTATCAGCGGCGATGCAACACATCCCGATACAGCAATCAATGCAATTGATTTGTGCATCCAAAAATTTGGGAGGTTTGATGGTTTATATCATGTAGCAGGTGGAAGTGGGAGGAAAATGGGAGACGGTCCTTTGCATGAGTTAACATTAGATGGATGGAATAAAACGATGGAATTAAATCTTACATCGTTAATGTTATCCAACCAGGCGGCAGTAAAAAAATTCCTGGAAACATCCGAAGGACCCCGTGGGAAAAAAGGAGGCACCATTTTAAACATGGGTTCGGTATTGGGATATTCACCATCGCCACAGTTTTTTAGTACACATGCTTATGCGGCTGCAAAAGCCGCCATCATTGGGTTTACAAAATCCATTGCGGCATACTATGCAAAGGATAATATCCGCATCAATGTAATTGCACCGGCACTGGTAGAAACACCCATGGCGCAGCGGGCAGCAAACGATGAGGTAATTTTAAATTTTATCAAATCAAAACAACCATTGGATGGAGGACGAATAGGACAACCGGAAGATTTAGACGGACTGGCAATATATTTTATGAGTGAACAATCAAAATTTACAACGGGTCAGGTAATAGCAGTAGATGGAGGATGGACAGTGGCCCCCTAAATCCCCCGAAGGAGGACTTACGAAGAGTACAAAAATTTGAAGTGTTTGCTGATTAGCATGGTTCTGGCATTTTGTTTATGAAAGAACAATTGTTGAAGTGGAAGATAAAATGTTTATTAAAGATTTAAAACACCGCTCCTTCGTACTGTGCATAGCCGAAGTATCGGGGAAGGAGATGAAGAATAGGCTTTGATACTCATTAAAGATTTTTTGTTGAAATGGAAGTTAAAATATTTATTAAAGATTTAAAGTACCGCTTCCTCTCTTTACGGAGAGAAGGAGGGTGAGGTAAAGAATAAATAGTTGATATGCAAAATAAAATGGTTAACGATGATTTGATGCACCCCTCCATGCAGGAGAAGGAGGGTGCGGTTTCCATAGGCATCGATCTTGGTGGCACCAGAATTAAGGCAGTTGCAATAAATGCTAACGGAAAAATATTGCATGAAAATTATCAGCCAACTAATGATGGTGATGGCAGCGTTTGGAAAAATGCTGTAGCAGCAGCAGTAAAAGAATTGCAGCAAGTATTAAAAACAGAAAAAATAAAAATTGGATTATCGGCTCCTGGGTTACCCAATGATGATAATACTTCTATTGCCTGCATGCCTGGACGAATGGAGGGCCTGGAAAATTTTAAGTGGAAAGATTTTTTGCACTCACCCACTTTTGTGTTGAATGATGCAGTGGCGGCCATGATGGGGGAAGCAAAATTTGGCGCAGCAAAAAATAAAAAAAATGTGGTGATGCTCACCCTGGGCACCGGTGTAGGTGGTGCAATATTGATTGATGGCAAGCCTTACCAGGGCGCTATGAACAAAGCTGGTCATTTTGGCCACATGGTTATTAATGATGAAGGTGATTGTGATGTAACGGGTATGCCTGGCAGCCTGGAGGAATGTTTTGGTAATTGCACGGTGGAAAAAAGAAGCAAAGGCAAATATACTTCCACTCATGAATTGGTGGATGCTTATAGAAACGGTGATGTCTTTGCAAAAGAAGTGTGGATGAAATCGGTTCGGCAACTGGGCGCAGGACTTGCTTCTATCGCTAATATTTTATCGCCGGAAATAATTGTGCTGGGCGGGGGCATTACGCAGGCAGGTGATGAATTATTTGAACCATTAAATAAATTTATGAAACAGTTTGAGTGGCAACCGGGCGGTAAAACAACACAAATAGTAAAAGCTGTTTATGGTGATATGGCCGGTGCAATTGGAGCTGCAAGTTACGTGATGCAAAAAAATATTGTATGAATAGTTCATCCATAAAAACGTTAATCGAAAATTATAAATCAGGCTACAGTCTTGAACAACCTTTTTATACCAACCAGGAAGTTTTTGATGCTGAATGGAAAGCTATCTGGCAGAATAATTGGTTATATGCAGGTAATACTGCCCAAATACCAAAGCCAGGCGATTACTTTTTATATCATTTGCAAAAAGATGTAATCATCATCATTCGTGGAAACAATGCTGAAGTATTTGCTCATTACAACACTTGTGCCCACCGGGGTTCCGCCATTTGTTTGCAGGAGCAAGGAAATGCAGCAAAATTAATTTGCCCTTATCACCAATGGGTGTATGATAAAGATGGCAAGTTGCTCAGTGCAAGGATGATGCCGGAGGATTTTTGTAAAGAAGGATATAATCTGCGTTCGGTACCTGTGCAGGAAGTAGAGGGATTAATTTTTATTTGCCTTGCCCAAACACCTCCTGATTTTTCTTCCATACAAAAAAGTTTAGCGCCTTACCTGGCACCATTTAAAATGAATGATGCAAAAATCGGCTGCATTAAAAATTATACCTTAAGGGCCAACTGGAAATTAGTGGCAGAAAATTTTCGGGAATGTTATCACTGCGGCGGTGTACATCCTGAATATTGCAGTGCAGTAATTGGCGCCAACTTAAGAGAAGATACAAATGAATTAACAGTGGCAAAACAAAAGCAATGGAATGAAAAAGGATTGGCAACAGCATTAATTGAAGTTGCAGAAGGTACCACAACGTATGCAGTTCGTTATCCGTTGCGGCCGGGGGTAGAAAGTTACAGCGTGGATGGAAAAAAAGTTTCCACGCCTATGGGTAATCATAAAGACCATGATGCAGGTGTGGTAGGCCTGGTAAACTATCCCAACTTTTGGATGGATGCAGTGAGTGATTATATCTGGACGATGAGGATTACGGCTGTTAATCCATCTACAACCGATGTTGAATTTTGCTGGCTGGTAGATAAAGATGCAATGGAAGGAAAAGATTATACAACAGAAAGGTTAACTCAATTTTGGGAAATAACCGGTGAGCAGGACGGAAAACTTTGTGAGAATAATTTTCGTGGTATTGAAACGCAGGGTTACAGACCGGGGCCTTATGCGCCGGTAGAAGACCAGGTGGTAAATTTTGTGGACTGGTGCCTAACACAGTTAAAAAATGGTGATTAGCTCCGGGTTTTAACCCGGAGTTTGGAATATCAACATGAATAACAGGCTTGCATAGCATGCCCTAATTAAAATTAGTTCTTTGAAATCAAAAAGTTTTGTTGATACCATCAGGTAGGGGATACGGCTTTGGCGGCCGAAAAATTATTCTTCATGAATACGGCCATCATGATAGATACTGCTCCCGCAATGCCTGCATTCAGTAAAAATATAGCCGAAATTTTCAGGTGGCTGTCTTCTTGTAAAAAACCTGTCCAGTAATTACCGGCAATAGCTCCGGCACCAAAATATGCTGCATAGAGTAATGATTGCCCGGTGGCCATCCATTTTTCATCCACCAGTTTATTTACATACTCCACACAGGCCACCCAAAACAACGACCAGGAGATACCATGCAACATTTCGATGGGAATGGCTGCCACAGGATTTTTAATTAAACTGTATAAAAATAAACGGAGGGTGGTGGCCAAAAAAGTAAGCACCAATGTTGTTTTTACCCCAAGCCTTAGAATAATTTTTGCAGAAAAATAAAACAACGGTAGTTCACACAAACCCTGGAAAGAAAGGCCGTAACCTACCAGTGCTGCAGAAGCGCCGTTCTCTTTCATGTAAATTGAATAAAAATTCCAGATGGTAGTAGCGGCTGTAGAAATTAAGAAAACGCACCACAAAAGGAAAAGCAGTTGCCGGTTTTTGATAACATTTTTAAAATGCTTAAACCCGGTTTCTTCAGCTTTAATTTTTTCTCCTGTGTTTTCCTGCAGAAAAAAAGTAAAGACAAAAACCAGCAACATGCTGATGGCGGATACGTAAAACATAGCAGTCATATTGATGTGATCAATCAACTGGCCTGTAATAATGCCAGTGAAAGCCCAGCCTGCTGCACCTGCAATGCGAAGTGAACCATACGAAAACCGGTCATCTTTTTTTACCAGTTGCAATGAGATGCTGTCTAATACCGGCTGAATAGCGTTGTAGAAAAAAGACATAAATGCGGTGAGAAAAATTAACCAGCTATACCCACTTGTGTAAATATAACCGACGTAACTAAGGGCAGCGAAAAAGCTGGAAATAGCAAGAGTTTTTTTATAGCCAATTTTATCAGCCAGCATGCCATAAAAGGGTTGAACAATAAACATCATTACCGGGGTGATGCTTAGAATAAGGCTTATTTGTGTTCCTGTCAGCCCCTTGCTTTTGCAAAAGTCGGCAAGCAGTGGAAGCCAGGATGCAGTACAGCAAAAAAAGAGAAAGTAAAGTATGCGGAGTGTAATGGCTTTGTGCTGTTTCATTTACTTTAAGTGCTTATAATGGTCAGGCGAACCCAAAAGGTATCGTTATAAAAATTGAAATTAAATGGATTGCCTGTTTAAATAAAATAAAAAGGCAATTACTGTGTAAAGAGTTGAAATTTGTATGCAATAGTTTTTAATAAAAAAAATAAATAACAGATGCCTGAAAAATCAATAATGGATGAGTATCTGCACAAATGTGATGGGATTATCCAAAAGATAAGTGTTCAGAAAAATGAAATGGAAACAGCGGCTGGCTGGTTTGCCGAAAGCATTCTGGCAGGCAGGATGGTGCATATATTTGGCTCCGGCCACAGCCGCATGATGGTGGAAGAAATGTGGCCAAGGTATGGATCCTTTCCTGGCTTTAATCCAATAGTGGAGTTATCATTATCCTTTCACAATTTGGTGGTGGGTGCTAATGGACAACGGCAGGCTATGTTTTTGGAAAACGTTCCCGGCCTTGCAGAAAGAATACTAAGAAACTTTGGCCTGAGCGAAATGGATACCGCTTTAATTATTTCATCAAGTGGCTGTAATGTAGTACCCATTGAAATGGCTGAACAATTTCAGCAACATAAAATAAAAGTGGTGGCTATCGTTACACAACAGCATTTACAAAAATCAAACAGCAAAAGAAATGATGGAAAAAAATTGACGGACTTTGCAGATTTGGTAATTGATACCGGTGCGCCTGCCGGCGATAGTATGATTTATATTGACGGACTTAAAACCCCCGTGGCCCCTGGCTCTACATTGGGTGGCGTGGCAATTATCAATTGCATCAAAGCACGGCTGGCAGAGTTGCTGGTAGCAGCAGGGCAACCGCCTAAAGTACTCACGGCAGGTGCCATTGTGGGAAATGAGGAAGCAACAAAAATATTTGAAGCTGCCTACGATGAGCATGCACACCGCATGGCAGAGTTATATAAAAATGCAGGACGGCCCGGTTACAGTTGATGAACGTTTTTGTAGTGTTGATGTTTTGTGTGGTTACTATAGAAATTATCCCTTAATATTTATTTAGAAAGATAAGGATTTGCAATTATTAGCACCACTGGCAGAGCAATCGATATGGCGGAAATTTGCTAATACAAAAATTTCGGATACAGCTTTAAATGCCGTGTCAAAACTCGCCAGCCTTACAAATCTATATGCAGAAAACACCAGTGTTACTGACAAAGGGATAGCACAATTAAAAACACTGGTACAATTGAAATGCCTCAATATTACAGGTACGCACACTACAGCAAATGGCATTGCGCAATTAAGAAGCTTAAAGGTTTACAACAAATTTATTTATATAAAACTCAGGTAACGGGCAGTGACTATCAAAAAATAAAACTGGCATTTCCAAAAAGCTGAAATTGACACCGGTGGCTATAAAATACAAATGCTGGAAACTGATACCAGGTTGGTAAATCCCCCCTTGAATTGATATTTTAGAATTCAAATTGTACAATGCTTTTTAATAATACATTTCAATGAGCAGTATTTTTAATGTTTCAAAATTCCGCTTGCTTACACACACGGATGTGTTGGTGGTAGGTGCAGGCTCTGCTGGCTGTGTGGCAGCATTGGCGGCGGCTACACAAAAAAATTTTTCTGTAATGCTGGTGGAGCGCTATGGTTTTCCTGGTGGCACATCTACACAAATGCTGGATACATTTTATGGCTTTTTTACTCCGGGCAACCATTCAAAAAAAATTGTTGGTGGCCTGCCTGATGTAGTGGTAAACGAATTGGATAAAACCAATGACGTTTTTCTACGGCCAAATACATACGGTGCAGGCACTGGTGTAAATTACAATCCGGAGCGTTTGAAATTAGTGTGGGATAAATTGATAACAGCAGCAGGGATAAATTATTTATTACATACAACGTTGGTGGATGTAATAAATGAAGAAGATGAATTATCAACCTGCATTTTCTGGAACAAATCAGGATTTTATAAAGTAAAAGCAAAACGGGTGATTGATGCAAGCGGGGATGCAGACTTTTGTTTTTTATCCGGTTATGATTGCGAAATTGCCGGAGAAAAAGAACCGGCACAAAGCATGACTACCACCTTTCGCATGTGCAATGTAAACCAGCAAAAATTTAATGCAGCTGGTGGTAATAAAATGATGAAAGAAAAAATGGCGACGGCGTTTGAAAACAACACACATTTATTACCACGCAAAGAAGGTTCAGCTCATGAAATGTGCATGCCCCATTGCATTTCAACGGTGGCAGTAAAAGTAAGCGGCCTCAGTGCATTAAAAATAGATGAACTTACATCCGCAGAAATAGAAGGAAGGAAACAATCTTTCATTTATGAGGATTTTTTTCGCAGCCAAATACCCGGTTATGAAGATTCCAAAATTATCGGTTTATCTAACCAGATTGGGGTGAGGGAAACAAGAAGAGTATATGGTAAACATCGATTAACAAAAGAAGAATGTATGAAGGGTGCGATTGGAGACGATGCAATTTTTCTTTGTGGGGCACCCATTGAAGACCATCGAAAAGGAAAAGATGGCGAAGATGAAACTTACTGGGAGTACATACCAGGCGCAGGTATTTATGGCGTGCCGTATGGAACGATTGTTCCGGCAGGCAGTAACAATGCCTGGGTGGTTGGCCGTTGTTTTTCTGCCACGCATGATGCACATGCAAGTTGCCGTTCTATGGCGCAAACCATGAGCATGGGCCAGGCTGCAGGGTTTGCGGCTGTGCAGTCTTTACAAAAAGATACAGATGCAAAAAATATTGATGTGCAGCAGTTGCGAAATGAATTATTAAAAGCAGGACAGGTATTGGAGATACCAAATAAAGTTGCAGATACCAATCGTGATGGATGGAAAAATAATGTTTGATTTTTTTTGAGCCCGGCTGAAGTACTACTATCAGCTTCATTGGCACAGTTTACACTGAGGAACGAAGTGCACTCTTGTACTGTTGTAATTCTATTGAGCAAAATGCGGAGAGTAAAATAAAATTGAAACAGATTTAACAAAAGAAACAATGTAATCATCAAATAAAGAAAAACTGTTTATAATATCAGAGTCCAAAGCCCCCTCTCCTGAGCGTAGTCGAAGGATGGAGAGGGGGTTGGGGGTGAGGTCAAAAAACAAACTATGTCATTTGTAAGAACTGTTCTCGGCGACATATCACCACAGCAAATGGGGCTCACCTATTCGCATGAGCATGTGGTAATAGAAGAGAGTTTTCCGACAATGGCAAACAAAGATTTTATTTTAAATGATGTAGAA
>JAYVLZ010000140.1:0-5242 GCA_043759175.1 Chitinophagaceae bacterium | reverse complement strand
GATACAAATCGCAAACAGTATATAGAGGCAAAGGTGGCGAGTCTGGAGAAGCAACTAGCAAAACTGAAGGCAGCAGCCTAAAGAGTTATATAGTAGAAGGGTTGGGATGAGGTCTGAATAAGCATGCTTTTTATTGAAAACTATTTATTTTGAAAGTATGCACTCAATTGCGGATAGTCATAAAAAAATCATTCAATGAGTGCTGATTTAAAACAGGCATTTGAACAGGCGGCAGTGCAAAATTACTGGTCGGATTCGGACTCCCTGTCTGGCCCGGGTTCCAATATGCAGCAAACACGGGTGATCAGGGAAAAAATTCCCCTGCTGTTAGAAAAATATGGCATTACAAAAATACTGGATGCCCCCTGCGGTGATCTTTTTTGGATGAAAGAAATTTTACCGCTACTGAAGGAAAAAGGAATTCAATATGAAGGCGCTGATATCGTGTCGGGGCTTATTGAAAAACACTGGATCAGTTTTGAATCGTACCAGGTGGTTTTTCATACCATTGACATCATCAAAGAACCAATCCCAAAAGTGGATCTTGTTTTTACAAGAGATTGCTTTATTCATTTATCGTATTCAAATATTTATGCTGTTCTCAGGAATTATAGAAAATCCGGTGCCCAATATTTATTGGTAAGCACATATACCAATCCGGGCAGGATCAATCATAATGTAGATGGGCTTTATTTATATGGCCGTATGCTGAATATGCAAAAATTTCCTTTTTATTTTGGTAAGCCTGTGGATTTGATTGTGGAAGAATGTACAGAAAATGATGGCATTAACAGCGACAAATCACTGGGCCTTTGGAAGCTGGAAACGATTAACCTTTTTAAAATGAAGGTTTGCATTTATATTTCATTGGTGCCTTATACTTTTAATAAGTGGTATCTAAATTTGATGACTTTTTTCAAACGGCTTAAAAATTTTATTAAGCGTAAAATTTTCAATTAGTTTGTGGTAGTATTTGCTCACAACTGCCCACTCACTATTCACCAATCCTAATTCAATGCCGTTTAGTTAAACATTCTTCCAACTGCGAAGCAGTTAAATGTGATTAGCTCCGGGTTTTAACCCGGAGTTAATCAACGGGTTTTATAACGACCCTGAAGGGGTCGAATAATATTTCAGCCTTAACTAAACGCCATTAAATCATAATCTTAAAATAACCCTGGATTTCTATAATGTATGGTAGCGAGGTTTTGTGTCATTTTATTTCTTTTTATTAAATTGATTTTTTGGTACCTGGTATTATTATTTACTCCCAAAAAAAGTAAATCAATTTTGTTGATGCCCTGTTTTGATGAATTCGGTGGTACCAGAACTTACTTTTTTTACCTGGTTGAATTTCTTTCCAAAAAGGGCTATTCAATTGTTGCGATGTTAAAAAAAAATCAGTGCGATCAGGATGTAATGGCCTTGCAGGCTCAATACCCATTTACAATTGAGGAAATAAATTTTGAACTGTATAAAAGTAGTTTTGCCGGTACAGTTTTTTATAAAAAAAACCAGGAAGATTTTATTTATCAACTAAAAGAACTCCTGTATTTCTGGAAATATGTAAGAAAGTACAGGTGCGCCACGGTAGTAAGTTCTGTAGATAATCCTGAGCTATTAGTGTTTTTATTTTTAACACCTGTTAAAGTATTTTACATACTTCATACCATTGCTACCCAGCCGCTTGATGATCTGAAAAAGAAAGTGCTCAATTGGAGTCTTTCGAAAAAAAAAAAGGTCATCACCGTATCCAACAGTGCCAAAGAACATTTATTAGTAAACTGGACAAAAGGGCTGCATAGGGAATTTATAACAGTAGTGTATAATTACTACCAGCCAGGCCTGAAAAATATTGAAGCAGGTACAGCATCGGTAAAAAAAATTGTAACCATTGGTACCGTTGCACATTATAAAAATCCTTTTTTTTGGATAACCGTTTGCAAAGAAGTACTGCTAAAATATCCAAAGGATGCCATTGAATTTTTATGGGCCGGAGACGGGGAATTATTAACAGCCTGTGCAGCGTTAGTAAAAGATATTCCACAAATAAAATTTATTGGTTACCAGAAAAATACAGAACAATTGTATGTTGATTGTACAATATATTTTCAACCGAGTATTTTGGAAAGCCATGGTATTGCTGTATTGGGCGCCATGTTTTTTGAAAAACCCTGTGTTGTTTCAAACAGGCAGGGCCTGCCCGAATCAGTTATAAATAACGTAACAGGGGTGGTAGTGCCGGTTGAAAATCCGCATGATGCAGCAAATGCAATATTGTTATTGTTGAACGACCCTGGAAAAGCGCATGAATTTGGAAGAGCAGGTAAAGTAAGGGTGGAAGCCAATTTTTCGAAACACAAATGGGAGGATGAAATGAATGCGCTGTTTAAATTAACTGCAAACAAAAAATAATTACCATCCCGGCCTTGAAACATGTTTAACACACCTATCTTATTTTTAATTTTTAACAGGCCGGAAACTACAGCACCCGTTTTTGAGCAAATAAAAAAACTGCAGCCTAAATATTTATTTGTTGCCGCCGATGGCCCACGCAATAACAGGCCGGGAGAAGCAGAAGAATGCAGTGCTGCAAGAACCATTGTGCTGGAAGGGATTGACTGGGATTGCGAAGTGAAAACATTTTTAAGGGATGAAAATGCCGGGTGCAGGAAAGCCGTTTCAGAAGCAATAGTATGGTTTTTTGAACAGGTGGAGCAGGGTATAATACTGGAAGATGACTGCCTGCCGGACCAGAGTTTTTTTTCTTATTGTGAGCAATTGCTGGAAAGATATAAGCAGGATTCAACTATTATTTCCATTGGAGGTACCAATCTGGGATATGATTTTGGAAATGATGATTCTTATGGCTTTTCCCGGTTTATGAATATGTGGGGATGGGCCACCTGGAGAAGATCGGCAACAATGATAGATTATAATATGGCGAAATGGAAGAAGCTCACATTTAAAAAACTTTTTTTATTCGGCAGGCTAAGAGATGGAAAATCACTGGATATTAACTGGATCAATTACTGGAAAAATTACTTTGATATCACTGCATCCGGTAAATTAAATACCTGGGACTATCAATGGATTTTTGCACAGCAGTATTTCAAAAAAATATCCATCTTCCCGGCTCATAACCTGGTTAAAAATATCGGCTTTACAGAAAAAGCTACCCACACAGCCTATCCTGATCATCCAATTGCCAGCCTGCCTTTGCAGACCCTGCCATTTCCTTTACAACATCCTGCAAAAAATGAAGTTGATAAAATTTATGAAGATGATTATCTAAAAAAAATATGGTTTGGCCATCAAAAAGAATCCGTGTTTTCGATAGTAAAAACTAAACTGTTATACATACCGGCTGTGGCCAGGTTAAACAACTATTTTAAAAATATTTTTAATAAGTAACATGTCATTTTTTACGAATAGTATTAAACGCCTACCCATAATAGGAGACCTGTTAGTAAGGATAAAAAAATCTTTTTCCCCGGCAGCATCTCCTTTTAATGGTACCGGTAACAGCATCCATAATAAAGGCACTTTAAAAAATGTTACCTATGATATCATTGGGAATAACAATGAAATTATCATTGGAGAAAATACTTTTATCAACAATGCCCTCATCTTTATACGGGGCGATCATCACCGGATTATTATAGGAGACAATTGTTTTTTTGGTGAAGGGGAATTGTGGATAGAAGACGACCATTGCTCTTTAATCATACACAGTAATACAACCATTGAGCAGGCACACCTTGCCGTTACCGAACCTTCTTCGCTGCTGGAAATACACAAAGATTGTATGCTTGCAAAACATGTAGAAATACGCACAGGAGATTCACACAGTATTATTGACATGCAAACCGGCAAAAGAATCAATCATGCTGCCAATGTAATTTTGAATGAACATGTGTGGGTGGGTGCTCATGCTAAAATTTTGAAAGGGGTTACTATCGGCAATAATGCTGTAATTGGTACCGCTTCAGTTGTTACTGCAGATATACCTGCACATGCCCTTGCGGCAGGCATACCGGCTAAAGTGATCAAAACTTTTATTGACTGGAAACGGGAAAGGATAACTACCGGGTAATATGTTACTGATTAAAAAATTTGCCGATTTAAAACATGTACCATTTTCTTACAAAATCCGGTTGTTATTATTTCAATTAAAAAAAACACTGCGGTTACCTTATTCAACAAAAGACTACCAGTTAAATGCTTTCCTCACCACTCATTTGCAGCGGTTTAATGGAACGTTAGTAAATGAAAATGAGGAAACCTATACAGCCGACTTTTATTTTGAAAATGATGAGCCAAACCGGTTAACAATAAGAAAACCACCGTCCAGTGATTTTGCAGTATATGATCAGGTATTTGTATTAAAAGAATACCAGGCATTGATAGAACTAATTAAAAAGAAGGAGGATTATAAACGGCCATTGAATATCCTTGATGCCGGAGGAAATGTAGGGTTTACTTCCATTTTTTTTAATACTATTTTTCCTGGCTCCAATTTCGGAATTGTAGAACCTGATGGTCAGAATTATTGTATGCTTGAAAAAAATATTCAACAAAATAATTTTAATGCCTGCAGTTTAATTAACGGAGGTGTCTGGAACAGGGATACCAGTTTAACAATCAACAGAAATTTCAGGGATGGCAATGACTGGTCAGTGTGTGTAACAGAGTCAGCAACACCAACTGCATTAAAAAGGTTTTCTATACCATCTTTAATGAAGCAATTAAATTTTGATCTGCTTGACATTTTGAAAATTGACATTGAGGGTTCAGAAAAACAATTATTCAGTGATCCGACTTTAGCAGGTGAATTTTTATCCAAAACAAAATTCATTGCTATTGAAATACATGATGAATTTGATTGCAGGGACCAGATCAATGATTGTCTTTTAAAAAATAATTTTGATTTTTTTCTTGCTGATGGGCTAACCATAGGATCAAATAGAGACTTGGTTAAGTGAAGCCAACCTGATGATGATCTTTTTTTTGCAACAGATTTAATGAATGAATTTTAAACCTGGCACATATCCAAAAATCTCTATTGTCGGCGGCGCCGTTCGTGTCCTCACCATAGCCCCCGATTTATCGGGGCAAGCTGTCAACTTAAGGATTTTTGATGGGTAATATCAGAGCCGTAGGCTCGGCAGATATTGTAACAACGGATTTCAATCCGTTGATTAAAGCATCAAGTTAACAGAGAGCCGTAGGCTCGGCTTAT